>JAEUVO010000037.1 GCA_016786885.1 Chitinophagaceae bacterium | reverse complement strand
ATATGGAATCTACGTTTGCCTTTTGTGCAAAAACAGTTTGCATACCTGCAACAAAACAAAAGAGGGCTATTATTTTTTTCATGACATTCATGATTGTATCATTAAAATTCAGAAGGGTTGATTTTAACTTCTTTTAATAAGGGTTGAATGCAGGTGCTTAACCTTCCATCTTTTTTTCTCTTTCACTAAAATCACAGTTTCCAGCCATTGCACTGTTGTTTCTTTACCGTCACGGATTACTATTGACTGAAGCCGGTAAGTAACCCATGCCATTGTTTTATCTACAGTGGTATTAATGAAATCAAAAGAATTGGTTCGTTTAAAATTGGCTGACTGATTTTGGATAATGGCCTTCAGAATAAGTGTATCTATATTCCATACCTGGCCATATTCATACAATGTAATATCCGCTGTACTATGGGCTTTCAGGCTGACAGAATCCCGGTTGGATAAAGCATCAAATAGTTTAATGACCGTTTGCTGTACAGCCTGGTGATTATTGGCGCTTGATTGCTGTGCCTGCAATAATGATATGCATAAAATTGCCGGGAAAAGGAGTACTGCTTTTTTCATGAAATTATTTTTTAAACTTCCCATACACCGCCTGACCGGGAAAAACATTGTTGACCGTTTCTCCATTCTTTAAAATAAAACTGCCATTCACCATTACATATTCAATACCGGCAGAAAACTCCAGGCCTTTCTCAAAAGTTGCTTTGTCAATAATAGTATCGGGGTTGAAAATGGTAATGTCTGCATCGGCACCCACCTGTATCCTTCCTTTAAAACGCATCAGGGGAGCAATATTTTCCAAGCGTTTTGCAGGCAGCAGTGTCATTTTTTCAATGGCTGTATTTAAATCAATTACTTTGTCTTCCCGCACATATTTGCCCAATACCCTGGAAAACGTTCCGGCGGTACGGGGATGTGCCAGTTTTGCATAAGTCATCCCGTCTGATGCAATCAAAACACCAGGTGCGGCTATGCCTGTTTTAATCCATTCAGGTTTCATCACATGAAGAATAACAACGCCGCCAGTTTTGCGGTAGGTTTCAAAACTTTCTTTGGTAAGGCGTTCGCCGGTGGCAACCCATTGTAAATCGCCATAGCTGATACCCAGCCGTTGCTGCCATCCTTCATCAAACATGGCGCTTTGCAGCCCCGTAGAACCTGCGGTATAGGGATACAATTCCGTAGTAATATCAAACCCCTTGTTCTTTGCGGCTGTTACCATATCTATTGATAGCTGAATATTGCCCAGCGACATACTATTAATATGGACAATGTGCAGCGGTGCATGGGTGAGCACAGCATCGGTAATTACTTCCTGTATAGAAATAATATCGGGGTTTCTTACATGTGTAAAGACCAGCGTATTCAATTCTCCTGCTAATTGAAAGACCCTGTACATTTCATTCGGATTTGTTTTAGGTAAATAACCTATCGGTACCCCAATGCCAATACCGCCTTCACTTAAAGAGGTTTTAATGTTTGCCAATGTTTGATTCATTTCAGCAGGAGAAATAGCTTCATTAGCGGCCCGTAAAATGGTGTTGGTCATTGTCCCAATGCTTGCTTCTCCCTTTAATGTAGTTATCAGTAAACTATCTACAGCGTTTTGGTACTTACTTATGGCTTTAAACCGTTCAAAAGGCCAGTTTACACTGGCACCGTAATTAATGAGAGCTTTTCCTTTTCTTGATTCGTACCATTTACCCAAATGCTCAATACCCCATTCCAGCTCTAAGGCTGTTGTTACACCATCATGTAACTGGTATTCCTGTTCCACATTGCTGCGGCCATGTACATGTAAGTCAATAAAGCCGGGGGCAACAACCAAACCATTTACATTGATCGTTTCTTTCCCCTTCAATGGTTCGGTTGAAATTTGCGCAATGCGGTTGTTAATAATGCCCACATTGCGTATAGCATCCAGTTTTGTTTCCGGGTCAATTACCCGGCCACCGGACAATACAATATCATATTCAATAGTTGATTGTGCAGTTGTGTGTATACAAATGCATAATATTACTGCAAGGATAAAGCACCTGGCTTTAAAAAAATTATATAGCATTATTTTCTGAGTTTAAAAATGAAAAGAAATTTTTACAAATAACTTAACCACCATTTTTCTTTATGATTGGTTTTATACCGGTCATATTTTTTGCAGAGAGGATATAATATGATTATTACGGCGATCCAAACTCCGTAGACGACAAGTAACCCGTATCCCTCACCCGGCGCCACATACATAAAAGGAAATTGCTGCCCCACATTTTTAGCTTCGGCAAAAGAGTGGCCCCTTGCAAAAAAGAAAATGGCTGCCAGCAGGTGAATAAGATAAATATGCAGGATATAGTAGAAAAAAGCTGTGCGGCCAAATATGATCATGAAACGGGTAAACCAGTTTTTGATATTCTCCACCCAGGCGAGTACAATAAGAGATGGCCCGATAGTAATGCACAGGTACAGTAACGAAGGCGGGTATTTATTCACCTTCATAAAAGAGAAAAAAGTATACAAACTGTTCTTTTGTTTCGCCCAGTTTACAGGATCGCCATACAGGTTAGTCAAGCGCAGAAGAACAAAGAATATGATCAGCCCGATACCGGTACGTAGCAATATTTTTCTTCGCTGCTCCGCTGAATAAGATGAACTAAAGAAAATACCAGCACAATACCCCAGCATCATTAATCCCGTCCAGGCAACAAAGGGATATACCAGCAAGGCCACATGATTACCGGTTATTTGATAAGGGGCAAAAACACCGTGATGCAGCAAATCCCATATAAAAGTTGGCTGAAAACCAGCGGCAGACTCAGGGATATCCAGCAGGTTATGCCCGGCAACAATGATGATGCCCAGCAGCAATATTATTTTATATGGAATTTGTGCCAGCACCAGCAAGCCAAGGATAAACATACTGATACCGATAGCCCAGATAACCTGGAAGGGAATGAAGTTGAAATTGGTATTAAAGGTCCAGGCAAAGGCAATAATAGTCCATTCAGCAATGATGAGCCACAAGCCTCTTTTCAAAAGAAAAACACCCAGCTCTTTCTTTGTTTTGCGCAGGCTTTGCAGGTAAATGGAGGTGCCCGATAAGAAGACAAAAACAGGAGCACAGAAATGGGTGATCCATCTTGTAAAATACAAAGCGGGGCTTGTAGTGGCCAGGTTCAGCGGGTCATCCAGGTTGGCACCGATATGAAAATAATCCCGGACATGGTCCAGCGCCATAATGACCATGGCTATGCCACGGACAATGTCGATGGATTCAATTCTTTTTTGGTTGGAGGTTAATGGTTGTTGCATTGAAATTTTATTTCAGGTGATATTCTTCTTTAAGGTCATTAATAAGCTTAATAACTAATTCCTTTGCCTGCTGCAGGCGTACATCATTAAACTGTAAATTTCTTTGCTGTACAATCGTCATATTCAGTAGCTCTCTTATTTCTACCCTTTTATTTTCTAATGATACTATTTTAACGTCAAAATAATTCTCCTTTGTTTTTACAGACATTGTATCTAAAGACAATAACTGATATTTTGATAAATCATGATGAAGCTGTGGGTCAATAGTTTCGTTTATTAACTTTAATAACATATTACCTCTTGTCATGTGATTAATAGATTCTGCCTCAACACTATTTACAGCAGCTTCATATTTCATCAATTTTTCCAAAAGCTGAAAGTTTCTAAAATACCGAAGGCTGCCAGAGTTTTTAACCTGTTCAAAAGTGGCCCGGTTCCACAAAAGAGGGGCCGTCCAATACATAAAACGGGTATAAAAAGAAAATTCGGCAGCATTACGGTTCTCCAATTTTGCTTTACTAAGTTTTAGCAGGCTATCGGTAAGTGCAATATATATCCCGCTTCTTTTGATTTGGGTATTTATTGCACTGGTATCATTTTGTAGATCCTGCACTAAAGATTTTGCAAATTCCTTTGCCCGGTGCTGCTCTATTTTATGCTCCCGTATATTTTCGGCCAAAAACCCACAGAACACAGCGAGAAACAACATCAAAAACTCCCAGAAGTAATGAGTCCATTTTTTTCTTGCGGTGTGGGTGTGTGCATGTACTTCCATATCTTAATCTTTTATACGGTACTGTTTGCGTAATATTTTTAACAGCTCGGCATTAATCTCAATATATTTTTGAATGTGAACCTGCCGGGTAGAACTTACAACATTGCCTAGATAGAAATTTAACTGGTTGGTGATAGCTTCCCGGTCCAGCTTTTCAACCTGGTTAATAGCATAAGGGACAATTTCACCAGATTTTTCATATTGCTGAATCCCTTCAAAAATTGTTTTCCCATTTTTTTTCATGACAGCATCAAAATCATAGTCATAGTGCTGAATGATGATGGGGTTTATATATTGCAATCTTTGCTGGGTTTCGAGGTCCTGGCGGTCATAAATGTTTTTTATAGCCACCGTTAAATCACCAACCAGTTGCTGCAGGGTTTCATTTTTAAAATACCGGAGCGACCCGGAGTTTTTTAACTGGTCTAACATCATGGTTCGTGGCTCAAATACGGTGGGGGTGCGAAAGCTTATTCCAAATTCAAAGTTGATGGCAAATGCTTTTGGAACATTAGTAAGGCTGCTATCCTTAAAAAAACGAACCAGGTAATCTAATGCGGCCTCCTGTTTTACCCTGTTGGCTACTTTACTGGCTGCTGTTACAGAGTCATTCCTGAGTTCGGTATAAAAACTTTTTGCCAGTTCTTTTGCTCTGTCTCTTTCTATTTTATGTTCCAACTGGTACTCTGCTAAAAACCCGCAGAACACGGCAAGGAACAACATGAGGAACTCCCAGAAATAATGGGTCCATTTCTTCCGGGCAGTATGAGTGTGGGCATGTACTTCCATAAATGATTTATTTCAAGCGATAAGTCTCTTTTAAAATGTTTATAGTAGCTGATTGAAATTTTAAAATCCGCATATAATCGCCTCTCAGGGTGGTACCCAGGTAATAATTGTATTTTTTCAGCCTTGAAATAAATGACGGAAGATCGGGGCTGGTTTTATTTATAGTTACTCCATCCGGCACAGCGGTAAGATCAACCGATACATCATCAGGGAAAGGATAATCGGTAATAAATAATTTGCTCACAATCGCTTTATCAGCAATTATAGATGCTGATTCATCAATTTCATTTTGCAGGGCATGAACATAATCGTTGATTCCATAATACACTTTATTTATTATTTCAAGTTCGCTTAACCGGTCGGCCACAACAGCACTCCTGATAAGACGGTATCCATAGCTGCGAAACTGGGACAAAGTACGTTCGGTAGGCACATAGTTATAGTTCCATTCGGTTGCTGTTAAAAAAGCCTGATAGGTTTCCCTGTCTTTTTCATGGCCCGGTTCACTGAGAAGCCTGATGGCCGAATCAAGCAGGATGAGGTGATTCGGAATAAACCTGTTTACACATAAGTTCAGGTAAACAGTATCTTTCTTTAAATCCTCCACCATTTCTTTTACAAGTTTTTTTTCCCTCTTATGCTCAATAAAATGTTCCCGTTCGTTTTCTGCAAGAAAACCTGCGAACACAGCCAGGAACAACATGAGAAACTCCCAGAAATAATGGGTCCATTTTTTTCGGGCAGTGTGTGAGTGGTGGTGTACTTCCATAAATTTATTTTACTTAAACCTGTATTCTTTTTTAATCATTTCAATAAGCCCTTTTGCCCGGTTCTGAAGGGCAATAGCATTACGTATATAAAACTTAATGGTAGTGGCATAGTAATGATAGTTCAGCGATACATTATTTATATCCTTTACATCAATAGAAAGCAGTGATGGCTTTACCAAAGGTTTGCTGATAGTTGTTCTTTGTCCACCCACCCCACTATTACTGATAATCTTTATACTCATCGTCATTTGCTGAAATACATAGCCGTCAAAGAGCCTGGTATTTCCTTTGTGAACTTCATCCATCTTCAGGCGTAGCAGATCTATTTGATTAGACAACCACTGAAAAGACGCATAATAAGAACCGATACTATCCAGCAATTCTTTGTTTTTTATATAACGAAGCAATCCTGCAGTCTTAAGCTGATCAAAAGACTTGGAGTTGGTATAGTAATACCCAAGATTGGCAGTAACAATTCTGGCAGCAAAATAAATATCAGTGGTATTTGTAATATCCGAGTGTAACAACTCCACTAGTGAGTCGGCCATCTTTGCTCCATAACTGTTGCGGTCTGTTACCGAATCAAAAAGAGTGATATCCGATTGAAGGTCGGATAACATAGAGTTCAACTGTGTCTTCACTTCTTTTTTGTGAAGAATAGTTTCCCGGGTGTTTTCCGCATAAAACCCCAATGAAACGGCGAGAAACAACATTAAGAACTCCCAGAAATAATGGGTCCATTTTTGGCGGGCGGTATGGGTGTGTGCATGTACTTCCATGTTAAGTTATAAGTTTTAGGTTCTAAGTTTTAAGCTATGAGGCTTATCACTTATAGTTTTCACTAAAAATGATTTTCCTTTTTAAAAAAAGTAATAAGCTCTGTATTTCTTTTTTTTATTTGATGCATGTCTATCAGCCTTGCCCAACACCAAAGAGTGTACATTTTTAACTGGTTAAAATACCGGTTAAGCAATTCTTTATTGTTGCCATCATATACAGTAAAATCAGGAGCAGTAGTGAACAGGCTCCAATCTTTCCAGCTCGTATACTTTACTAATGGGTAAAAAGCAGTACGCAGTTCCGACTGAACTTCCTGGAAGCCGCTGGTTTCTGCTATTTTATACTTCCGGAGCAGGTTATCATAAAGTAAAATGCTATCTGCATCTGCGGCTTTTAATAAACGAAGCCCACCAGCATTTTTAAGTTGTTGTATAGTACGGTCTGTAAATACCATATCCGGAAAATCAATAGAATTCCTGAATATGGATTCAAAACATTTTTGTGATTGACCATTCAAAAGAGAGTCGTAACAGGGAGCTATGTTTTGTAAAACAGAAAGCTTTGCCTGGAACTTACTAATAAGTTCGTTGAAATGAGATGAATCAGTTATCATATCTTCATAAAAAGACCGGATATACTGTTTGCCTCTGTCTCTTTCAATCTTGTGTTCCAGTTGGTATTCTGCCAAAAACCCGCAGAACACAGCAAGAAATAACATTAAGAACTCCCAGAAATAATGAGTCCATTTTTTTCTTGGGGTATGAGTGTGTGCATGTACTTCCATAATTTAATCTTTTATACGGTATTCTTTTTTTAGAACTGCAATAATCTTGGTTGCCTTTTCATGTAATAGTATAAGCCTTGTATACAGAATTCTATTGCTGCCTTTTAGTTGATGAATACGATAAGCTAAATCCTGGTGCAGAGAGGTATCATAAGAACGTAGCGGAGGATTACCGGCAGGTCTGTGGATAATATTCTCATCGTCCAGCATTTTATCAAAAACATAAGGATTAAAGATTTGTGCCATTAAAGGATCAGCATCTCTTCGTTCATCCCGTTCATCTGCAATGTTGCTAAGAATGGTTTCAACCAGTTTCTGATAGCTGATGATACTGTCCGCTGCCTGTTCATTCCGGATAAGCCTTAGCGAACCTGAATTTTTTAATTGTGTAATGGTTCTGTCGCTTGTTTGAAATCGCTGGGTTCGTATAAGAAGCCTTCCCAGGTAATACAGCGTACTTTCATTACCTCTTATAGTTTGTGTTTCTAAAAAGGTCATCATGGAATCCAGTTGTTCTTTTCTTCTTTTTTGATAGTTAAGATTCCGGTTCATAGAAGCCGTATCCATTTTCAAATCTTCTATGTATGATTTGATGAATTGCTTTTCCCTATCCTTTTCTATTTTATGCTCCAATTGATACTCTGCTAAAAATCCGCAGAATACAGCGAGGAACAGCATTAGAAATTCCCAGAAATAGTGGGTCCATTTTTTGCGGGCGGTGTGTGCATGGTGGTGTACTTCCATAATTTAATCTTTTATACGGTATTCTTTTTTTAATAACAGCATCAGTTTTTCAGCATTGTTTAATGCTATGGTCAACCTTTCAACCAGTCTTTTAATATTAAAAGACCTCACCTGGCAAAAACTTGCATATTGTATAAAATCTTCTTTTTTTCTGGATAATAACGGAGGAGATGTTTGTTTAAACGAATCTACTTTGCTGCTGCTGACAGTAAGGCTCATTATTTCATCCATGTACCATGAATCAAATATCTGGTTCCTTGCTTTAAGCACTTCATTTAGTGTTGTTAACTGCGCATCACCGCTGTTATTGATATCTCTTACTACCTGGTCGTATGCAGCGATAGCATACACCACATTTTGCTTCTTAAAATAACGAAGGCCGCCTGAACTTACTAATTGCTGTAAGGTAGCATTCTGAAGTGACTGGGCTATATTTCTTGTGCCAAACCTTCCATAATAATACCAGGTGCCTGATGGAATATCGTCAATGGCCTTTGTATGCACCAGGTACCGGAAACTATCAACTTTCGGTATAACAAAATTAGTTTCCCGTATCGAACCATTCAATATAGCTGTATCGGCTTTCAGGTCTTCGTATAATGTTTTGGAATATTGCTTCTCCCTGTCCTTTTCAATTTTATGTTCTAACTGGTACTCAGCTAAAAATCCGCAGAACACAGCGAGAAATAACATAAGAAACTCCCAGAAATAATGAGTCCATTTTTTTCTGGCGGTGTGTGAGTGTGCATGTACTTCCATAAAAATTTATTTAAGACGATATTCTTTTTTAATAAAGCCAATAAGCTCAGATGAAAATGTATAGTTTGTTGTAAGCTTTCTATGATAATTGCGGACAAGGCCTCTCCAGTTTGAGGCCAAGTTCGAGTATTTGAGAAGCTGTTGATAATCTTTTGTTATTAATGGGGGAGCAACAGGTTGATTTAAAAATTGCTGTTCATCCGTGAAGTTTCTTTTTCTGGTACTATCGGGATAATAATACCATTCATTAAATATCTCGGCTCCATGAAGAATGTGGAATTGATAGTGGTAATAAACAAGTTCCATTTGCATTTCAATCTCGCTAATTTTGTTATCAAGTTTGTTAAGACTGTCAACCACATTTTTCTTTCGGATAAGCCGCATATTACCGGCATTTTTTAGTTGGGACAAGGTGTTTTTACTAAAATTCATTTCTCTCACACTACTCAGGTACTTTCTCTTATAATAATAAAGCAACCGGGTGTCAAGGTTTGTTAAATCATGAGTGTTGATATACCTCACCAGGCTATCAATGCCATGAACTCTTACTGAATCTTTCAAAACATTTTTTAACTGCGCTGTATCGGCTTCCAGTTCTTTAATCATTGAAATGATATATTGTTTCTCCCTGTCTTTTTCAATCTTATGTTCCAATTCATACTCCGCTAAAAACCCGCAGAACACAGCAAGAAACAGCATTAAAAACTCCCAGAAATAATGGGTCCATTTTTTTCTGGCGGTATGTGTATGATGGTGTACTTCCATTTTATAGTTAGTTTTTGCTTATTGTATAAATGTTACTTTTTTGATCTTTCCATTTTCCACTTCATAGATGGCTACGGCACGAAGCGTTTGGGTGCCGGCTCTAACCTTTTCATGGTCTATTATTTTATTCCCAATAACAATTCGCTTTTCAATCTCGCAATAAAGATTTGTTACATTCTTAAAAAATCCTTCATATCCTTTTCGCATAGCTACTTTTCCTTTTTCAGTAAGAGTGTTTGGAAAATTATACAATTCCACATCATCACTATACGTATCCATAAAAGCATCTATATCTCTTGCATTGTAAGCATTCAGTTGCCGCTGCACTATAGCTTCCGGCGATTCTTTTACGATACTATCCACCAGCAATTTTTTTCCATTCTTAAAAACAAGCTCAATACTGTTCAGATTTTTTAGGGCATCAAGCGGATTGTTTTTCAGCAATAAGATATCTGCCAGTTTTCCTTTTTCAATGCTTCCCCATTGTTGTTCTTTACCAAAACCAACAGCAGGGTTAATGGTAGATGCCTTAATGATCTCAGGCACTATCATTCCAAATTTTTGCATGGCTTCCAGTTCCTGCAGGTAAGAAGAAGCATGGAAAGTACCAATGTTACCTGCATCTGTTCCGCTGGCAATATTTACCCCTGCCTTATGAAGTTTAATAAGATTGATGGCTGAAATTGAATCAGCCGTTTTTACATCGTCAGGAATACCATTTTTTCTGAATAGTTTAATAGCAGGGGGCATTTCTGCTTCTGTCATTGCTTCGGGATCGGTGATGGAGCCATATACAAATGCATTGGCCCAGGCAAGGTCCTGTGGATCATTATTCAGTTTGCCGGCAAATACATTATAGTAACCATGCATTACAATAAGCGTTGGTATATAGGTTACTTTTTTTTCTTTTAATTTTTTGGCAAAATCATCGGGTACTACTTCATCATCTATACTATGTACTAAAATATCAGCACCGGCTTCTACTGCCAGTTGTGCCGTTTTTAATTCTGTGGCATGTACGGCCAGTTTCAATCCATTGGCATGTGTTTGCTCTGCAATATATTTTACCAACGCATAATTTTTTTCAGCCGGAAGATTAGGCCCGGCGATATACCAGATCTTTATAAAATCAGGTTTTAGCGGAAGCATTTTTTTAAACAGGGCATCTGCTTCTTCTATATTGGTAATTTTTATGATAGGTCTGTCATCTCCAAACTGGTCCCTGTCTACCATGGAAAATAAGGGGCCTGTAACAAGAATATTGGGTGATAATATTTTTTTACTGATAGAATCCCTGACAACGAAATTTGTCATCGGCCCACCCACATCAATTACAGAGGTAACGCCCAATCGCAGATAACGGTGCAGATAATCAGCAGCATTATTCAAACCAAATGCTTTTTCTTTTTCATAAGGAATTTTCTTTCGAAGATCAACTGCATCGGGTCTTGTATATAATCCACCCGATTGAAAGAAATGAATATGTGCATCCGTCATTCCGGGCATTAAATATTTTCCGCTGCCATCAATAGTTTGTGCACCAGCTATTGCTTTTATTTTGGCAGCAGGACCTACCTGTTCTATCTTATCTCCATTAATAATAACAGTTTGGGCCGGAAGAATTTTTCCCGTTTTTACATCTACCAGGTTTACGTTGCTGATGATGGTTTGCTGTGCCCAGAGCATACCTGTAATAAATAAGCTGCAAATAAAAACGAATAGCTTTTTCATAAATTAGTTATTTCAGATGATATTCTTTTTTGAGAGATTCAATTAATTCCGTTGCAGTTTGCTTAAGAGGAACCAGGAAGTTTGTAATGTGGTGCCGGTATATATGTGATTCAAAATCCAGCCACCCGATAAACTCTTTCATCAATGCCGGATCTTCATTAATTAAAGGTGTATTCATTTTAAAAACAGAATCTCTTATATGGGGCATACTGTTAACAGAATCTCTTACCCGGGCCAGCCCTTCCCGTAAAAGTATCTGAATGGCATAGCCATCAAATATCCTAAAATACAGTTCTTCAATTTTTGCAAATTCAGGCTTTGTTAGCCCGTAATCATTTTCGAGGCCGTTTAATTTCTTTTCATAAACATTTATCATCTGTGAAATATCATTGCCCATTAACCGCAGATTACCTGAGCCTTTCAGTTGCTCAATAGTTGTGTTTTCAGATGCGTATAAAGCTATTAATGTTGTGTAGGAAGCATAATAATAGAGCATGCCATTGGTGACATTTCTTTTTATTTTTTCTGTACCCAGCAGGCAAAAGGTATCAAGTTTGCCTGTGGTAATTTTAATATCCCGGATTGTATTATTTATCCCGGTGGTATCTTTCCTTAGTTCTTCATACAGGTTAGCAGCATATACTTTTGCCCGCTGGTGTTCTATCATGTGTTCTCTTTTATTTTCCGCCAAAAACCCGCAGAATACAGCCAGAAACAACATTAAAAACTCCCAGAAGTAATGAGTCCATTTTTTTCGGGGTGTATGGGTGTGTGCATGTACTTCCATAACTAATTTATTTCAAGTGATAACTCCTTTTTATTAATTCTATTAATGCAATGGCTTTTTGTTTTAACCTGGTTTCAGAGATAATGATGTAATAGATAATTGATTTATAAAGAAATATTTCATTGTAATATTTAAATAGCAGGTCATTTTTGGAAGGATTGATTTCCTTTAATAAATGTTCATAGTTCCCAGCCGAATTATTTATAAAATAGGATTCAAGTAGTTCGCTATCGAATATTTCATTTTGAATATGCAACAAATTCTGGAGTATGTTTTGTGAAAATTTTTCCTGGCTTCGGAGTGAGTTCCGGATATAACTGTCATACCGGATAAGGCTACCGGATATGCTGTCATTACGGATCAACCTGAAACTTCCTGAACCCCGCAATTGTTCAATCGTCCGGTCATTATATACAAATTCATCTGAATTCATTAGTGCGGCCGCCAGTCTGTATGCTTTACTGATATTTTCTTTAGCAATAGGCGGTTTGATAAGCGGCCTGTTAACTGCTATAGCACTATCGGTTTGTTTCCAAAACCTAAGAGTAGTGTTATAATTGGTAGTATCCGCTTTAAGGTCTTCGACCAAAGTCTTCATGTACTGCTTTTCCCTGTCATGTTCAATTTTATGCTCCAACTGGTACTCAGCTAAAAAGCCACAGAATACAGCAAGGAATAACATGAGAAACTCCCAGAAATAATGTGTCCATTTTTTTCGGGCGGTGTGGGTGTGGGCATGAACTTCCATATTCTCAAATTTAGAATTATGAGTTATGAATTATGAATAGTCTGTTGTTGTTTTGAAGTTTTACTCCTAATTCTAAATTCATAACTATTTCATTTCAGGTGATATTCTTTTTCTTCAACAACTGTTGCCACTTTTTATAGGTAGCACTTCTCCATAGCCATTCTACAGGTCCATAGTTGAAATACTTCAGCCAAATGGTACTCAGAATGATCTGGATGACGAAGATGATGATCCCAAACAGGGTATAATAAACCGGCCCTACCTGCCCCATATATCCCAGCCCGGCACCGAGGAAAACAAAATTGCCGATCAACGATTGCATGATATAGTTACTAAAGGCCATTTTACCTGCAGGCGCCAGTACCGAGAATATTTTATTACCGGCAGTTGTTTGAAAGCATAACATAAACAAACCAACATATGCCATGGCCAGTGGCGCCACACCAAGGGTATAAAAAATTGTTTGATAAAGACCTTTTTCTTTTAAACCAAAATAATCCTGGTTAAAATAGGTCATATAACGGGCCAGGTAAAAATTAGCCGGTAAGCCAATTACTAATCCAATGCCAATCACCCAATACAACAGTTTTTTATGCTGCAGGATATTTTTATAAAAATCAGACCGACCCACAACATAGCCAATAAGGAACATGCCGAGCACTTTGGGCACCCGGCTCACAAAGAATAAATAACCATAGCGATAAAAAAAGCCAGCCATATTTGCCTTCAATACAGTCCACCATGTCTGATCTTTTACCCATGCCATATACTCCTCTTCACTTTTTATATTCTTCAGTGCGGGATTAAGGTGTATGTCGGCCCAGTTACCTGTTTCATACAATTTCTGAGCAGGGTAGTTTAATTCCTGGAATGACATTTTCAATCCATATAATAAAACGGGAGAAAGCAGGAGGATCGCCCCGGTGATCAATAAAGTTTTATTAGAGAATTTTCTTAATGGCAACAATATAAAACCCAGCACGGCATAAAAGAAAACAATATCACCCGGCCATATCAATAAATGAACAGCACCTAACAAAAGCATAAAAAACAAACGTCTTCTTATGGTCGGCGCAGCATTGATGCCTTTCTGCTCCGCCCTTTTAAACTGCAGAGCAATGCCCCATCCGAACAACAAACTGAAAATAGAATAGAATTTTCCTTCGATGAACATGTGATGCAAGAAACCCATTTTATGGTCCAGTTCCGGAAGCAGGTAAGGACCGGTGGCATGATTACTTTCGTTGTACCAGCTAAATCCGGTGCCTAGATTGGCTATAAAAATTCCAGGATGGCAAAGCCCCGCAATACATCCATAAAGATCTCTCTTTCACTTGCTTTTACAGGAGCTAAGTTTTGCATGAAAACTGTTGGTTGTTGATTAAATGGGAGTGTCTGGACAGGAGACGGAAGGGTCTTTAAATATAGTACTAGTATCTCAAAACAGCAATATTGACCTGTCATAAAAACAATACATGTTGTAGATTTATTCTATAATCAACCAGGAAATGCCACTTGCTGTTGCTGAGATAAAAAGATACCTGCCGGATTTTGATAATGAACTGCTGGAAGAGATTGCCAATCATGGTATGATAAAAGAGGTACCGGCAGGAGCGGAGATATTAAAAGAAGGACAGTATATAAAAGCCATACCGATCGTACTGGAAGGATTGGTGAAAGTATTTACAAGAGCCGAAGAAAAAGAACTATTGCTATATTATATCGGGCCTGCACAAAGCTGCATCATGTCTTTTTCTGCCGGTTTGTCCAACACACCCAGCCGGATATTTGCTTTTACAGAAGATGCTTCTGCATTACTCCTGCTTCCTTCAGATAAACTGGGCAGGTGGATAAAGCAGTACCCGCAGATCAATGAACTTTTTTTTCAGCAATACAATTTGCGATATACAGAAATGCTGGATACCATTAATTCGTTATTGTTTGACAAGCTGGACCAGCGTCTTTATAACTACTTGCTGGAAAAAAGCAAACTAAAAGGAGAGAAGATACTGGACATCCGGCATAAGCAAATAGCAGGAGAACTGGGTACAGCAAGAGAGGTGATCACCCGGGTGATGAAGAGGCTGGAACAGGAAGGTAAGGTGCGGCAGCTTCCCGAAGGAATACAAATCATTTGAATCGGTGACTGATGTCACCGCCCGGAGAAACTATCAAAAAGTAGTTTTACATCCAGATCCGGTAGTATGAAGAATAAATGGTTCAGGTTGATATGGGTTTGTTTACTATGCCTGGCTATTGTAACCGGAGTAGTATTACTCATAAAATTATTTTAATTACTAAAACCTCTCTATTATGAAACCAAACATGGGAACAGCCGACCGCATTATCAGGGTGCTTATAGCAGCCGTATTTGCTTACCTCTATTTCAGTGGAACTGTAACAGGAACACTGGGACTTATTCTTGTAATTCTGGGTGGTGTATTTGTATTGACCAGCCTGGTAAGTTTTTGCCCGCTGTATACATTAGTTGGGTTAAATACTTGTCCTAAGAAATAAATAATTGATTGCAGTATAGAATTATCGGAGCAGGGGGCCTCCTCTGCTCTTTTTTATTCCTCCTTACTACCCCTTTCTCCAACAAAATGCTGCTCTTTATTGCGGAACAGCACATTGAAAGTGGTGAGGGAACCGTAGCACCGGGTAATGTATTGTTGTATATTCACTTTCTCTTCATCAGATAAGTTTTTACTGCTGTTGATATTCTGCTCCAGCACCCGCAACCTGTCCCGCAGCATAACGATCTTGTGAAAGAAATCTTCAACAGGAATTTCTTTTGGCTTTAATGATTTATCTGCGGGCTGCAATAGCATTGTTCCTTTTATCCATTTATCACCCAATGGTACAATTTCAGTAATGCCACCCCACATTTTTAAAATTTTGAGTAGTGATTTTTCCGTTTCGCTTTGTGTTTCCACTTCCGCCATTACATTTTCCGGAATGATTTCTTCCAGCTGTGTATCGGTCTTATCTATTTCCTTTATACCGGTATTGATAAATGAAATGATATAGGTTGCATATTTAATACCAACGATGACACCAGGTCCGTATTGAACATGCTGTAGTCGTGTGCCTACGCCAAGTGTAGTTTGTTCCATATACTTATGTTTGAAAAGTGGAGGGAAAATTAGGTCTCTTTTTTTATTTGTAGTGCGAAAAGCAGATCATTGTTCCACTTCTTCTTCCTTTACCCATGCTTCGGGCTGCATTCCTCTTTTGAAGCGATAGAGAGCTTGTTTGATATACAGTCTGAATTCATAATCGCCGGCAAGTTTGGTAAAAGTGTAAGACGGACGAAATACCCACATAAAACTATCCAGTTCAGTGCCATCAAGCAATGTAAGACGACGCACCAATGCTTTGTTGAAACGGAAGTCGACATATTTATCCTGTTCTTCCAGTAATAATCTTCGCTGAAAAGAGGTCATACTCCGGTTTCGCCGCACCCTGAACATATTAATGATCTCATCAAGATCAAAACCAACGGCAGTACCGTACTGCGGCGTTACAGTTTTTAGTTTTGGCTTTTCGTAATTAAAAATCTTAGCGTAGTCCTGTCGGTTTCGAAGTGAATCCAGCCGGTAATTCTTCGGTAATATTTTTACTTCTTTCATTACAGGTACATTCACCTGCAATGAAATATCAAATTGCATAGGATTGCTGATCTTCATCACCGGAAATTTTACCGTGGCCTTATTCAGGTAGCTGAACCAGATGGAGTCTCTTTCCGTCACCTCGATCTCATAATAGCCTTCGGCATTTGTAACAGTACCTGTACCGGAAGTTGACAATACACTTACCGCTTCCATCGGGTAATTTCTCGAACTGTCATACACCACTCCTTTTATCTTATAGGTTTGTGCAAAAGCTGAAGAAACAGTCAATAGCAGCGAGCTGATAAATATTATATATATGATATGCTTCAAACGAAATTAATCAGCGGCAAGTAACAAAAGAAAATGCAAAGAGTTGGTTAATTGGTTAATTATTGGATCATGAACAGGGAAATTCTTTTCTCCCAATAACTTAGCCGGCCAACTCACTGATCACTTTTGGATAATGCTCATGTTCTAATTGTTGTACCCGGATAGCCAATGAACCGGGTGTATCGTTTTCAAAAACAGGACAAGTGGCCTGGAAGATGGTTTGCCCATGGTCATACTGCTCATCTACATAATGAATAGTGATACCACTTTGTTTTTCTTTATTATCAATAACTGCCTGGTGTACATATTGACCATACATTCCTTTACCACCATACTTTGGAAGCAAGGCAGGATGAATATTGATGATCTTACCAGGGAAAGCTTTTATCAGCATGGATGGGATTTTCCATAGAAATCCGGCGAGCACAATCATGTCGATCTTCATATCCAGCAATTCGTCTGCATATCCATTCCCCTTGTAAAACTTTTCTTTCCCGATAATGAGATGGGGAATGTGTTCCGCTGCAGCAATTGTAAGTACACCGGCATCAGGTTTATTGCAGACAACTAATGAAACCCGGATGGAAGGATGATGACGAAACTGTTCTATTATTTTAGCAGCATTAGTTCCTGCTCCAGAAGCAAAAACAGCAATTTTTTTCATTTTTTTTCTTTGATCACCCCCATTTTTAATCCCAATTTCCGGATATAGACGCTAAAAAAGCGAAACTGGCCAAATGGAATGCTTATTAATATTACCATCAGCGGCCAGAGCAGGGTAACCAGTACTATATAAATGACTGCCCAAAGCCAGTCCTGGCCGATCGCCAGTACATTCATGATCTTTTTTCCCACAAATCCTGTGGCACTGCCGCCGATGGCAAATGTGCAAAGGATCAGGGTCAGCTGAAGACCATTTACCTTCCACTTTTTCTGTAATCCTTCAAACATGCCGGGGTATTAAAAATTAAGCGACGCAAAAGTCAGGAAAAAACGGGCATAAATGATGACAATTTTCACATCTGTTGAACTTTATCGAAAGGTTGACCGATTTATGACAAACAACTTTACTGTTTACAAAAAAACATCAATAAAACCGCTGAAATGCAGGCTGGTGGCTGATCAAAAAAAAGTTAAACCTCTTGGCGTTTTATACTCATACTGACTTATTTTTGCGCCTGATTAGAGCTATTTATCCACATTTTTCAGATCAATTGCGTCTATGATTTCTTGTAAACCAATCGGCCAGAGACTGACAGCA
>JAEUVO010000003.1 GCA_016786885.1 Chitinophagaceae bacterium | reverse complement strand
GAATAATATTCTTTTTATAAAAAATCAGGGATGCTGTTTTGTTCTTTTCTTTGCACTGCTTTTGCCTCACTAACGAACCCGAAAAACCTTTTAAAGCAGCCCATCCGTGCTGCTTTAATTATCTCAGATCTTCCCTTTTTTTATTTCTTCCACTACTCCGGGATCGAGTAATGTAGTAGTATCTCCAAGATTTTCTGTTTCCCCTTCGGCGATCTTTCTTAAGATACGCCTCATGATCTTACCACTTCTTGTTTTTGGCAGACCACTGACGAATTGTATTTTATCGGGCTTCGCAATCGGTCCGATAATTCGTGTTACAGTTTGCAATATATCCTGGCGGGTCAGGTTCTCATCACCATGTACATGATCATAGGTCACATAAGCATAGATTCCTTGCCCTTTGATATCATGCGGATACCCTACTACAGCACTTTCTACCACACCGGCATGCATATTAATAGCATTCTCCACTTCTGCAGTACCAAGGCGATGACCGCTTACATTTAATACATCATCTACCCGGCCGGTAATGCGGTAATTTCCTTTTTCATCTCTCATAGCTCCATCACCAGTGAAATATAATTCAGGATACGCTGAGAAATAATTCAGGCGACATCGCTCATGATCGCCGTAAGTAGTGCGGATAATGGACGGCCAGGGATATTTAATGCAAAGATTACCACTTACATTATTTCCTTCTATTTCATTGCCATTTTCATCTACCAATATAGGCTGCACGCCTGGTAATGGTAAAGTTGCATAAGTTGGCTTAGCATCAGTAACACCCGCCATATTGGATATAAGTATCCCCCCAGTTTCAGTTTGCCACCAGGTATCTACGATCGGGCATTCCCCTCTCCCGATATTTTCATCATACCAATGCCATGCTTCCTGGTTGATGGGTTCACCTACAGTACCCAGTACTTTCAGACTGTCGAGTTTATGTCCGTGTACATGACCCAGGCCAAATCCCATCAGTGAGCGGATGGCCGTGGGGGCTGTATACAGAATATTGACCTTGTATTTATCAATTATATCCCAGAAACGACCAGCATCGGGCCAGGTAGGTATTCCCTCAAACATCATCGTGGTGGCGCCAGCACTTAACGGGCCATATAATATATAACTATGCCCGGTTATCCAACCTATATCCGCTGTACAAAAATGTATATCACCCGGCTGGTATTGAAAAACATTTACAAAGGAATAAGCAGTATAGACCATATAACCGGCACTGCTGTGAACCACTCCTTTCGGTTTACCGGTTGAACCTGATGTATACAATATAAATAACGGATCTTCAGCATCCATTTCTTCTGCAGGAAACGAAACTTTACCTTCCTGCTCTACCTGGTGTTCTGCATGCTCCATTTCGTCCTCCCACCAAAGATCTCTGCCTTTCAGCATGGAAACAGGGGTTCTTGTCCGGGTATAAACAATTACTTTTTTCACTGTTCTGTTACCGATCAGTGCATCATCTATCACACTTTTCAACGGAATATCTTTATTTCCCCTGTAAGCACCATCACAGGTTACGATGTATTCGGCCTGTGCATCGTATAATCTGTCCGCAATACTTTGTGCAGAAAAACCACCGAAGATCACACTGTGAATGGCGCCGATACGGGCACAGCCTAATACCGCATAAGCTAGTTCAGGCACCATACCCATATAAATACACACCCGGTCACCTTTTTTCACCCCGTTATTTTTTAATACCTGTGCAAACTGGCAAACTCTTTTATGCAAACGGTTATATGTTACCACTCTTGTTCTTTCTTCCGGATTGTTGGGCTCCCAGATAATGGCTGGTTTATCACCCAATGCAGCAAGATGCCGGTCGATACAATTTTCTGTGATATTTAATTTAGCACCCTTGAACCATTCGATCTTTGGTTCTTTGAAATTCCATTCCAGCACTTTCTCCCATTTCTTTTTCCATTGAAAACCGGAAGCGACTTCAGCCCAGAAACCTTCCGGGTCAGTTACACTTTTTTTATGGGCCGCTTCGTATTGTTCAGCTGTTTTGATCTGAAAAGGATATGACATTGCAATCATTTTTTGATTGACTAAAAGTAAAGAAAGATTGAACCCGGGTAAAAGTAAATTTTGCTAAATTAGTATATTTATGCTAATCTGGTATAGCTGATATTGTAAATTAACACTATGAAACAGATTGCCTGCCCCAAATGCAAGAGCGAAACGCTTATCAAAAGCGGCATTGTCAAAGGCCGTCAGCGTTTTCGTTGCAAAGAGTGTAACTACTTTTTTACTGTTTTAAAAGAAGGTAAGAACATAGATCCCTACTATGTGATCAAGGCATTGCAATTATACCTGGAGGGAGTTACTTTTCGTGAAATTGAACGTATACTTGGCATCAGTCATGTTTCAGTAATGAACTGGGTGAAGAAATATAATATCAAAGCCCCTCAGCATTATGAATATCGGCCTACCTATAAAGTATTGACGCATACGGAGCTGCTTGATTTTTTTCGTGATAAAGAATCTTTGAAAAGTGTGGGTTGTACTATTACAGAATTAGGCGACAAATTCATGGTGATCAAGTGGGAACGTTTTCGCAAAAATGCTCTTTGAAAAATATAATAATTAGCAGTGATATACCTGCAGTTTGGTGCGAGGCTGTTTATTTTTTGAAATTGGCAGTATTGTTTTAGAAAAATTCTGCCACATGATAAAAAAACGATTGCTTCAGCTTTAACAATACTGGCGGCCACCCTGCTTCATGCACAGGGTAACGGAGGTCCTGGTATTGATCACAGTTACAAACCGATGGTACTAAAACTGGATGACAAAGGACAAAAATTCATCCGCTTAATTACCTGGCACCAGATGTGGGTATCGAGTACCGGCAATAACCCAGGCACACTGGATATAAATGGAAAAGTTCAGCGGTCTGTAACAGACATGTCAATCAGAAGATCCCGGTTTCTGATACAGGCCCAGATTTCTCCACGATTCATGATCCTCAGTCATTGGGGGATCAATAACCAAAGTTTCATCAATGGGGGCAGTGCCGGAACGTTGGGAACAGGCGCAAGTGCCACCGGACAGGGAGGCAAACGTCCGCAGTTATATATTCATGATGCCTGGACAGAATTTGCAGTCAAACCCGGTAAGCTGCATCTTGGTGCAGGTTTGCATTACTGGAATGGTGTTTCAAGGATGAGCAGCCACAGCACTTTAAATTTTATGACACTGGATGCACCGATTTTTAATTGGTATAATATTGAAACTACCGACCAGTTTGCCCGGCAACTTGGCATCTATGCAAAAGGGCAATTAGGACGACTAGATTACAGGCTGCATGTAAACAAACCATTTGCATTTGGATCTTCTTTATCAGCTGTTACTTCACCGAGTGCTGTTAATGTGCTAAATGAAAACTGGAGTACTGGTGGTTATATCAATTATATGTTCTGGGATAAAGAAAGCAATGTGCTTCCCTTTTTTGTCGGTAGTTATTTAGGCAGCAAAAAAGTATTCAACATTGGAGCCGGATGGTATAGCCATAAAGGTGCTACTGCCAGTAAAGAAACACCAACAGCAACTGTAAAGGAACACACTCAACGCAACCTGGGCCTCGATCTTTACCTGGATATGCCACTGAATAAAAAGAAAGGAACAGCACTGAGCGTTTACAGTGTATTCTATAATTATGATTTTGGATCAAACTATTTGCGAAATATTGGTATTTTGAATCTTCATCCCAGCGCACAACCTGTATCGACTGATCCAAAGACAAGCTGGGCCGGAGGTGGTAACCTTCAGCCAACAATCGGTACCGGCAATATCTGGTACACACAGGCAGGTTATCTTTTACCTAAATTAAAAAACGGAACTTCTTTCATGCCATATGCCACTTACACACTTAAAAAGTTTGACCGTATCGGTCAATCATCCGGGCAGGTGGATCTTGGTATGAATTATTTTATTAACGGACATAATGCAAAGATCACTTTACAGTACAGCACAAGGCCAGTATATACTGTTTCAAGCGGCAATCCTGAAAGAAACGGCAGTAAAGGACAACTGATCTTACAAACACAAATTTTTCTCTAATTAAAACCAACTGACAATGAGTCTTCAAACAGAAAAAAAAGGATTAGCCGGCATTATCGCCGCTTCCTCTGTCGGCACCCTGATAGAATGGTATGACTTCTATATTTTCGGTAGCCTTGCCACCGTCATCTCTACAAAATTTTTCCCTGCAGGCAATCCCACACTTGCCCTGCTTTCTACCCTGGCTACTTTTGCAGCCGGTTTTGTAGTACGTCCGTTTGGAGCACTCTTCTTCGGAAGACTGGGCGATATGATCGGAAGGAAATATACTTTTTTGCTAACACTTGTGTTGATGGGTCTTTCCACTTTTCTTATCGGCTGTATTCCCAGCTATGAATCAATTGGCTTCCTGGCTCCTTTACTTGTGTTAGTATTGCGGTTATTACAGGGTCTTGCTTTAGGTGGTGAATATGGTGGAGCCGCTACTTATGTAGCAGAACATTCACCTGCAGAACGCCGTGGTTTCTGGACCTCCTGGATACAAACCACCGCCACGATTGGTTTGTTTGTTTCCCTGCTTGTTATCATTACCGTAAAAGGATCAATGAATGAAAGTGCCTTTAATGACTGGGGCTGGAGAGTACCGTTCTGGATATCCATCGTTATGGTGGCTATCTCTATTGTGATTCGGATGAGGATGAAAGAGTCACCATTGTTTGCCAAAGTAAAAGCGGAAGGAAAGGGTTCCACCAATCCTTTGAAAGAAAGCTTCGGGCATAAACTGAATTTCAAATTTGTACTGCTGGCATTATTTGGTGCCACCATGGGACAAGGTGTTGTATGGTATACCGGCCAGTTCTATGCACTGAGCTTTATACAAAACACTTTATCTGTTGATGTATCACAGGCAAGCCGGCTGATCATGTGGGCCCTGTTATTCGGCACACCATTCTTTGTATTCTTTGGTTGGCTGTCAGATCGTATTGGCAGAAAATGGATCATGATGTTTGGTATGCTGATAGCCTTACTCAGCTATCGTTACATTTATTCAGCTATGTATGATGCCGGAAGTTTGACGAAGAAAAAAGAGATTGCAGCACAAACTATAACTAATATTACTACCGCAGCAGATATAAAAATTCCCGGGGACAGTATTCGCACTACTACCATCACAAAAGCCTATGAAGGTGGGACTACTTTTAAAGAAGTAAAAAAAGAACATATTCATGCTGATATAGCAAAGGCGGATGCTTTAAAAGATGTCAAGATCAGTAAGATCGTTAACCTTGATAGTAGTTCCTTCTGGCGACTCGTTTTCTGGGTGTTCATCCAGGTAATATTTGTTACGATGGTATATGGCCCGATCGCCGCATTCCTGGTTGAAATGTTCCCGACAAGAATACGTTACACCTCCATGTCATTACCCTATCATATTGGTAATGGTATATTCGGCGGATTGCTGCCTGCGGTGGCAACATTTCTGGCCACCAAAGCAACGGAAGCAAATGAAGCAGCCAAAAAGATCGGCGCTCCGCTTCCCTATGAAAAACCATTCCTTGAAGGGTTGTGGTACCCCATCATTATTGCCGGCGTTTGTTTCATCATTGGTGTATTATATATTAACGGGGAAGACAACAGGATAGAAGACTAAACAATTATTGCTTACTTTTAAATGAATTATATGAACCAGTTAAAAAGAATACTTGGATTTGTTTGGATAGCACTGGCACTGGCAGCAGGTTATTACCTGATCGTATCACAGGCTATCCCAAAATTTGAAAGCCCAAAACCTGAAGATCGGATACCAGCCATCATTTATGCATTCATCCTGATGCCGATCATTGTCGGTGGTCTTTTTGTTTTCGGTTATTATTCGGTAAAAGGCGAATACGATATTTTCGAGGATACTGAACACCACCTTCATATCAAAGAAGACTAGGTAAAGCCAATATTGATTTTGCCCGGAATAACATTCTTTACTAAATTCAGGTTTAGTAAAGAATGTTTTCCTTTTTAAAAGACTACTTATGCCAGATCGCCTGAAACGACAACGTTTTGTATTTTTATCTTTTGTACTGCTGGCTGTATTTATTTACCCCATTGTTAGTATCGCCAATAAAATAAAAACGATTGGCGGCATACCCATTCTCTTTCTATTCATCTTTACTGCCTGGATTATTGCCATCTTCTTGTTATACCGGACTGCTGAACGAAAAAACAATAAGCCGAAAACTAATTTATGAGTAATTGGGTCGTAATTATCTGCTGCCTGTTTTACCTGTGCCTGTTGTTTGGCGTGGCCTATTATGCTGAATACAAACAAAAAAAAAGAAAAAGCATCATCAATAATCCTTATGTGTATGCTTTATCCCTCGCTGTATATTGCACCGCCTGGACCTATTACGGCAGTGTGGGCCAAGCTTCTGCTAAAGGAATTGAGTTTTTAGCCGTGTATATTGGCCCAACCATTATGGCTGCTTTGTTCTGGCCTGTATTAAGGAAGATTATCCGCATTTGTAAAACGCAACGGATTAACAGTATTGCCGACCTGATATCCACCCGTTATGGAAAAAATTTTTCCCTGGCCATCGCTGTTACTCTTTTATGCATGATTGGAATTATTCCCTATATAGCCTTGCAATTAAAGGCTATTTCCGTCAGCATAAATATTCTTTCCGGTACGGAGAACAGTCCTGCGGGGCTGGGAAATATTTTCAATGATAACACTTTTTATATCGCACTGGCGCTATCCTTTTTTATCATCCTTTTTGGAACAAGATCTATCGACGCTTCAGAAAAACATGAAGGGCTTGTTGCTGCCATTGCCTTTGAATCGATCATAAAACTAGTTGCCTTCCTGGCAGTAGGTTTGTTTGTTACTTACGGATTATTTGATGGTTTTGAAGATATTTTTTCCAAAGCTGCCAATGATGCTTCCTTAAAAAAACTGTTTACTTTTTCTGAACACACTTCTTACAGTACCTGGACAGGGCTCATACTTTTATCCATGCTGGCAATAATTTTTCTGCCCCGCCAGTTTCAGCTGGGCGTAGTAGAGAATGTTCAGGAAAATCATTTGCGGAAGGCTATATGGTTGTTTCCACTCTATCTTTTTCTGATCACCTTATTTGTATTACCGATAGCATTTGGCGGGAAACTGCTGTTGGGAGAAAGCGCTGTTCATGCTGACACTTATGTACTGGCATTGCCTATGCAGCATGGTGCTACCCTCCTTACTATTTTTACTTTTATTGGCGGTTTTTCAGCTGCCACCAGTATGATTATCGTAGAAACGATTGCGATCAGTACTATGATGAGCAACAATATTGCAACTCCCTTTTTGCTATCTACCCAAAAATTCAAAGCAAAGGGTGACGGGCAACTTACCACACCTATCCTTAATATCCGACGGCTAAGTATACTGCTGATCATTATCCTCGCATTTTTGTATGACAAACTGGTTGCCCAACATTTCACTCTTGTTTCCATTGGTATGGTATCCTTTGCAGCCGTTGCTCAATTTGCACCGGCAGTATTAGGCGGTATTTATTGGAAACATGCCTCTCAGCGGGGAGCTATGGCCAGCATTTGTGTGGGCTTTGCGGTGTGGTTCTATACAGCCGTAGTTCCTTCTATGGCCAGTGCAGGGATTCTTGATCTTAGTATTGTAAGTAACGGCCTGTTTGGCATAAGCTGGTTAAAACCTCTTTCTTTATTTGGAATGGAAGGAATGGATTCTATTACACATTGTTTCTTCTGGAGCATGTTCTTCAATATTATTACGTTTGTTGCAGTTTCATTGAATAGCAAAAAATCTGCACAGGAGATTTACCAGGCAGAAATATTTGTAGATATATTCCGGCATTCCACAACCACCGAAAATAATGTGATCTGGAAAGGAACAGCTTACCTGCCTGACCTGAATTCTCTCCTTGCCAACTTCCTAGGTACAGAAAGAGCGGAAAAGATAATTGCCACTTATGCTGCAAGACACCATATCTCATTGGAAAATAAAAAGGCCGATCCCCGCTTGGTGGCCTTCGCAGAAAAAGTATTGAGCGGTGTCATTGGCTCCGCTTCTGCCCGCATCATGGTGAGCAGCGTCACAAAGGAAGAGGAACTGAAGATCAATGAAGTGATCCACATCTTGCGGGAATCACAGCAAATGATGGAACTGAATAAAGAACTGCGGCGAAAATCAGCTGAATTACAAAAAGCAACGGATCAGCTTACTTCTGTCAATGAACAGCTCAAGGACATTGACCAGATGAAAGACGAATTTCTATATACGGTAACCCATGAACTAAGAACACCCCTCACTTCAATACGGGCTATGGCTGAGATTGTTCATGACAATACAGATATGGAAGAAGGTCAACGTCAGCATTTCTTATCGGGACTGATCAGGGAAACGGAAAGACTGAGCCACCTGATCACCCAAGTATTGAACCTGGAACGATATGAAAGTGGTCGTCAAAAACTTAATTTAAACAACGTTATACTCAATACGCTGATTGCTGAAAGTATACAATCAGTAAAGGCGTTGATAAATGAAAAAGGAATACAAATACAGACCAGTATTCCGGACACGATGTTCATCATACGCTGTGATGCTGATCTTATACAACAAGTGATGAATAATTTATTATCCAATGCGATAAAATTTGTGGAGAATGGTACAGGAAGGATCAAAGTATCAGTACACACGAATCACGACGAAATACAGGTATGGGTGGAAGATAATGGCCGGGGAATTCCGGATGAATTACATGAACTGGTCTTTGATAAGTTTTTCCAGGCAAAAAATCAAACCCTGAAGAAACCCCAGGGAACAGGGCTTGGCCTGGCAATTTGTAAAAAGATTGTCGAAATGCACAATGGAAAAATCTGGGTGCAAAGCACAGAAGAGACAGGCTCACGGTTTATCTTTACCCTTCCTAACAGTTAACCCTTATTCGATATCAATGAGCAATCTTCAGAAAATACTGGTAGTAGATGACGATCCATATATACTGATGTCACTTGAATTCCTTATGAAAAAAAACGGCTATGAAGTTATGGTGGCCCGTAACGGCACAGAAGCCCTCGAGATCGTAGATAAACAAATACCCCATCTTGTACTCCTTGACATCATGATGCCTGACGTGGACGGCTATGCTATCTGCAAACATATCAAAAGCACAAAAAAGTTAAAGGAAGCTAAAGTGGTTTTTATGAGCGCCAAAAGCAAAGAAGCTGATATACAAAAAGGGTACGATCTTGGTGCTGCTTTATATGTCACCAAACCTTTTTCCACCAGGGAACTGATGAGGCAGATCAAAGAATTGCTATCCTGAATTAATACATGCCCTGATATTTTTTTTGCTAAATAAGTATAGTTTCAGGGTATAGCGATGTTCAATGTGGTAACTTTCAGCAGCACGCAAATGATGCCATATGAGTTACAGGTCCTTTTATCAGCAAAGTATTGACGACAAAGAAATCTTCTGGCAACAACAGGCCGGCGAATTGCATTGGGATAAAGCACCTGTCACCATTCTTTCCAAAACTGAAAAAGGCTTTTATCGTTGGTTTGCCGATGGCGAGATCAACATAAGTTATCTCTGCCTAGATCACCAGGTAAAAAATGGAAGGGGAGATCAAATAGCACTGATCTATGATTCGCCAGTTACCAATACCATTCAGAAATTCACCTATACTGCTTTATCAGGTCTCGTTGCCCGTTTTGCTGGTGGTCTTGTTACATTGGGCATTGGCAAAGGAGATACTGTTGTTATTTATATGCCAATGATTCCGCAAGCTGTAATTGCTATGCTTGCCTGTGCCAGGATTGGCGCTATTCATTCAGTCGTATTTGGGGGATTTGCCCCACATGAATTAGCTATGCGTATCGATGATGCACATCCTAAAGCCATCATTTCTGCCAGCTATGGTATCGAGTTTGAGAAGAAAATACCCTATAAAGTTTTAGTAGATAAAGCCATTGATGAATCTGTACATAAGCCATTGTTCAGAATTTATTATGAAAGGGAAGAGGGATATGATGTGCTCAATGGGCCTGGAGAAATCAACTTTAACCAGTTGCTGACAGCTGATGAAGTAGCATATGTACCTGTTCTGTCAACAGAACCTTTATATATCCTATACACTTCCGGCACAACCGGAAAACCAAAAGGAATAATCAGGGATCATGGCGGATATGCCACTGCCTTAAAGTTCAGCATGAACCATTTCTATAATGCCGAACCTGGTGATGTCTTTTGGGCAGCCAGCGATGTGGGCTGGGTCGTGGGGCACAGTTATATTGTTTATGGCCCGCTACTGCAGGGATGTACCACTATTCTTTACGAAGGCAAGCCGGTAAGAACTCCTGATGCAGGTGCCTTCTGGAGAGTAATCGATGCTCATAAAGTAAAAGTTATGTTCACCGCACCTACAGCGATCCGGGCTATAAAAAAAGAAGACCATGAAGCAGCCCTGATGGGAAAATATGATCTCACTTCGCTTCAACACCTTTTCCTGGCTGGTGAACGATGTGATCCTCCTACATACTACTGGATAAAAGACCTGTTGCAGATCCCGGTCATTGATCACTGGTGGCAGACGGAAACAGGATGGCCCATGGTGGGTATTATGATGGGTGTAGAAGCTTTACCAACCAAAGCTGGTGCCGCCGGGTTGCCGGTTTGCGGATATGAAATCCATATTTTATCCGAAGAAGGGGAAGAACTGGAAAAAGGGAAAGAAGGATATATTGCTGCAAAACTTCCATTGCCGCCCGGTTGCCTTCCCACTTTATGGAACAATGATGACCGTTTTGTAGCCGGATACCTGCAGCATTTTCCTGGTTACTATCAAACAGGTGATGGTGGATATATAGACGAGGATGGTTATTGCTATATCATGGGAAGGGTGGATGATGTGATCAATGTCAGTGGCCACCGGTTAAGCACAGGAGAAATGGAAGAACTGGTAGCTGCCCATCCGGCAGTGGCAGAATGTGCAGTGATGGGCATTGCTGATGAACTAAGAGGACAACGACCTGTAGCATTGGTGGTATTAAAAGATGGTCGAGATATTGAAGAAATGCAACTGGAAAATGAACTGGTAGGATTGATCCGGGAAAAAATTGGAGCAATTGCATATTTCAGAAATGCGGTAATTGTAAAACGATTACCTAAAACCCGTAGCGGCAAGATCTTAAGAAAGACTATCAGGCAGATTGTGGATGGCATTGACTACATTACTCCATCTACTATTGACGATCCTATAATATTGCTGGAAATTGAAGAAAAAATCAAAGCAAGAAAGATTGGTATCCGGTTTCAATCATTCGTATGATAATATTTTAGTCTTATTATCCACTAGGCATTTACACTGCAATTGGATTAACTTGAAAATAAAGAAAAAGCTATCAATAGATTAAGAACTTCTGTAGGCTACCGGATGATAATTCTTTACATGCTGCCCCAGAAATATCCGGGCGTAAATTCTCAACACGGCGAATTCCATGAAAACAAAACTTAGTGCAATAAAAATGATCAGTAGGATTTCTTGCTTGTGAATGTGGCTAAACAACAGGTCGATGCCAATAAATGTTGGTGTAAAAGGAAACCCGATGAGGCCAAGGCAGGAAATCAGAAAGATAAAACCCAGCACCGGGTGTTCATAGCAATGTCCATGAAAACGATTAAGGTCAATATTGTTTTCAACATGTTTAATCCTTCTGAGGCAAATATATCCGATAGCAGAAGTAATAACTGAGCCGCTCAGGTATATCAGCATATAGTTGTGCCCGAAGTCTTCATGAAACAGTGTTATTGAAAGAGCAATAAAGAGTTGGGAGGCTATAATAAATAGCCAGGCCCTGATAGCACTTTCTCTTTCAGTAAAAGCCTTTAGTATCAGCAACAGTCCGATAAAAGAAAAGATTACTGGTAAGTATTCATACAAACCGGCGGGTATGACAGACGGATATAAATCGAAATATACGCCAGCTAAAAAAACTGTGAGTAAAATAATAATGGCTGTTCTGCCTGTCAGAAAATCCAGCCTGTTACCCATCCATTTAAACGGACTCCACAAGAAATGAAACATAAATCCATCAAGATTCCATTCTTTCACCGACAGGATATACAATGAATTCTTTAATCTTCCTGTAAAAGAATTTGTTTGCTTTTGTTCTTTTGGCTTATAGTTAAAGACCATTTCATGTATCTGGTAACTTAGCACAGATGGCGAAACCAAGAGCTGATACGTTCTTAAAAAAGCGTTACCGGCAAAATGAATCAATGCCAAAATATGAAGACCCAATGCCACTTCAACAAACATCAGCCCGATCTGTGCGATGGAGGAATAAGCAATCTGCGTTTTGACAGTAGGCTGTACTCTTGCAATACTTGCTGCAATAATGCTTGTTAACAACCCGGTTACAATGATGAGCACTTTTACAAACAATAAACTCTCCCAATAGGGATAGGTACGTAATAAAAGAAAGACACCAAGGTGAACGGATAATGAGCCATAAAAAATAGCACTGGAAGTAGTAGGCCCTTCCATAGCTCTCGGCAACCAGGAAGAAAAAGGGAGCTGTGCCGATTTTGTTGCAGCCGCAAAAAATAACATCACACATATAAATACCCCATACCAGTTATGCTCCAGTAAATGCTCCTGGACAGATGCTGTATCATTAAGCTTAAAAAAGGTAATATTTTCATGCCATAACTGATGGCTCATCCACATGGTGAGGATCAGGCATATATCACCCAGGCGATAAATGGAAATAATCTTCAACCCGTTCTTCACCGGCAAGTACCTGTCCCGGTAAAAAGCAATCAATAAAAAAGAACAAATACCCAGGACTTCCCAACCCATGAACAGCGTTTCAAAATTGCCAGAGAAGATCACCACATTGTAAGCAACAAAAAATAATAGAGTGGTGCTGAAAAAACGTTTAAACCCATTATCCCGGTGCAGGTAATACCTGCTGAAAAGAGTTACCAGCAATGTAATCACAGAGCCTATTAATGCAAACACTGCAGTCACTTTGTCAAAATAAAAATCTATAAATATTTCAATATCGGCTGTTTTAAAAAAAGTAATATGCTTAATATCCATAACCGGGTGATCATTCATCAGCCAATACAGGATGAAGAGTACAACACCTCCCAGGTGAACGCCAACAGAACTGATCGCTACTTGTGAAATAAGTTTCTCATTATTGCGGGGAAGCAATACACTGATGAGAAAGCCCAAAAGTGGTATTAAGATAAACAGCTGAATTAGTTGTGGCATGTACAGGTTAATTGATTAAATAAACAGGTAAGTTTTCTTTTGTTGCATCTACTATATAATTTGTATCCATTTCTTTTGCAGATTCTATCAAACCGGTTACATCCTGCACAGTATCTATCTCCTGAACAACCGGCTTATATGGCCTGAACTGCCCCTCTTTGAAATAGAAGAATTCTTTAGTTTCAGGTTGCAAGGCTATAATATGCACCCATTCATTGATGTACCATTCATATATTTCCGGCGCTGATTGTATAGCCTTTAACACCATCTCCGGAAAATGCTCCACTATAATGAGCAATCGTACCGGGTCGTGTACTTCAATCATTTGCAATGGAAGACCAGGACGAAGGTCTCCATCACTGCTGTTTGCCACACCAATCAGCCCCATAACATTGTGCGGAAGTTTGGTACCTGCACCCAGTTTATAATTATCTACTCTTGAAAAATAATACTCGAGATTTATACCGCCACATACAAGCCCGATAGGCCGCATCACCCCGGTTAATAACTTCCCGTCCGGATCTGTCCGGTAATCATATGAGTTTAAGAAAGCCCTTCGGTCCAGAAACAAATTTTTTGTAACCTCTCTTCTGCCAATAATACATAGACTATTTGTTCCATGTCCCAGTTCAGGTCTCGGTTCAAACATGGAAACACTTCTTTTCAGAATATCATTTCTTACTTTCTTTAAGTTGTTTTTTGTATTGATTGATGCAAACCGGCGTGACCGTTCCTTGGCATTAAGATCAAGAGCTTTATCAAAAACTATAAGGTTCTTTTTATGATACTCAGCATTTATAGACGTTAACTGATCTTCATCATAAAAATCAATCATATCTGCAGCAGTATCATGCATACTTCCTACGAATTGTGTGGTGACGGGAATATCAATCCCTTTCTCCTTTAAAAGGCTTCTTACAGCAGAATGATTAGCCATATGTGCAAACACCCTGGCATTGACCGAACCCGGCCTTCCGCTGCAAGCACCGCAATCATGTGCACTGTGATGGGGATTGTTAGCGCTGCTGCTGCCATGTGCAATAGTGTATACAACAGGGGCGAAATTATCAACCAGCCCTATTCCCCTTAACAAACTCTCCACTCTGGCAGCCATCTCATCTATCGTATAACCCACCTGCAGTCCTTTCTCCTTTTCATTGACATTTTTGTTCTCAATAGTCAATGTGGAATGCTTATGCATATGTGCATAAGCATTAGAAATGGCCGGGCTCATCTTAGGGCTGAAAAGATTCTGTATTAATCTTAGTCCGGCATAGAAACCCAGTGTAAAGGAACTCAAAATCCCTCCAGATAATGTTTGGGTTTGATTGGTGTACAGCAATTCATGCTTTCTTTTTTCCTTTACCTCAGTTTCTTTAATTAAATATTTAGGAGTAACCGGTGCAGGACAAAGTTTTTCATAAAACTGACCGTTCTTAGCCTGGAAAAAGAATTCAACACCAAAAAAGCCGGGAGAACCTAATGTCTCACACATTGGATCAACAGACTCAATATGTCTTCTCAGCGAACACTCTCTTTCATCAATACAAAAAATAGCCTGAAAATTTTTTTTGATCGGAGAAACAATGGTTTTGCCTTTTTGCTGTGCAATGCCTGCAAGTACTTCTTCGTAATAGCTCCATTCAAAGGCATTCTGCCAAAGAATAAGTACTTCCTGCAATTCTGTACAATTAACCTCCTCAAACAAATCAACAGGGGCTGTTTTTGTTATAGCAGATACAGGCTTCCAGTCTTTTCCTAATTGATAATCCAGCGCATCTATTTCCAGCAATAATTCAAATACCACCAGATCATTCAATGATATTTTCCTGCTATCCATCAACGTATGAGGTGCACCCTCTACCGCTGCTACCATTCCACTCCATCCCTGGTGGGTGAACTGCTGATCAAAGATGTACTGTTCATAGTATTTTTCATCCCCTACTACTATTCTCAGCAGCTGAATCATGCTACTTTCCTCTTCCAACAAAATTTTTCTTGCTCTTTTAGTTTTAAAGAAACTGACGGTACTATTCTTCTCCAGTTCCTTAATTGATGCCAGAAAACCGTCATGGTGCACAGGAAACTTCCAGATAGAAATACCCTGGTCGAGATAACTACAAAGTACCCTGAATAAAAGAGGTTGAACAAGGTTATCTATATCGATATGATAATGATTCTTCCAATTATCTCTCAGCTTGCCAATTCTTGGCTCATTATGGGTATCGTAGTTTTTATCCAGCATGTTCGTCCACCATTCTCCCAGCTTATTGTATCCCTTTCTTTCTATGATCACCCTATCCAGTACTTGCGATTTAATTCGTTTTGTTTTAAGCAGCTTGCGATAATCCTCTAACCCCAGTGTAACCTGAAAACCAAAAATTTTCCCGGCTTTGAAAATACCATCATAAAATTTCATATGCTGGTAGGCATGCAGCGTATTATGATGGATAAAATCTTTGATTGGCGTCTGTGAAGGGAGGTAATGCTTTAATTCATGCAGCAACTTTTTTTCATCGAAAGAGGCGTGCATTTTATCATTACCTGCTTCGGCATAACCGGCTAATCCGGGCATTGGCTTCAGAATGGCTGCTGTTTGTTTTCTCATGACTTACATTAGTCTTTTTCAGAATGCACACGAATTGCATCCTCCATTTTATAAGCCGGTTTAAAATTCAGGAGCTGCACAACTATATTCTTATCCTTCGAACCGAAGTTTAAAAAGTCCCGCAGTAACTCCAGTACATCATAATCTATATACACTGTATTCGCTGCATCAATTACCACCTTACTGTTCGGTGGCAAGTGTGCCAGTGTTTGTTTGATCGCTGCTTTATTTAAAAAAGAAACTTCCTGCGCCAGGTCAATATGTATTGTTTCACCTTCGTGATGTTTTTCTTTCTTAAAGAAATAAGCAAACTTCATATTACCTCTGAGAATAAAGAATATGCTTACAGCCAGCCCTATACCCACACCCTTAAGCAGGTCAGTTACTACTACTGCTATTACTGTAACAATAAAAGGAATGAATTGGTGCTTACCTGTATGCCACATATGTTTAAATACTCTCGGGCTGGCCAATTTCAAACCGATCATTATCAAAATAGCTGCCAGGCAGGCCATCGGGATTTTATTTAACAGCCCCGGAATTATCAATACTGCCAGCAACAGAAATATGCCATGTGCAATTGCCGACAGTTTTGTTTTAGCGCCTGCATTAACATTGGCAGTTGTTCTCACAATTACCGATGTCATTGGTATCCCCCCTATCAGGCCTGACAACATATTCCCAATACCCTGTGCTCTTAATTCTGTGTTGGCGCTTGAAAAACGTCTCAACGGATCCATCTTATCGCCAGCTTCAAGGCAAAGCAATGTTTCAATACTTGCCACTACTGCGATGGTAACTCCGACCACCCATACTTTTGGATCAGTAAAGGCTGATAAATCAGGAGTGCTGAATTGACCGATAAATTCATTAAAGGAAGAAGCCATAGGTAATGTAACCAAATGCTCCTGGCCTATAATAGCAAGAGATGATCCAATAGAAATAAATACCTGGTTCAAAATTATTCCTACTACAACTACTACGAGTGCTCCCGGAACTGCTTTAATCTTTTTTAAAGCAGGCACCTTATTAAAGGCAAATAGTATAGCCAATGAAATTATTGTAACAATGATAGCCCCTGTATGGGCATAATTTAAAGAATGTACGATCTCTGTAAAAAATCCTTCATCTTCACTCAATAGTTTATAGGAAAAAAAATCACCCTCATGCTCTTTATCATACCCAATAGCATGAGGGATTTCTTTTTTAATGATTATAATGCCAATTGCTACCAGCATGCCCTCAATAACGCTGGTTGGAAAGTAACTGGAGATAGTGCCTGCCTTTATTATACCAAGTACAAACTGGATAAGTCCAGCCAGTACAACAGCAACAAGAAAAACCTCATACCCCAAATCCGTAATAGCAGCTACTACAATAGCAATAAGGCCGGCAGCCGGGCCCGATACACTGACATTTGAATTACTCAACAGCCCAACCACAATACCTCCTATTACTCCTGTAATAATTCCTGCAAACGGAGGAGCTCCGCTTGCTACTGCTATACCTAAACAAAGAGGCAGTGCTACTAAAAACACCACCATACCTGATAACATGTCCGATTTAAAAAACCTGGTATTTAGTTTCATCTTACTTCTGATTCTTTTACTATTTAAACGTTAGTTAATTGTTTATCAGCTTTTTTCTTTTTCGTAAGGTTTTTAAAGAAATCTACCTCGCCATTTTCAATATTGTAAATCCCGCCTACAAGGCCAATTTCCCCTTTCTCAAACATTTGTTTCACTATTTCACTGCGGGTTAAAATCTCCTCAAGACTGTTTTCTACATTAGCGTACGCAACATTATCATGAAAAAGATGCTCTTTGTCATCCTTCAGCATAGCTTTACTGATAGAAGGTTGAATTCGTTTGAGCAGGTCTGTTATATGCCCATCTTTAACACCTTGCTTTGCACTCTTAATGGCGCCGCATTCCGTATGCCCCAATACCACTAATATTTTTGAGCCTACGTACTTTACAGCATATTCGATACTGGCCAGTATATCGTTATTCACAATATTACCTGCCACACGAACGCTGAACAGGTCGCCAAGACCCTGGTCAAATATCAGTTCCACAGATGTACGGGAATCCATGCAACTTAATATTACTGCAAAGGGATGTTGTCCCTCTCTTGTTTCATTTATCATCTCGAGGTGATCATGATCATTATTCAGGTTATTGACAAACCGTTTGTTCCCTTCAACCAGTATTTCGTAACACTTATACGGAGTAAGGTTTTCCAAATATTCTTTTGAATGTTTTCTCATCAGGTAAATAATTTGATATAGGTTGCTACAGATTGTAACAACACTGTTGTTAATAAAAAAATAGGTAAACAGGCTTTAATAAAGCCTTTGTAAAATGGGTGAGATCAAACTATGCAGCATTGGGGGGCGGAACATGAAGCTCGCCATGATACGCAACGTATGTGTCGCTATTCTCGCATTTATGATACCGCAGTATCACAGACATGAAATGATCACTATGATGATGATCATGCAGGTATTCTTCAGAAAAAGAGGAGCTGTTGGGATTTTTTTCCTCTGTAGTGTTTCCGAAAGGGTTTGCAGCTTCCTCCTCATTGGCTGCAAGAGGGGATCCCGAATCAGCCATTTTATGATGTTTCGCTGATTCTTGCTGGCTGCTAAATACAAAAGGAGTGCTTATGGTGAGCCATAGCAAGGCCACTATCATTAAGACAGCTGATACACCGTGGTAGAGGTTATATATACCTTGATTCTTCGTCATTAAAAGCGCTGTAATATAATACTTTGTATTTTGTCAGCCAAGTAAAGCCATTCTATATATTAATGCTCCAAGGCGGTAAAATTAACAGGGCAAATCTGAAATTGTTTAAGTTTTTTGTCATTTTTTTAAAAACAATTTATTACCAGTTATTTAGGTAACCGGTTATATTCATTTTCCGATAGATTATAAGCTATTTTTACCCTCTAAAATCCTGCGCATGAAGCCATACGAAGTATTATTAAATGATAACAGGCACTGGGCCGCCAGAAAGCTGGCAGAAGATCCCGGCTTTTTTGAACGATTACTTCATGTTCAAACTCCTGAATTTCTCTGGATCGGTTGTAGTGACAGCAGGGTGCCACCTGATCAAATAACCCAAACAGAGCCTGGAGAAATATTTATTCACCGCAATGTGGCCAATCTTGTTGTAAATACAGATGTGAATCTGATGAGTGTGGTTGATTATGCCGTCAATCATCTCAAAATAAAACATGTGGTTGTTTGTGGTCATTATGGTTGCGGCGGTATAAAGGCAGCTATGTCTAATGAAGATTTTAACCAGGTACTTAATATGTGGCTGCGAAACATAAAAGACATCTATCGAATACATCGCAAAGAACTGGAAAGTATAACTGATGAAGAAAAAAGGGTAAACAGGATGGTAGAATTAAATGTGAAAGAACAGGTCTTTAACCTTGCAAAAACCGCTCTCATTCAGAGAGCATGGAGTACTGAACAACGTCCCGATCTGCATGGATGGGTGTATGACCTCCATGATGGTTTAATAAAACCTATTGTGGAAATGAAAGCAGGTACAGATATTGACCCGCTTTATGAATTTGAAGACCTGTGAAAAAATCAACCATGGGTTAAATAAAGCTGTAACAGGTAAACTCCTGCACCCGCCAGATAACCCAATAATGCTAACCACCCAATTTTTTTTAGATACCAAAAAAATTCTATTTTTTCTAATCCCATAGCTGCCACACCTGCAGCAGAGCCTATAATTAGTATACTACCCCCTGTGCCGGCACAATAGGCAAGAAATTCCCAGAAATAGTGATCAGTTGGATATTGTTCCAGGCTATACATACCCTGTGCGGCGGCGACCAATGGCACATTATCCACTATTGCTGACAATAATCCAATCAAAACAGTGATAATTTTGATGTTGCCAATAGAACTATTCATCCAACCGGCAAGATCAGACAATATGCCAGTGGCCTGCAGGGCAGCGATACTTAACAGAATGCCCAGGAAAAACAATATACTTGGTGTATCGATCTTCCGTAATGCATGGTTCACAGAAAACAGACCTTTCTCTGCTTCATCTTTCTCACTATGGATCATTTCTGTAACTACCCACATCACACCCAGTCCAAGCAAGACACCCATATAAGGCGGTAAGTGAGTAATGGTTTTAAAAACCGGAACGAATAAAAGGCTTAAAATACCCACCCAAAATACTGTGTTCCTGTCTTTGCTTGCACTAAGATTCCTGCTCCCTGTAATTTTATCTGGAAATTGAAAATTGCCTTTTAATTGGCGGGTAATAAGTAATGCCGGCACAAAAAAACAAGCAAGGCTCGGAAGAATAGTTTGTATAATAATATTCCCTGCAGAAATTTGCCCGCCGATCCATAACATAGTTGTGGTAACATCGCCAATAGGGCTCCATGCTCCTCCTGCATTTGCAGCTATAATAACCAGTCCTGCGAAAAGCAACCTGTCTTTCTTTTCAGGAATAGTAGTACGCAACAGAGAAATCATTACAATAGTAGTAGTAAGGTTATCCAGCACAGCAGACAGGAAAAAGGCTAAAAAACCGATCACCCACACTAATTTCTTTTTACTGGTAGTTTGGATACGGCTGGTAATCACTTCAAATCCGTCGTGTGCATCTATCAATTCAACTATGGTCATGGCTCCCAATAAAAAAAACAAAATTCCGGCTACTTCACCAAGATACTCAGTAAGAAGATGGGCGGGAATATGCTTATCTGGTGCGGAAACAGCGAAAACACTCCAACACAACACACCTGTAATAAGTGCCGTGGCCGCCTTGTTTATTCTTATTGGATGCTCGAGAGCAATAGCGGCATAACCAATAATAAATATCAGAGAAATTATTGTAACCATGGTCTGTAAAAATAATGAAATAAGTTTCAGTGATCCAGTTCATCTATTTTAAGGTTTTGGTGTAGGTTTGCAATATGTCAATCGAAGTAAAAAATCTTCTTAAAGAATACGGCGAACAAAAAGCTGTTAATAATATTTCATTTAAAGTAAACAAAGGTGAGATTGTTGGCTTCCTGGGACCGAACGGTGCAGGAAAATCCACCACAATGAAAATCATAACCGGCTATCTGCAACAAACCAGCGGAGAAGCCCATGTATGCGATATCAATGTAGCCGATGAACCACTTGAGACCAAAAAGAAAATAGGTTACCTGCCGGAGTTAAATGCTCTTTATTATGATATGTATGTAAGAGAATACCTGGGGTTTGTGGCCGAATTGCACAAGATCAGTAACAAAAAGGAAGCTGTTGAAAAAGTAATTGAAATAGTCGGGCTTACGATTGAAGCAAAGAAAAAGATCGGTCAGCTATCAAAAGGATATAAACAAAGGGTAGGCCTCGCTGCCGCGTTGATACACGACCCTGAAGTATTGATACTGGATGAACCAACTTCAGGACTTGACCCCAACCAAATCATAGAAATACGGGAAGTAATAAAACAACAAGGAAAGAATAAGACCGTTTTATTCTCTTCCCATATTTTACAGGAAGTGGAGGCCATATGCGACAGGGTAATAATCATTAATAAAGGAAGCCTGGTGGCAGATGATAAATTGAGTGACCTCAGAAAAGCATCTTCTTCCAATATTGTGAAAGTTTCTTTTAAAGAAGCAGTAGATGCTCAATTACTGGAAAAACTCCCTGCCGCTACCAGTATCAGGAAAACCGATACGAACAACTGGCAGTTAGCCACACATGATTCTGATCAGTTACGCAAACAAATTATGGAGTTGTCTTTGCAGCACAACTTCAACATCGTTTCTTTGCAAAGCGAAAACCAAAGTTTAGAGGAGATTTTTAAAGCTCTGACAAACTAATAATGCCGCTTTATTTTAATAAAGCCGGGGCAATAGCAGAAAAATATTAAAATAATGAAATCCACACTCATCACTGTTTTAATAATGGGTGGAATATGGTTGATTGTACAGGGTACTTATGGCTATATAAAAGGTAAAATAGACCTTCGTCATCAATCTTACGTTTATGAAGAATTAAAGGAACAGGGTGTGGATGTAAAAGCAGAAGAGAAAAAATTTAACCGGATGATTTCAGATTCAACAATCATGCTGGTAACAGGCGGGCTTTTAATTTTCACTATTATATACATACTTAACAGACCCGGGAAAAAGGAAGAAGTGCACAATAATTATAAATCTTAAATATTTAACCAACTCATGAGTTACATTTCAGAAATCTTCGCCAGGCAAATCTTAGATTCCAGGGGCAATCCTACAGTAGAGGTAGATGTAATAACAGATGAAGGAGCTTTAGGCCGGGCTGCAGTGCCCAGCGGGGCCAGCACTGGTATTCATGAAGCCGTTGAGTTACGGGATGGCGATAAGAAAAAATATGTCGGTAAAGGTGTATTGAAAGCAGTAACTAATGTAAATAAAGATATTGCTCCCGCATTACTGGGCTATGATGTGGCTGATCAGACAGGCATTGATGAAATGATGATTCAGTTGGATGGCACACCTAATAAAGGAAAATTAGGAGCAAATGCAATTCTTGCAGTAAGTATGGCTGTTGCTAAAGCAGCAGCAGAAGAAGCCGCATTACCCTTGTACCGTTATATCGGTGGTACTAATGCAAAAGTAGTTCCCATTCCGATGATGAACATCCTGAACGGAGGTGCTCATGCAGATAACAAGATCGATTTCCAGGAATTTATGGTTATGCCTGTTGGTGCACCCAGTTTTAATGAGGGCCTGCGCTGGGGAGTAGAAATTTTTCATGCCCTAAAAACAGTTTTAAAGAAAAAAGGATATAGCACCAATGTGGGAGACGAAGGTGGATTTGCTCCAAATATTCAGAGTAATGAAGAAGCTATTGAAACCGTATTAACCGCTATTGACGCTGCAGGATATAAAGCCGGAACACAAATTAAAATTGCCATGGACGCCGCAAACAGCGAACTATGGGACAGCAAAAAGAAAAAATATGTGTTTCATAAAAGCAGTGGTAAAGAAATGAGTAGTGAACAATTAGCCAAATATTGGGAAAGCTGGGTGAAAAAATATCCCATCTGCAGTATTGAAGATGGAATGGCTGAAGATGATTGGGCCGGTTGGAAAATGTTGACGGAAGCTGTTGGTGAAAAATGTCAACTGGTGGGCGACGATCTGTTTGTTACCAATGTTACCCGTTTACAGCAAGGTATTGACAAAGGAATTGGTAATGCCTTACTGGTAAAAGTAAACCAGATCGGAACTGTAACAGAAACCATCAATGCCGTAACATTGGCACAGCATAATGGTTATAATACCATCATGAGCCATCGCAGCGGAGAAACAGAAGATACCACCATCGCTGATCTGGCTGTAGCATTGAATTGCGGCCAGATAAAAACAGGCAGTGCCTCAAGAACAGATCGCATGGCCAAGTATAACCAACTGTTAAGAATCGAAGAATTATTAGGCAGCTCGGCTGTATATCCGAAAGGAAAGATTAAATTTGGCAGATAGATAAAGAAGCCGGATGTCAGAAATCTGAAAGGTTTTCTTTCCGGTTTCTGACTTCGAGATAAGAACTCCGATATTATGAAACTACTAACCCATATCCCCTCCTGGATCAGAAACAAATACTTCATTTCTTTTGCTGCTTTTTGCGTTGTCGTCCTTTTTCTGGATAAAAATGACTTTTTTACCCAATTGGATCGCCGTAAGGAACTCAAAGAGTTGCAGCAAAATAAACAGTATTATACCACCCAAATAACTGCCGAACGAAAAGAATTAGAGGCACTTAAGACTAATCCGGCTACTCTGGAAAAATATGCCCGGGAGAAATACCTTATGAAACGGGATAATGAGGAGCTCTTCCTGGTATCGGAAAAACCCGATAAAGTAAAGAATTAGCGATTATAGCACAATAAGGCAACCCCGTCCCCGTTAATATCACGGACATTTATTATATCTCAGCTACCAAACGGACAACATCTAATTTCTGGACAAATTAATCGGTTTGCCAAATGACAAATTTTACTCCTGAGGACCTTTTACTGTATCTCTACAAAGAAACATCATCTAAAAAAACATTAGCTATTGAAAAGGCGTTGGAAAAAGACTGGACGCTTCGTGAAAAACTTAGTGTATTAAAAGCCTCCATGCAGCGTCTTGACAAGATCACTGAATCTCCCCGTACTGAAGTTGTATTGAATGTACTGAACCATGCGAGGGAACAGGCTGCACAGGAAGTTCAGTAAACCAGTTCCTCTGCTCAAACGTATTTAGCATTCGCCGTTGCGGATGCTTTTTTTATGCAAAAGGCACTCTGTTCGCATTCACCTTCCCCCTATCTTGCGGTATGACCCGCAAAGAACGATACACTTTTGTCATTAACTACTTTCAACTGCATGTCCCCGAAGCAGAAACAGAATTGTTATACGATAGCCCATATCAACTATTAGTCGCAGTAATTTTATCAGCCCAATGCACGGATAAACGGGTGAATATAACAACACCAGCCATTTTTGAAATCTACCCTACTGTTCAATCCTTATCAAAAGCCACTTTTGATGAATTATTCCCGCTGGTAAAAAGTATTTCTTATCCTAATAACAAAACCAAACATCTTATTGGGATGGCAAATAAAGTTGTAAAAGAATTCAATGGAAAAATACCCATGACAGTTGATGAATTGATTCAACTTCCCGGTGTAGGACGAAAAACAGCCAATGTTATTACTTCGGTTATAGACCAGCAACCAAATATGGCAGTTGACACCCATGTTTTCCGGGTGAGTAAAAGAATAGGCCTGGTTCCGCAAACAGCAACTACTCCTTTAGCAGTGGAAAGAGAGCTTATCAAAAATATTCCTGAAGAACTGGTTCATAAAGCGCATCACTGGCTTATTCTTCATGGCAGGTATATCTGCCTGGCAAGGAACCCCAAATGCGATCAGTGTGGTATACAAAAAGCCTGCAGGTATTACGGACAGGAAAAACGCTGAGTAAAAATTCATCCCATAATCGTAAAAACTTATCCTCAGAACTTACGTTTTAGCATAATACTTGCAACGGATAGCGGATTATAATTCTATGAAACGCCAACTTGTGAGAAAAACATCCCTGCTTATTGCCCTTGTACTCCTGCTAACGCCTTTAGGTATGAAGGCACAAGTTCCTCCCCAGCAATGGTCAAGACATTATGGAGGCGCTGATGTTGATATTCCCTACTCAATAAAATTTACTACTGATGGCGGCACTATCGTTGCCGGTTACACAGATTCAAGAGGTGGTGATGTAAGTCCACAGCCCAACCGTGAATATTGGGACCTGTGGGTATTAAAACTGGATCAATGCGGGAACATTCAATGGGAAAGATCATTTGGTGGTACGGGTTACGAAAGTGCAAGAGATATTCTGCAAACATCAGATGGAGGATATATGGTACTGGGCGAAACCAATTCTACCGATGGTGGTGTGATAAATGGTTACGGCGGCACAAAAGATATCTGGTTGCTTAAACTATCTGCATCTGGTAACCTGGAATGGCAAAAAAGATATGGCGGTACCGGGCTTGATATCGGCAATCACATTGCATCTACAACAGATGGTGGCTTTCTGATTGCTGCTTCATCCTCTTCCAATGATGGTGATATAAGAGGCAACCACAGTACAGGTACCTACACCGATGGAGTGTTGATGAAAATAAATGCAGGAGGTGTGCTGCAGTGGAGCAGATGTTATGGCGGAAGCAAGAATGAAGAACTGTTTGATATTGAAGTCATCAATGGAACAACATTCATAGCAGGATTTACGAATTCGGTTGACGGTGATATTCCCCCCAATCAGAAAAACTATGATGTTTGGTTATTAGCCATCGATGCCGGCGGGAACAAAGTACTTAGCAAAATTTATGGTGGCTCCCAAAATGATGTGGCCTACTGTATGTCAAAAGGAGCTAATGGATCATTGACATTGGCCGGATACACGACCTCTACTGATGGAGATGTAAGCGGTGCCAAAGGAAGCCAGGATTATTGGGTCATCAACGTGGATCAGCGGGGCCGGTTAAACTGGCAAAAAGTATTAGGAGGTACAGATGCCGAATATGCTAAAACAATAATTACAGACAGGGACAGCAGCTATATAATTGGCGGTGTTACGTATTCTGATGATGGTGATGTAACCGGTGCATTAGGTGAAGGTGATTTCTGGACAATAAAACTTAGTCCTTCTGGTGATGTGTTATGGAAAAGAAATTGGGGTGGCAGCGATAATGACCATTTGCGATTCATGATAAGAAATCCTGTAAGAAACGAATATTATCTGGCAGGAGATTCAGAATCAGGCGATGGCGATTTCAGCAATGCACAGGGTGATGCAGACTTCGCAGTTATAAAGCTAAAGATACCAGAGATACTTTCCCGTGATTCAGCTGTATGTAATATTAATAGTTTTACTCCCTTCCAGGACACAATACCTGACATTTGCGGTTATGATTCTGCTTTTGTACGGTACAATCCTGTGCCGCTAAGCGGGCCGTTTGATAGCGTAAGAACATCAGACACTATATTTATCGGGCAAAGTGTTACACTTCATGCCAATGGTAATGGAACAATTACCTGGAATTCTCATTCTACCTTGAGTTGCACCAACTGCACTGATCCGGTTGCTACACCGCAAACAACTACCGTTTACACTGCTATTAATCGTTCCCCTGATGGTTGCCAGGTTTCAGATCAGTTTACCGTAGTGGTACTGAACGATGCGCTGGTTAATATACCTACAGGTTTCACCCCTAATGGCGACGGGTTAAATGATTATTTCGGCCCATTGGGAAAAGTGCCGGATGGATACCGCCTTCAGATATTCAACCGTAATGGAGAAGTAGTATTCAGAAGTTCAGCTATAAATCAGCGGTGGGATGGCAGATACAAAGGTATAGTACAACCATCGAGTGTTTTTATATACCTGGTGGACTATAAAGACATACAAAATAAACCACATCAGCAAAAAGGAACTTTTGTTTTGATCAGATAAACAAAACATCACTGTAAAACTTTACTTATGGACAGGAGAGATTTCTTTAAAAAGGCCAGAAAAAAATATTCAACAGCAAATGCGGGGCAGTCCCGTTCCCGGTTTTTTGCCGGTCTGACGCCATACAGCGGAAGCTGGACAGTGAATGAAGTGGCGCACCTGCTGAAGCGTACTATGTTTGGAGCCAGAAAAACTGATATTGATTATTTTTTGTCTCTATCTCCCGATGCTGCAGTGGATGAATTACTCAACAATGTAACGACTCCAAGTCCCCCGGTAAGAGATTATGGATTACTGGAAGATGAAGGAGTATTTTATGATGATCTCGGTGTAGCCATTGGGCAAACCTGGGTGAATGACCCTAACACAGCCAGTTATCCCGATGTGCGGGGACAAATCAATAGCCGCCGTGTAAGCAGCCTGAAGAAATGGTGGTCTGGTCTTATTATTAATCAGAACAGAAGTATACAGGAAAAAATGGTACTGTTCTGGCATCATCATTTCTCCATACAGGAGTCTGAAGTAAGCAATGCACAAATTTTATACAGGCATCATAATTTACTTAGAACTAATGCTCTTGGCAATTTCAAAACATTGGTACGGGAAGTAACCATCGATCCTGCAATGCTGATACACCTGAATGGTTACCTCAATTCAAGGCAGGCTCCCGATGAGAACTATGCAAGAGAATTGCAGGAGTTATTCGCAGTAGGAAAAGGAAATGATTCATTATACACTGAAGATGATGTAATAGCTGCAGCCAGGGTTTTAACCGGCTGGCGCATTAATGATAATCCTTTAGGCTCATACCTTGATACCGGGGCTCACGACACAGGTTCAAAAACATTCTCCGCATTTTATAATAATACGACTATCAATGGCAGTACTGATCCTGACCAGGAACTGGATGCATTGATTGATATGATCTTTAACACAACTGAAGCAGCAAGATTCATTTGCCGCAAGCTGTACAAATGGTTTGTGTATTATGAAATAGATGATGCTACCGAGGCAGATGTTATTATTCCGATGGCACAGGTGTTACAGAGTAACAACTACGATGTAAGACCAGCCTTATCTATACTTTTCAAAAGTGAACATTTCTTCGATATATTGAACCAGGCATGTTATATCAAAAATCCATTTGACATAATTGTAGGTACGCTGCGGGAGTTCAATGTAAATTTCCCTGCTTATACTGATTATTCAACTGGTTATCCTTTATTTAATTCTATTTATCAGAATGCGGCAGACATGCAGCAAGAGTTATTTCAGCCACCCGATGTATCGGGATGGCCTTCTTATTACCAGGAGCCGATGCATTATGAATTATGGGTAAACAGTAACTCATTGCCCAAAAGGGCTGACTTTACTGACGCATTGGTAAATGACGCTGTAATTGATGTAAGGGCATTTGCCAACTATTCATCTAACCCGTCAGATCCAAATCAATTAATTAATGATGTTACGGCATTGTTGCTCCGTTATCCCTTATCGGCCAATTCAAAAACTTATGTAAAAACACATTTTCTGACGAATAACACAACGGACGATACGATCTGGACCAATGCCTGGAACAACAACAATAATACTGTGATAAACACCTCCCTGAGTGAGATGTTCAAATTCCTGATGAATCTGCCGGAGTTTCATTTATGTTAAATGATCAACCGGCTATAGCAGCTTTAATTTAAACTATGTTAAAAACCAGAGTATGAACAGGAGAAAATTTTTACGCAATACCGTACCAGTGGCAGTTACTATGCCAGCATTATTAAATGGTTTTTCATTTACTGCCCAAGGTGCAGAGAGTGACCTGGCAAGATTACTCGAACAAACATTGACAGATACTGACCATGTATTCGTACTCGTTCAGTTATCCGGTGGTAACGATGGACTGAACATGGTGATACCACTAGATGTATATGGTAACTATTATAATGCAAGAACCAATGTTGCCATTCCACAAAGCCAGGTATTGCGGCTGGACGGTACCGATAAATCAGGCCTGCATCCTGCCATGACAGCGATGCAGAATATGTTCAACGATGGTAAAATGAATATTGTACAATCAGTAGGCTATGAAAACCCGAATTTCTCACACTTCAGGGCTACGGATATATGGAACAGCGGCGATACAAGAACTGATCGTCGTCAAAGAGTTAGAACAGGTTGGATGGGTCGCTACCTGGAAAGTGAGTACCCCGGCTATCCCGATGCCTATCCTGATGCAACCATGCCTGATCCGCTGGCTATACAGATCAGCAACTTTCCAACCTTGATGATGCAGGGTTCTATCTACTCCATGGGCTTATCTATTACTAATCCTGAAAAGATCTATACGTTTGATAATCCTTTTTCTGATTATCCGCTCAATTCTCCACCAGCAAATAAAGAATTGAAATTTCTCCGTGTGGTTTCTGAAAAAACCAAAATTTACTCTGATATTATTCGGGCCGCTTACCAAAGGGCCGCAACAATGGCTACTTATCCCACCGATAATGGACTGGCAGAACAATTAAAAATCGTTGCCCGTTTGATAAAAGGCGGTTTGAAAACAAGGGTATACACCGTTACAATGGGAGGCTTTGACACCCACAAAAGGCAAGTAAATGCCAGCGATACAACAACAGGTTTTCATGCCAAACTGATGAAAGATCTTTCTTCAGGTATCAGCGCCTTTCAACAAGACCTGGAGCTCATGGGCCTGGACGACCGTGTGATGGGTATGACCTATTCTGAATTTGGCCGCCGGATAAAATCAAATGCCAGCCTTGGTACTGACCATGGCGCTGCTGCCCCATTGATCATGTTTGGTAAGCATGCCAAAAAAGGAATACTGGGAAATAGCCCGGATATACCTGCTGATATACAGGTAGTAAACAATATTCCGTTCCAATATGATTTCAGAAGTGTGTATGCCTCGGTAATGGAGCAATGGTTCTGTGTAAAACAACCCGCTTTAAATACTATAATGCTGCAAAACTACCAGTCCTTACCATTGATCACCGGGCCATGTGGTGTACCTGATGATCCCGATAATACTAATAACAATTCAGACAACCTGTTGCTGAAGATGTGGCCTAATCCCTATACCGTTTCTGCTACTATTCAGTTCTCTACCACTGGTGGACATACGATGATACAACAAATAGATGCATTAGGCAGGGTAATTAAGGTATTGGCTAACCAGGAGTATACAGCCGGTACTTACAATGTTGACATTTATAACGATGGGCTGGCGTCTGGTGTATACTTTATCCGGCTTCAAAACAAATCGCTCCAAAAAGTGATAAGTGTGATGAAGATGCCATAAAGCGTTTAATCCGAATCAGTTAGTCTAAAGGATATTTGTGTTGATTTTCCTTCAGACAAGCTATGCAATTACAATGAATTATCAGAAGGAAAACAATAATTTAAACTTTGTTAATACCTATAATTCAATACATTTACTTTCTTTTTTTCTTACCCTCAAAGAATACATAACCATATCCTCTGACAAAGCCTTTTTAGCAAAAAAAGAAAATTTGTTTGAGGATGAGGAAATTTCACCTGGTGGCAGTGCTTTGCTTTTTTTTAGTGTGTCAATCTGTAAAAGGGCAGTACTACTTTTTCAACGACAAATACTATGATAATGATGTAGTAATTGAGCTTGGCGGCTCATTTGGCATCATGAATGCTTTTACCGATTTGGGAGGCAAAAAAGGTATTGGTAAAAATTTCATTAAAGACCTGAACTGGAAAAATTCCAAACCCGGTTTCGGACTTCATGTAATTGCTACCTACAGAAGTGTGATTGGCATTCGGTTGCAAGGAACACTTGGACAAGTAACTTCATATGACAGCATATTGAAAGATGTAAGAGAAACCACTTTTGGCAGGTATGAACGAAACCTCAGTTTTAAAAGCAGGATAGCAGATATTCAGCTCGGAATAGAAGTTCATCCGCTTTTCTTTAAAAACTATTACAACAGGGATGAGGAACCACCATTTCTGTCTCCTTATATAGTAGCAGGTGTTGGTTATTTTTCATTTGATCCTCAGGCAAATCTTAATGGTCAATGGTACTCTCTGCAACCCTTGAGTACGGAAGGGCAGGGTTTTGCTGAGTATCCCGACAGGAAACCCTACAAACTTAACCAGTTGAACTTAGCTGCCGGTTTGGGTATAAAATATGAAGTAACTTCACTTATTAATGCCCGGCTGGAAGTGAACCATCGTTTTCTAATGACAGATTATCTGGATGATGTAAGTGAAGACAGCTACATTGATCCGGCTTTATTCAATAACTATCTTTCTGCCAACAGGGCTGCTATTGCACAGCAATTGTTTGACAGAAGAGCTGAGGTTGATCCGGGGCATATTACCAATCCCGGCTACCACCGGGGAGATCCAAAGGATAAAGATGCTTTCTTCACTATTGAGTTAAAAGTGGGTATTACATTGGGCAGGCAGCGGAGGTAGCCTCCCGCCATTGATATTTCACTTTGTTAAATACCTCCTGGTATTCCTAATTAATTGGCATTTAGAGCATTCATCCTCCCTTTTCCTTTTAAAATAAACCAGCACAAGGCAAGCTGTACAAAACAGATCATATTTATTAGCTTTACAGTACCTGTTACTGAAAGTCCGTGCCAGCTATACAACCAACTAAACAACCAGTTTATGCTAAGCGGCACACCAAATCTTTCTGAGCCTGTTTTCAATAGTCACTTATCGTTCAGACCGCTTGTAAATGCCCTGAAGAAAAATATTGCAGAGGGTAATCCCGGCATGCTGAAGTTATACGGCAATGTGGTTAAAGAATTTGAATCTCATCCGGAATTACTAAAGAATATTACAGACCTTAACGTTTTACAACCTTATAGTGAGTTGATTGAAGAACTTCTGTCTGCTGTCTTTCCACCCACTACTGCCAATTACATGTACGGCATCTCATTCCCATTTAAAAACCAGGCTGTTTACGCTTCCCCTTTGTTTAAAAGCTCCCTGGTAAAAAAGGATAGCAATGAAATTATAATAAGAGACAATGCTGCTACTACACTCAATAATGAAAAACTGCATTTCGCATACGGGTTGATCCTTAAAAAATACCTTGGTTATAATAGTTCCGAAACCTCCAAATCAGTTTATCCGTATACAGATGAGAAAACCGGTCTTGCCAGGTATATGGAACTCAGGCTGGACGGTCGCTTTATTGATGTAAGGCCTGTTGATGAGATGCCTGCTATGCCAAAAAGTATTTTGGATTACACTAATAACCGCCTGTTGACCATTGAAGAACTGATGCACCAGGTTCCACTTGAAAAGTTTGTTTTCGAAGGTTTAACAGTTATGAGGATCAATGATGTTACAGAACAAGCTGTAATAGCTGAAATGAAGAATAAGCTACTTGATTTTAATGCTGTTTCAGATGCTACAGCCTACACAGAACTGGAAAAACATATTCAAAACCTGATAGGACTAAAAGATGTGACTATTGGCCTTACTCCTTTCTTTAAAATAAACGGCCACTACGTTTACTCGGACCTCCACAATAGCAATAGCCTTTTATTCCGGCACCTGAACAGCACTTCGGAAAAAGAAGAAATAAGTGACTATTGCAAATTACTCTTCCGTGATAATCATCAACCGGTTTTGTATGAAACGCTGAATGAAGAAATTCTTGGCGAGGTACAATGCCTGGCATACTATAATAAAACTGGCAGTCGCAGCATTATTATATGCCCGTTAAAACAAAGGAATGAGTTGCTGGGTATGCTGGAGATCAGTTCCAGGGAGCCGGGATATCTGAAACCTGAGCATATCAGTAAAATAGAAGCCGCATTACCATTGTTTACACTCGGACTGGAAAAAAGCCTGGAACAGCTGAATAACCAGATTGACCGAATGATAAAGAAAAAATTTACGGCGGTGCAGCCAGCTGTTGAATGGAAATTCACAGAAGCTTCACTGAATCATATTGTAAGTCTGCATGAAAAAAAAGATGCGGGCATAGAACGCATTGTTTTCGAAGATGTATTTCCCCTGTACAGTGCCATAGACATACGAAGTTCATCCACAGCCCGTTCCCAGTCTATTCAACTGGATATACTGGAGCAATTGGAGCTGGCCAGGAAAGTAGTAAGAAAAGCCCAGTCCGCTATGTCTTTCCCTTTATTACAGGAGATCGAATTCAAGATAGACAGGCATATTGCTGCAGCTTCTGACATACTGCAATCAGAAGAAGAATTAAATGTGTATGATTTTTTACAGGGACAGGTAATTTCGGTTTTTAATCACTTACGTCATACAGAGCCTGCTGTAAAACATGAGATAGAAGAATACTTTTCTTCCCTCGATCCGCAATTAGGCATGCTATACAAACACCGAAAGGATTATGAGAACAGTGTATCAATGATCAACGATACACTGGCCAGATTTATAGATAAAGAGCAAGCTGCTGCTCAAAAAGTGTATCCTCACTATTTTGAACGATATATCACAGATGGACTTGAGTTCAATATTTTTATTGGCCAGGCAATAAGCCCCAGAAAAAAGTTTGATGAAATATACCTGCGGAATATGAAAATGTGGCAGCTCACTGTTATTGCCAAAGCAGCCAGGGTAACCCATAAACTGGAAAGTGAACTAAGCCATTTACTGCGTACTACACAACTCATCCTTGCACACAGTCAGCCACTATCGATCAGCTTCCGTACCGAGGAGCGAAAATTTGATGTGGATGGAACTTATAATACCCGGTACGAAATTGTGAAAAAAAGAATTGACAAGGTACGTATCAAAGATACCACCGAACGCCTTACACAGCCGGGTAAGATAGCCATTGTATATTCGCAGGCTAAAGATGCCAATGAATACATTGAGTACATAGAGTTCCTTCAAAGCAAAGGCTTATTAAAACCTGCGATTGAAAAACATGACCTGGAAGAATTACAAGGTGTGATAGGTTTAAAAGCATTACGGGTGGATGTATTATTTGAGAACGAAACAACTGAAATTAAGTCTCCTCCTCTTTCAACTGTTACTGACGAACAACTGCTGAAAGGAAAATGATTTTACTTATCACCACAGACCCGGCAGCATAAAGAAACAAATTACTAAATGACCTTATAGCAACTGGGCCTTTTCGATTGAAAAGGCCCAGTTGCTAATTACTGATTTATATAAGCTAAAATCTCCAGCCCAGTGTTATTAATGGCAATTTATCTTCTTCTGACATTGTATAGACAAAGGATAGCAATATTCTTCTCAACGGTGAAACCCATAAACCAAGACCATATCCTGATGCCCAACTTTCAATAAAGTCATTTTTCACCCATACCCTGCCAACATCATAATAGGCTCCTAAACCAATTGATCCGGGGAAAAGATAGCTTTTGAAATCAGCAATTTTAAAACGCAATTCTGTTTGATTAAAAAATTTAGATTTACCCGCAAATCTTTGCTGACGATACCCTCTCAGGTTATCTTCATTACCCAGGTACTGGGCCTGGAAAAATTCAAATCCATCTCCCAGGTTTATGCCACCACCTACACGGTTCACCAACACTAATTTGCCCGGAGCAGCCAGGTTGAAATAGAATGTAAAACTGCTGTTCAGTTGTGTTACATTATCATAGCTATCATTATTCAACCCATCCAGGTAACGAACACTGCTCACCCAGTTAATTCCTTTATCCGGCAGTACTTTACTGTTCCTTGTATCAACAATAAAAGAAAATAATCCGCCAAAATAGCTTTGCCTTTTAAACACCTTAGCCGGGTCAAGACCGATAGCCACAGTATTCAATACAATATTCCTTTGCTGGTTCAGCTTGTCATCAGCTTCCATATGATACATCTGGAATGTGGGACCAAACAAGAAAGATACTTTGTCGGAGAACCGGTGACGAAACTGGATAGTAAAATCTCCAAGATCATACCTGGCACGATAAAACCTGAATTTTCCAGGCTGTGTCTTATCATATACTGAGTTCATACCAAAACCAAAGAAGTTGGTAGTGGTGAAAGGGCCTTTATAATCAAAATCCATCACCAGGTCGGTATTATTACCCATTACACCAATGAACTCATTGTTGTACCGGATATTTACAGCTTTAGTGGAAAAAGCATATTTACCGGAGAACTGGTGCATTGATTTGTAAGGATTTTTTCTAAATCCATGGCGAATGAACTTAAAAGTTGGCCCAAGTGATATACCATCGTCAGGGTTAAATCCTATCGTACCAAAAAATGATTGATAAGGATACTTATAATATATCCTTTCAAAAGAATTGACTATAGTGTCATTCGCCATCCTGTTTTTAAACGGCCCTTTTACTGTATTGCCTCCATTTAATTTATCATACAGCAGGATACCACGCTGAGATTTTGCGGTATTTTCAAATACATCACTGCCTCCACCACCAATTAACCGTAATTTGATCTTATCATTACTTCCATTTACCTGGAATTTATCCTCCCCATCCATACCATATATTCTGACTTCTTTTGTAACAGCAGGATCAAATCTCCTCTCATACATTTTAACCGATTGTTGTCCGTCTTTATTGATCTTATACACCTGTATCTGTAAAGAACCATCCTCGTTACGGGTAATATCAAATAATTCTTTTTTATCGCTTCCTGTTACGCTAACGACCTCTGAGATAAAATGATAATATCCCATCACCTCTGCCGCCAGAAATTTTCGTCTGTCTTTTAGTGTTTGTGCAATTTTATTTGCAGAAATAGCCCTTATTTCAGCTGGCTGTTGTGCCATTGCCCCGTCAATCACTTCGTCAGTCATTTGAGAAATAAATTTCTCAACGGCCTGCTTCCAATCCTGCTCAGTCAATTGAGTCAGGAAAAACCGATCAAGATTTCTTGCTGCAAAATTGAAACGACCAATATTATTAGCTTCTGCTTTAAACCCTTCTAATTGAGGTACCAGTGACCTCTTTCTTACAATTGATGGCAACACTCCCTGGTTGATATAAAAAGCCTGGTCACGGTCTTTAGCTATCGGAAAAAATTGTTTTCCTTTTCCATCATTGATATCATTGGCTCCCCACAGCCACTGGCCTTCATGCCTGTCAAGGTCCATGACAAACATGTCGAGTATTCTGACCTTTAATAAGGAAAGCTGATCAACTGTGTTATCATTATCTTTTTCCAGCTTTTCAGCCACTTCATCTGTATCATATACTTTCTTGATACCAGCTGGTTCTCTTTCTTCCAGCGTAGCCAGCATATTAGAAAAATCTTTACGATGTTCTCCCAGTCTCGGGTCATCTCCGATATATACAAGCTTTACTTTCCCATATGGAATACCGGCCGCTTCTGCCAGCGGAATAACTGATAAAGAAGCATATGGATAAGAGGCCGAAACCCCATCAGAAACAAGATCAGCTGCCGCTTCACTTTGAAGATCACCTGGTAGTGTTTTTTCAGTAATAAACTTTTGAATTGACCGCAAGGTATATTGCCGGCCATCCGCACCTTCTAACCGCAGTGATTTAGTTTGTTTTCCTCCTCCTCTTTTAACAGGGGTAAGTCCTCCACCTTCAGTAGCAAGGTTTAGTACTGGTGCTTTTACAGGTGTGTTCCATTCTTTCCGGTAATTGGCACCCATCCAGAATATGCGTCCTCCGCTGGTGCTGAATGTTGATGCCTTGGCGGCGGTAGAATCAGTGGCTTTCTGTGCTGAACAATAATGCAGTGGCACGAAAAAGCATGCAAATAATAGCAGTTTCGTTGGTCTCATGGTTGCAGTTTTGATGGTTTGTTTGAGGTTGGGAACCTGAGGTCCCGACTGTAAAAGATACACTTTTTTAAATAATGAAGAAAATATTAATACCCATTTACCAGGATCAAAGAATCGGCTAATCCTGATCAAATCAGACACATTATTCGCTGTAAATCAAAAGCCTGATCAATTTTTTACCGATTCCGGGCTATTCAGGGCAAAGTTTTATGTAAATTGAAAACTTTATTTGAGCAGGTTACGTTATATCGGGACAGCCTATGCTATCCGGCCTTACCGGCTTTCACCTGTACCGTTATTTGCCATGATAATTAATACTTTAATCAAGATCAGTTAGTCGGGTGTTTAATAAAAAAAATATCAGTCTCATTGGGTTGTCATTTTTACTGACCCTGTCGCTGAAAGCTCAAACAGATACTATAGCTCAGCGGATTATATTAATTGGTGATGCGGGACAGCTTACTAATGGCAGACACCCGGTGGTGGATGCAGTAAAGAAAAACATCCCTCTCGACAATAAGACTACTATCCTTTTTCTTGGTGATAATCTTTATAAAACGGGGCTGCCGGATGACCAGTATGCACTTCAGTACACAAGAGGAAAAGCGATTCTCGACACACAGGTTTCAATAGCAGATGGTACTCCGGCAAAGGTGTATATGATACCCGGTAACCATGATTGGGATAACGGACGAAAGGGTGGCCTCAATGCTATCATAAGACAGCAACTTTATATTGAATTTTTACAAAAACCCAATGTAGAATTTTTTCCTAAGGACGGTTGCCCCGGACCAAAAGAAATACTTATTGGTAACGACATAGCTCTTATTCTGTTTGACAGCCAATGGTGGCTGCACCCTTATGATAAACCTGAAATAGAATCTGACTGCTCCTGCAAAACAAAAGAAGAATTAGTAACCCAGATAGGTGATATAGCAGCCCGTAACGCCAAAAAACTAATTATCCTCGCTTGTCATCATCCTTTTAAAAGCAACGGGATGCACGGCGGGTATTATACTATCAAACAGCATATCTTCCCCCTTACTGATATTCGAAAGAATCTGTACATTCCCTTACCGGTTATCGGTTCTGTTTACCCGATTGCCCGAAGCGTTTTCGGCACACCGCAGGATATCAAGCATCCTAATTACACTAATATGATTGACCAGGTGTCGGATGCCATTAAGCCTCTTTCCAAAAATATCGTATTCGTATCAGGACACGATCATAACCTGCAGCTTATAAAAGAAAATAATTATAACTATATCGTCAGCGGCGGTGGTTGCAAACAAAACCGCACTTCTCAAAACAAGAACAGCTTCTTCAATTCCACCTCAGAAGGTTTTGCTGTAATAGAGATATCAGCTGCTAAAAATGTTTTTATTTCATTCTATACCGTATCCGATTCTGTAGTAAAACAATACCATGAGCCTTTATTGAACTTTTCCGCTGTAACAGAAGAGCTCCCGGCAAGTATAACAACACTGACTAATAATGATCTTAACAAAGACAAAGTGACAAGGCCGGCAAGTAAGAATTTTCCTGTGGCTACAGGGCTTAAAAAATTTATCATCGGCAATAATTATCGTACTGAATGGTCAACCCCGGTTGAGATGAAAGTTTTCAAGATCAGTGAAGAAAAAGGTGGCCTTTCTATAATAAGCCTTGGAGGAGGAAAGCAAACACAATCTTTACGGCTGAAAGATAAAAATGGAAAAGAATGGATGCTGCGGACAGTGGATAAACTGGCAACAAGGGCAATTCCCAAAAATCTGAGAGGTACTTTTGCTGAAGACATCGCACTGGAGTTAAATTCTGCATCTTATCCGTATGCCCCATTAATTATTCCGTCGTTGGCAGATGCATTGGATATTGCTGCCCCGCATCCTAAACTCTTCTTTGTTCCAGACGACCCTGCTTTCGGTGTTTACAGAACAACTTTTGCCAATAAAGTTTGCATGCTGGAAGAAAGAAATGCCGTAAATGACAGCCTCGAGATGAAATTGATCAGGCGGCTCTTTGACCAGGCGCCTAAAGAAATAAATCTTTCCAAGGAAACAGATGAAACCAAAACAACGGCAAAGTTTTTTGACAAGATGCTGGAAGAAAACGATCACCGCCCTATACAGGAGGAAGTATTAAAAGCAAGACTGCTTGATATAGTAGTGGGTGATTTTGACCGTCATCTTGATCAATGGAGGTGGGGAAGTGTAGACACAGGTAAGGGCAAGATATACTATCCTATTCCCCGTGACCGGGACCAGGCTTATTTCTACTCTGATGGATTTTTGCTAAAAGGATTAAGCCGCAGAGCCCTGCCTTTCCTGAAAGGATTCAGGCATGATATTCCTAAAATAGACTGGCTGGGTTATAGTGCAAAAGATTTTGATCGTCTTTTTCTTACAGATCTTGATGCTGCTGAGTGGGAAACTATTATAGCAGAAACGGGTCAAAGACTTTCAGATTCTGTTATCCGCAAATCAATAAATGAATTGCCTCCTGAAATTGCCCGGATCAGCGGAAACACTATTGCTGAAAAAATGATCAGCCGCCGCAACCTCCTTTCTGCAGAAGGAATGAGATACTACCATTTCATTTCCAAAAAAGTAAATATCCTTGGCAGCAATAAGAAAGAATACTTTAAGGTGAGCAAATATGGCAACGGCCTGCAGGTGAAGGTATTTGCAAGAACAAAGAAGAGTGATACCAGTTTTGTTATGTACAGCCGGGTATTCGATCCTTCTGTAACAAAAGAAATAAGACTTTATGGACTGCATGATGATGACCTGTTTGAAATTGAAGAAAATGCCGAATCAAGTATTAAGATCCGTATCATAGGCGGAAAAGGATATGACACTTTTGATATAAAGGGACATGTAGAAACATTACTGTATGACCTTAAGGATGGAGGAAACCATATCAAAAACAAAAGCAAAGCAAAAAGCCGTTTTTCCAATGACGCCCCTGTGAATGATAAAGACATATTTGGTTTCAACTATAATACAACCCGTTTTCCACAACTGCATTTTGGTCAAAACACAGATGATGGTTTTTGGATCGGATCTGCTTTTTCAAAAAGAACTTATGGCTTCAGAAACCTGCCTTATGCAAGCGATCAGAAACTTTCGGTATTATATGCAGTTACCCGTAAGGCCTGGCAGTTTAATTATACCGGAGAGTTTAATCATATCACCCGGAGAACCGACCTGGTAATTAATATGAATTATTCCACCCCGGCAATAAGAAATTTCTTTGGCCTGGGTAATAACTCAGAGATTGACCTCTCAAAACCAAAGGATTTCTATCAAAGCAGGTTCAGCCAGTTTGAAGCATCTGCCTTACTGAGAAAAAGATTTTTTGAAAAGCTGCATCTTTTTGCAGGTCCTTATTTTCTTAGTTACCGGAATGATATTGCCGACAACAGGAATAATTTTTTTGGTAAACCTTCTAATGTGCTTGATTCCGCCACTATTTACAGCAAGAAAGATTATTTGGGTGCGAAGTTTATGATGCTGGTGGATAATCGTAATAATGACTTGTTCCCCACCCGTGGTATGCATTGGAAGACTGAATTTGTTTCCACTGCGGGTTTGAAAAAAGGTAATCATAATTACGTTGCTTTTACCTCCGATATGTCAGTATATGCAAGCTTTACAGATCCTGCCAAATTCGTTGCTGTGCTGAAATTTGGAGGAGGGCATGTTTTCAGTGAGAACTATGAATATTTTCAGGCACTGACACTCGGGGCAAATAATAACCTGTATGGTTTTAGGAAAAACAGGTTTGCAGGCACTTCTTCTTTATACAGTGGCCTTGAGCTGAGAATAAAACTCTTTGGTATGAGCTCTAATGTTCTGCCCGGCCAGGTTGGGTTGACCGCTTTCTATGATGCCGGCAGGGTTTGGCTTCCGGGTGAACGTTCCTCCCGCTGGCATGGAGGATATGGTGGCGGTCTTTATTTTATGCCGTTTAATCTCTTTGTTATTTCGGCCAATGCGGGTTTCTCTGAAAAAGAAAGAATATTCAATTTTACACTGGCCAAACGCATTAATTATACTTATTAAGAAATGATTTTCTCTGTAGTATGAAACCGGTGAAAATTATACGAAGTAACAATAAGGTGGTTGCTGCTTCTGTTATTTCTTCCACGATATTATTATCCCTTATTTTTTCCACTGTATTCCTGGGTAAAGAATCATCCATTGATCACCAGGCATTTTTGGCTATTTCACCTTATATCAACTCCGGCACAACCAGTGTAATGACTTTTATTTCGTTTCTTGGCAAACACAGTTTTCTGATTCCCGCCAACCTGTTCTTAATACTCGTATTGCTTTTGTACAAGAAAAAATGGATGGCGATAAGAGTGGTGCTTATCTCCTTAAGCAGTCTTGGATTCATGTCCTTATTAAAAAATCTGTTGAAACGCCAACGTCCCCCCGATCCGCTTATTGAAGGTATTACCAACTTTAGCTTTCCCAGTGGCCATGCATTTATGGGTATGACCTTTTATGGACTAGTGATATGGTTTGCGGTAGTTTACATGAAAAACAAATGGCAAAGGAATTTTCTCATTATTTTCTTCTCCGTATTGATCCTTGCTATCGGGTTCAGCCGTATTTACCTGCGGGTCCATTATGCCACAGATGTAGTGGCTGGTTTTCTAATTGGCTTTTTATGGCTTTTCGCCTGTTTATATTTAATCCGGAAAATGGAATTACGGTTTATAAACAAATCGTAGGATAGTAGCTTTACCTGTTACCCCTTCGTTGGAAATATACATATCACCGTTTGACTTGAAGGTCAGCCCTTCCGGCTGTGGAAATAATTTCTTACCCAATTCAGTAACGGTTTCTACTTTACCATTAAGCCCGGCAATTGCCAGCTGATTACTGGCAGATGAAACAATAAACAGTTTTTTCAATACAGGATGTATGGCAGCTGCAGAAGGCTGGAATTTAGACGTCTTGTGAGGAGAAAGATTTCTCACTTCATCCGCATCAATAGTAAACAGCGGGCTGTTATCAAATCCTGTTGAATCCAGGTAAAAGGCGAAAGTGCTCACTGATGATTTATTATCCATCTCACAATTCTTGCAGATAAGCACCAATGCATTGCGGGCAGGGTCGTAGTACATGGCTTCAAAATCATTGGTACCGGTTATACCCAGTTTACCAATCTCCTGGCCGTACACTTTACCGGTGCTGTCCTTAATGACTTTGGTGATCATTCCATCACTTCGTAGAATATAGGGCACACTGTTGACCAGCACTATATCTTCATAATCACCTTTTTTACCAAAAATATATTCTGCTTTGATGGATTTTTTTTCTTTGTCCAGGTAAAACAATTTTCCCGCCTCATCATAGTGGGCTACAAATTCATCGTTTCTGTTATCCCATGCCAAACCCGATATTTCTTTAAGCCTGATATCTAATTTTTCTATCACTGCCTCTGAAAAATTATAATGTGGTGGTGATTTTATCGTACGGGGCTTTTTCCCTTCGCAGGCCGGTAAAATAAAACTGATCAAGAAAGCCAAAAAAGTAAACCGGAACAACAAATTAAAAAATCTCATTCTTTTAATTTTTATTAAATTTATTAAAAGTTATCTGTATAACACGATGGAAAATCAGGCTGCTCTTCTGAAAGATGCCCAGGACTTTGCTTCTAACCTAATTGCGAACAGAGTTAGCAAATCTGTTACATTTCATACACTTCAGCATACCCGGGAAGTGGTGGCCTCCTGTGAAAAGATAGCGGAAAATGTACAGTTGACCGAAGAAGACAAGCTGGCGCTGTATATAGCCGCCTGGTTTCATGATACAGGCTATAGCGCCGGGCAGGCAAAGGATCATGAAAGTGTGAGTGTGCAACATGCCGTTGATTTTTTGAATTCACATGGCATAACCGGAGAGTTGGTTAATAAAGTCACGGGATGCATCATTGCAACCCGGATGCCCCAAAACCCGGTAACTCCCATCGAGCAAATTATATGTGATGCCGACCTTTTTCATCTGGGTGCAGATAATTTTAAAGAAAAGAGCCGTTTATTACGGGAAGAACTAAAAGAGTTTGGTGGTGAAGATCTTTCAAAAAAGGAATGGCGGCAGAACAATATCGCCTTTTTAGAAGCTCACAAGTATTTCACTCCCTATGGACAAAAAATTCTCCAACCCGTAAAAGAAAAGTACCTGGTTGAATTAAAAGAAAAAAAACCAGCAGATATGGCTAAACCAGAAAAAAAGGAAAAAGAAAAAAAAACCAAAGAGCCTGAACTAAGTGAACAGGCTGCGGCGGATGCCAAAGCAAAAAAGGCAAAAGAAAATCAAACCGAAAGAGGTATCAATACGGTGTTCCGTATTATGGCGCAAACACAAAATAACCTGAGCCAGATGGCCGATTCAAAAGCCAACATCCTCATCTCTGTGAATGCGATCATATTATCGATTGTTATCTCCTCACTGTTTACTGAGCTTCAAAAAAATCCGAATCTGAAGATCCCTGTTATGTTATTGGTTACTCTTTGTGTAGTAGTGATCGTTTTTGCTATTCTGGCTACCCGGCCCAATGTTAACCACGGCACTTTTACGCAAGAGGATATCCATAATAAAAAGACCAACCTGTTATTCTTTGGCAATTTTTATAAAATGAGCCTGCAGGATTATGACTGGGCCATGCTGGAAATGCTGAACGATAAAAATTACCTGTACGGCAGTATTGTGAAGGATAATTATTTCTTAGGTGTTGTACTGGCAAAAAAATACAGGCTGCTGCGTATCGCTTATAATATTTTCATGTACGGTCTTATTATTACTATGATCGCCTTTGCTATTGCCGGTATGATTCCGGAAGCTGGTGAAGTATATACACCGGGTTAACGGGCACATACTATTAAATTAATAACGAAGCTGTATTAAAATTTCTTTAACCACAGACAACACAGATTATCTCACAGATAACACTGCTTATTGGACTAACACTGTGAAATCAGTGAAAAAATTCGTGTAATCTGTGGTTAAATAATAAGTATTTGCTTTGGGGACTGTCTTTATTTTTTTGGTAAGTAAGCTATCAATTCAATCTCAAGCCTTGCGTCAGCCATAAACAATCTTGGTATCTGTACCCAGGTAGCTGCAGGAAAATCGTTCTTATAATATGCTTTCCTCACATCATTATACTTTTTCATTGCTTCTATATCTGTAGTGTACAGATTTTCCTTTACCACATTCTGAAAAGTAGCTCCATAGTTTTTCAGTGTTCTCTCCAATGCATCATACACTCTTTTTATCCCTTCCGGGTTTACATCTCTGGCTACTGTGCCTGATATGTAAATGACATTATCCACTTTTATGGCCTGTGCATAACCGGCAGTGGTATCCTGCGTACCATTACCCCAGTTGTATTTTTCCTTTTTGATATTGTTTTCCTGTGCCTGCATGGAGCATATCAATACCAGCTGGAAGCATAAAAGAAGGAAGAGCATTTTTCTCATAACTAATAAAATTTGATCTGAAAATAACTAATCTCCTACCTGCCAAAAACAAAAAATCCACCAGTGGTAACCAGTGGATTTAAAATATTCAGAATATCTTTTAATTAGCCCGGCCCAGCATTTCTTCCAGCTTCATTACCAGTTCTGTTTTGGTAATAGGCACACCCATGATTTTATTATATCCTTTTGCATCTACCATGTATATATCACGGATGATCTTAATAAGCTGACCATTATTGATTTCAGGTATTAAAACGGTATCGAAATTCTTAATGATCTGGCCAAGGTTTTTCGGGAAAGGACGGATATACCGAAGATGTGCATGGCTTACCGCATGTCCTTGTGACTGCAATTCTGCAACAGCAGATTTGATGGCTCCATAAGTAGAACCCCAGCCCAATACAAGTATCTTACCTTTCTCAGGTCCGCTGTCCAATTTTTGTTCAGGTATATAATCGGCGATCTTATCTACTTTTTCCTGCCTGATCTTTACCATCAGCTGGTGGTTCTCCGGCTCATAGTTTACATTACCTGTTATATTTTGCTTTTCTAATCCACCAATCCGATGCTCAAGGCCTGCAGTACCCGGCACAGCCCATGGTCTGGCCAGTTTATCATCCCTTTTATACGGAGTAAATTTTTCCTCTCCTTCAGCCAATCCTTTTTTGAAAGTAACTTTTATTTCAGGCAGATCTTTTGACTGCGGATACTTCCATGGTTCAGCCCCATTGGCAATATATCCATCGCTTAAAAAAATAACGGGTGTCATATGCTGAACAGAAAGTCTTACCGCTTCATATGCCGCATCAAAACAATCAGTAGGTGTGGAAGCAGAAACTATAGGCATGGGACACTCACCGTTTCTTCCATAATAAGCCTGCATCAGGTCACTCTGTTCTGTTTTTGTCGGCAACCCGGTAGAAGGGCCACCCCGCTGAATGTTTATAATCACCAAAGGAATTTCAAGCATTACTGCCAATCCCATAGCCTCTCCTTTTAAAGCTATACCCGGACCACTGGAAGTTGTAACGCCCAATGCGCCGCCATAGGCAGCGCCAATAGCAGAAGTGATAGCAGCTATCTCATCTTCAGCCTGAAAAGTACGGACACCAAAATTTTTATACTTACTAAGATCATGCAGGATATCCGATGCCGGTGTAATAGGATAAGACCCTAGGAACAAGGGCAACCCGCTTTTTTGAGAAGCTGCGATAAGTCCGTAAGCTACTGCCTGGTTACCCATAATAGAACGATAAGAACCGGGCTCCATTTTAGCCTTCTCCACTGAATAGGTAGTGGTGAAGGTTTCTGTAGTATCACCATAATTATACCCCGCCTGTAATACTTTGATATTACTTTCCAGGATATCAGGCTTCTTTCCAAACTTCTCTTTCAAAAAATCGATAGTGTTTTCCATCTCCCGGTTGTACATCCAATACAAAAAACCCAGTACAAACATATTCTTGGCCCTGTCCTTTTCTTTCATTCCCATAGTAATGTCCTTCAATGCCTCACGGGTCATTTTTGTCACATCCATCTTTATCACTTCGTAATTGCTGAGACTGTTATTTTCCAATGGGTTCTCCCCCTCAGGATAATTAGCCAGCCGGAGATTCTTGGCATCAAACCCATCCGTATTGGCAATGATCTTCCCGCCTTTTTTTAAAGCCGTCAGGTTTACTTTTAATGCGGCTGCATTCATAGCCACCAGCACATCACAGGCATCACCCGGCGTAAAAACCCGGTCTGAAGAAAACCGTAACTGGAAACCGCTCACCCCGGGCAGGGTGCCTTGTGGCGCCCTGATCTCAGCCGGAAAGTCCGGAAAAGTCGCCAGGTCTATTCCCATTAAAGCTGTGTTATTGGTAAACTGGCTGCCCGTCAGTTGCATACCATCACCACTATCTCCTGCAAATTTGATTACAACGTCATGTAATACTTCCTGTTTTCTTGCCATTATTAGATAAGTTATGCTGCGAATTTAAAACAAGTTAGGCTTGGTTGGTGCATTGATTTTTGTCAGTTAAAAATACCCGGGATATGAGAAATATCAGCTACAATTTTTATATTGTCAGCACAATTATTTGTATGCGTAAAACCCCTACACTCCTCCTGGCTGTTTTGTTGCTGGCGCCGGGCTTCCTGCTGGCTCAGAATGAAGATGATATTTTTGAAGCCAACCGTATGAAAAAAGTATTCCCTGATGACCGGGTGGCTGCTTCGCTGGTAGAAGAGGAATTTACCTTCGACCGTGGTAAAAGCGGTGATAAATTACCGGTGGTGACCGCTACCCGCAATATGGGTATCAATTTTCTGGCCCTTCGGGAAAGAGCCGGTATCCAGTATTTTGATTTTTACAATTCTTTTTCCAGTATCACTTCTTTCAAACAACTGGAAAAAAGAAAAGGAATGTTCGGGATAAAAAAGAACTACAATGTTGGTTTTGCCATTGACCGCTCTGCCAGCTCCAGTGAAATATTTTCCGATGACAGCCGGGTAAAATATTTCAACATCGGCTTTGCCGGTTATGGAGATATTGCCAGGGTGGAAACAGAAAAAAAATATTTCGACAGCAAGTATCTTACCTCCGCCTATTTTCATAGCTGGTTCCCGGCAAAAGAAAAGATCATACGGGTAAGAATACCAGATTGGCTGGATATGGATATCCGTGAATTCAATTTTGACGGGTATAAAGTAACAAAGCAAAAAACACAGGAAAAGGGAGAAACCATCATCACATTCAAACTCCAGAATGTGATAGCTATGAAAAATGAATCAAGAGCCATCGGTGCTGCCTATCAATATCCACACCTGGTATTTGTAGTAAAATCATTTAACTATGATGGCAAGAAAGAAAAAGGCTTTGGTGATGTGGGTGACCTGTACAGCTGGTACAACTACCTGTACAAAAAATGTGTGAACAGACCAGATGAACTAAAAGCAAAGGTTACTGAACTGACAAAAGGAAAAGCAGCCGACATTGATAAAGTAAAGTCCATCTTTTATTGGGTACAGGATAACATCAGGTATATCGCCTTTGAAGATGGGCTGGCAGGTTTTATACCCGCCACGGCACAGGATGTGTTCAAATCAAAATACGGCGACTGCAAAGGCATGGCCAACCTGATGACCGAAATGCTGAAACTGGCCGGGCTTGAAGCCTATATGACATGGATAGGCACCCGCCATATTCCTTATGATTATACACTGCCTTCACTCGCCGTGGATAATCATTGTATCAGCACAGTAATGCTGGGAGGAAAAGAATATTTTCTTGATGGAACTGAGAAATATATACCCTTTGGTGAATATGCATGGCGCATACAGGGAAAAGAAGTGCTGATAGGTAAAGGAGATAAATATGAAGTAAAGAAAGTGCCGCTGCAGGATAAAGAAAAGAATAAGATACTTACGCAAACCAGTTTCCAGTTAAAAGATAATGTACTGAAAGGGCATGTAAAAGCTACACTGACAGGTGAACAGCGAACTGGCTTTCACCAATACTATCATGATCTGCCTAATGATGATAAAAAGAAAATGATCCAGCGCTTCCTTGAATTTGGCAACCGCAACCTGGTTGTTTCAAATGTAAAAACATCAGACCTGAACAACCGGGAGATACCGGTAGTGATCGAAGGCGATATTGACCTTAGTAATTATGTGATCACCGAAGACAAGGAAATATATCTTGGCATTGATTTTTACCCGGAAAACTTAAGAGGCATTCAGCCGGATAAAGACAGGCAACAGGATTATGCCCTTCCTTCCAGCTATGTAGCTGTAGATGAAACGGAGCTGATCTTACCTGTCGGATACAAAGTTGCTTCTTTGCCTGCTGCCATCGATGAAAAAGCAACAGACTATGAAGTGACAGGATCATACACAGCTAAAGACAATAAAGTAACCTTCAGGAAAACACTGGCTTTTAATACCGGCCGTATACGTAAAGCGGATTTTGAGAACTGGAAAACATTTACCAAAAAGCTGAAAGATTTTAATAGTAATCTTATTCTGATCAAAAAGCCGTAACCGGAAAAACCTTAAACTTCAAACTTTAAACTTTTAACACTCCAATGAAGAAGTTTTTATATATAGTACTGCTGTCTGGCCTTTCGGCTACCTTATCTGCACAGGATGATGATACATTCAGTCCATCAAAGTTAGAGTCGATCGCCAATAACATGAAAACAGTATGGAATGATGGCGATGCCGATTTTGGTATAAGTGCCGTACCGGAAAAGTGGAAAGAAGAAAGCGGTGTCATCATTGCACAAAAAACAAGATTCTCCTTTGATAAGGATGCCAATAAACTCGCCGTATATGAAATAACAAGGAGACGCATCAAACTGAATGACCGGGATGCAGTGAATTCCTACTCTTCCGTTTATTTCCGTATCGGGTCATCTAATGACGGAGCCGGCATAAAAGTTATTAAAGCCAACGGAACCGTACAGGATGTATCGTTGCGCAATGCCGTATATGTGGAAGACAATGATGATGTGCCTTCCACCTTTCAGCCCTATATAGGCAAAGCCAGCACTTATTATGATAAAAGTAAAAGCCGTGTTGTATTTTATAAAGTAGCTGTTCCGGATCTTGATCCCGGTGACATTATCGATTATGGCACAATCTTCTATGACGATAACACTGTAAAGAAGATGAGCTATATAGAATTTGACCCCATCTATTTTGTATGCACAAGAGAATATCCTGTCATCAGCCAAAAGTTTGAGATAGACACTGATAACAACTCATTCGTCAATTCAAAATCAACCATGGGGGCGCCGGTATTTAAAGAGACCGGCAACAGCAATGCAGAGTATGTGTGGGAAGACCGTAGCAGGGAGAAAATAAGTGATACCCGCTGGATCAACCGGCTGATCGAATTTCCGATGCTGAAGTTCCAGATCGTTTTTTCAAGAAGTGAGAACCGGTCTGATCTCTTCATTGGCGACAGGGGCGAACTGAAACAAAATATCAGCCCGGAAGAACTGGCCAAAAAAATGAACAATCTGTATAACCGGCTGGATGGCTCCATGTATTACTCCATGGCCAAAGCCTACCTGAAACAGCTTGGTTATGCCGATATGCGGGAAGAAGATTTCATTCAAAAAACATATTACATACTCCGCCACATGTCTCACTACAGGGCCAATGGCTTTTCCAGTGAGTTATTCGCTTCTTGCCTTACACAATGTCTTGACCTGAGGAAAATTCCTTATGATCTTGTAGTGACAGCCCCGGCTACGCTTACCAAACCGGAGGATATTATCTTCCGCACAGAACCAGAATGGATGGTAAGGATAAAAGATAAATTCATTTTTAATGCCACTATCTTTTCCAACCCGTATGATTTCAAAGAAGAATTCCTGAATACACCGGCTTATATTGTTTCATTGGGCAAAAACCCAACAGCCACACCCATTACTTTACCCGCCACAAAAGCAGATGATAATGTAACCACCAATACCGTTACTGCTTCTATTGATACCGCCACCCGACATATGATCATTGTACAGCAGAAAGCTTCCACCGGGCTGAGCAAACAGTATTATAATATACAGGCACTGGTATATACTCCCGCCCTTGATGATGACCACCGCAGCTATGGCGGCGAAGATGATGTAAGGGCCAGTATGAAAGGAGCTGTACTGGATAGTTATGAAGAAAAGTTAAGAGAGCGGAAAAAAGAAGACAAGACCCGCAAGCTGGAATACATGAAAAAAGAAATGGAAGATGATTTTGAAAGCATAACGGCCTACACAGAGTTTACGCTGAATGCAGATGGCCGCACCTGGCGCAAACAGGAACTGAATTTTACCAATAAATTCCAGGTGGGTGATATGGTAAAGATTGCCGGTGATAATTTACTGGTATCTGTTCCCGGTCTTATCGGCGATCAGCTCTTTGTATCGCAGGATGAAAGGCAAAGAGAAGTAGATGCCTATATGGGTTTTCCCCGCAGCCTTAGAAATATTATCAGTTTCACCATACCGGCCGGGTATAAGGTAGTAGGTATACAAAACCTGAACATGAACATTGACAATGAAGCCGGCACTTTTGCCGTACAGGCCAATGTGGAAGGCGATAAACTGACCCTGCTGGTAAAAAAGCACTACAAGCAAATGACAGTGAAAAAAGAAAACTGGAGCAAGCTGCTGGAGATGCTTGATGCCGCTTTCAATTTCTCGCAGAAGAAGATATTGCTGAAGAAGCTGTAACAACCGCCGTCACCTGTTTACATTAAAATCATTATCTCTGTTCGGGATTGATTATCCGTGTACAACCGTTTCTAAACGTTTATACACGGATATTGAAAATTTGTATGCCCTAATAACAACTTGCCTGCCAGTTTACCTGCCGTTGGCATAGCAGGCAGGTACAAAATGTATAATATCAAACAGTTGATTTACAAGGCTATTTTTTTTGAAGGCTTCGCCTTATATCATAAATTTATGTGTTAGCGGCAATTAACTAAACTAAACCATTTGAGACGACTTTATTTGTATTTAAGTCTGCTATTGCTGATTCCATTGGGCATATCTGCGCAGGACTCTTTGCGTGGAAAGCCCTGTAGTAAGCTCTTCAATGGAAATGTCAAAGCTTATATTTCTAATAGCATTGAATCGACAGTTAAGAGGTCAGACGTTCGAAACGGGTTTAAATTGCTGTTAAATGACACGACATACAAAGTAGAAAAATTTTTTATCGTTTTTGAGCATGGCCAAGATTTGGTTTCTATCGTCTCAGACGGCGATAAAATATCACCCATTGATAAAAAATATGGAACTTATCTAAACCAAATTAATCCTACGAGTCTTTTGACTGTCGAGTCGGTTGTAATATCTAAAATGTCTCAATGTTATAGGATATCCTCTTTAATATATAAGGTTAATGAATGATTTTAACTGCCGCTAACAAGGGGTTTGGCGTCATGGCGGCTTTACGAATAAGTCCTCATCGATATAACATTGCTTAGCGATATATCAATCTGACGAATAAAGCCCAGCTTTAGAATATATTTTCATCTTCATATCTTTGATCAGCGCCAGTCCCGGCTTACGTAACACGGAATATCGCCACGGCGCCAAGCCCGGACGTTGCAGGCAATGATTAAACCTATTTCGTGAAACAAGCCCTGATATTTCTAACTCTCCTTATTTTCAAGAATGTTGATGGACAAAATATCGTTCCTAACGGATCATTTGAAGACGTAAATATTTGTCCTGAATTTCATCAGCCATGCAGCCCTTCCGGATGGTTTTATATTAATCATTTAGTAAGAGGGTATTTCAAATCGGGTATTAAACCAATCGGTGGCGATAAAGATTTGAATCTGGTAGTTGTTGATACTGCAAGCTCCAACCGGGACTATTGGCAAACAATGCTTTTATGCCCTTTAGAGGTAGGCAAAAACTATAAAGTGAGTTTAAAACTGGCTACCGACTACATAGGGCCCAATCTTCACGACATCGGGTTGTATTTTACCGACAGCTTTCTTTTTTTCTCAAAGGATTCATTAATTCAGCCTATGTATTATTTGAACTTTCTTGATGCCCGGATTAAAAAGTTAAAAAATGGTTGGTTTGAGATTCAGAAAGAGTTTACCGCAACTTCCGCGAATCAATTCTTAATCATTGGAAATTTTTCGGATAAGACGAATAAACAAATTGCGAAAGAAAGGCAAATAAACATTAAACGGCTTTATTTGTCAGTTGACGATCTTACTATCATTTCAACGAAAGGAGTTTCCTGCCCGGAGATGCAAAAGATTAAAGACTCTTTGTATTCTATAAAAGAAAGACATTCTAAGCCGCAATTCCATGATTCGCCTGTTATTAAGCCTGAGATGCCAGCCCAGAAAAAGATTGATACAATCATGATAAACAATATTGAGTTTGATTTTGACAGCTATCAAATAAGAAACTCCAATATGCTTCAATATTTACGTAATTATTTACTGGATACAGCAATAAAAAAAATAATAATAACAGGATTCACAGATAATACTGGCAGCATGCAGTACAATAACTCTCTTTCGGAGAAAAGGGCAAAAGCAGTGGCCCATTTTCTGGTGGAAGCATTTGGTTTAAAAGAATCTGGCATTGAAGTAGAGGGAAAAGGAATATCCACTAAATATGCCGAGGCACAACAAAACAGAAGGGTTGAAATATATATTTATCATTAGATACACTGCCTGCAACATGGGGTTTGCTGCTATGCCGGCAGACGAATATATTCTCATCTTTTTGTTCGCTATCAGCAGCAGTCCCAGCCGACGGAATTCTATTCCCCGCACTTCGGCAATACCTGCCCGTTATCCGCAAGCTATGAGCCTCTCTCGTTTTGAAATTGGTTGACACGAAATCGTATAAATCTAAATCAGGCATCGCATCACAATTGACAAAGTATTAATCACACAATCTAATTTGTTTTACACTTTACTTGATTTTTAATTGGTATCTACTCAATAATAAATTTGTAACCCCTGCCATGTACGTTAATAAATTTAAAGGAGTTATCATCGCTTAATTTCTTACGTAATTTAGACACCAGTACATCAACATTTCTGCTGATCACAACGATACCCTCATCTTCCCAAATCTCTTTCATCAGTTTTTCCCTTTCTACAATTTGATTTATATTTTCTGCAAATATTTTTAGGGCTTTTGTTTCTTTTTCCGAAAGCATAATAGTTTTATGCTCACATTTAAGCACATTATTACTTGTATAAAATTGAAAGTTCCCTAATTGTATATAATCAGTACTATCGAAGATTGATTCTTTCGTTTCCTTTTTCCGAAACTTATCTTTCATATAAAAGCCAGCAAAACTTAAAGGAATAATCAACAGCAACAACCAAAGGAAATTAAACTTGTTTTCCTTCAAAAGATCAATTTCAATAACATAACAACCAACCTCCAGCTTACGACCCCTGCAGGGTGTTAAATCGCCTGTCTTACCATTTATTTCGAATGCCAGGACCGTTTCCTTTTGTTCACAATTTCTCAAATTCACTATATAATCGTTTGCCAGCTCATTTTTTTGAAATGTTCGTTGAACTATATTTATGAGTGTATCGGAAATAAAACCAACGTCATTTTGAAAGGAGACCTGGTAGGTAGTTGAATTTAATTTCTTAACCGGCAGCACCCGGGATGAAGAATCTTTAGCTGAAAGCAAAAACTGATGTCCTATATCCCGTAATACAACCTCTACATGCTTCTCGGGGATTTCATTATTTTTATTGATAAATGCACCCGCAGAAATCAAAATAACAATTATCAATATTGAAGATCCGAACAGAATAAATGGCTTCATGTGTGCAAAATTATCCATTAAACCCAGGTTTTCGGTGGTTTTACAACCTTTTACGCATCTTTTACAACTCTTTACTATCAAAATGCTTCCCGGTAGTAGACACCTGATATCTTTACTTTATTGTTTCACCCAATCAATTAAAGTCATGAATATTATCTACAGCCTTGCTGTTTTGCTTTTTTTTCAATTTCTTTCCTGTAACCAGGCGTCGGAGTCACCACAGACATCTCAGCTACCGGATAGTCTGCAAAATCAAAAAAGAGATAAGGCAGGATCTGCAAACCTCGTTTTTAAATCTGCTGATGGCGGACAAAGCTGGCAAGACATTAGCGAAGGGCTGCCCGGAGATAAGCTGGAGGGTAGTCTTTTTGTAAATGATCGTGGGTTCTATTTACGTACCGGCAATTATATATATCACAATAAACCAAACAACAAGGCGCCTTTTTGGGAGAAAGAGATCTTCCCTGACGAACATAGCAATATTGCCCCTGGTAAGTCCGGGATGTTTGCATACGATTACCACCAGGGTAAGTTCAGGCAAAAAATAAACGGATCGGGTGAATGGTCGTCTGTATACGAGAATTTTCAGTTGAAAGGGATAATCGACGTTTTTGAAACTGCCGGAGGCACTGTTTTCATCGTTTGCGACCGTGGCCGAGGACTTTTCAGATCCACTGACAACGGAAAAAATTGGAAAGAAGTTACTCGTGGCGTATGGAAATTGGCAGAGTCAAACGGTGTGCTGATGGCGAACAGCGTCAATGGAATAATAAGATCGGCCGATGATGGCGAAACCTGGGAGACTGTACTCAGTGAGGGCGGTGTGGGCATCAATTTAGCACCCATCAAAGGCGGATTCGCTGCTATTACGTTCAATACACAGTCGGAAACCAGGAGAGTACGAACTTCCTACGACGGTGGTAAAACCTGGCAGGCCATCGATGCCGGTCTTCCACCGAGTATGATGATCTCCTCCATTATACAGGTGGGTGAAAACTTCTTTTGTGGTCATCCTGACGGCATTTATAAATCATCAGACAAAGGAAAAACATGGAAACGGATACTTTGTTCTATGGATGGTAAGGTTTACAATTTATCTGTTTCAGGCAATGTGATCTATGCTATACCCAGTGCGGGAGGATGTTGAAAAATTCCAAACGCAACAAAAACTTTTAGGTTTTTTGAAATTCTTAAAGAGGAACACGATAAAAAATCTTCCCGTTTATATTTTGTTCTTAATGTTATCTTCTTACACTTCATGCGGACAAAACAAACAAACTCACCAAAAGACAATAGAAGAGTAGGGTACTCCGGGTCTCAACTTAAAGAGGCGGCACATTTTTCGGCATCGACAAGTGGGGTCGATTTTTACCCCTTGAACTTTTATTTTAGATTGTAAACGTAAAATATATCAAACCCGATTAACAGTAACTGAGTGCTGACAGAAGAGGAACAGCGGCGTACAACATGAATTGTGTAAAAAAACAAGCAAATTTTCCTTTATTTCGGTTTCAGTTTCAGGCTAAACATATAAATTCCGGCACAGTTCCAAGCCTCAAATGTTGGCAACAAATATTCAACCGTTTCATCAAAAATTTAAAATCATTTATATGGCTGTAAAACTTAAATTCTTCCCGCTAGTTTTCGCTTTTATAGGTTTGCTAAGTTGCAAAACCAGCCAGGTGAATAATAAATATGTACCAAAAGTTGGAATGTTCAGAGTAGCCATATTTTATCCGAACGGGGATGATAAGACTTTTGACATGGATTATTATGAAAAAAGTCATATGCCTATGGTAGCAGGGTTTTTAGGCAAAAATTTAAAATTTTATGAAATTGATAAAGGGATAGCCGGCAGAACACCAAATGATAAAGTGCCTTTTGTGGCAATAGGTTATTTTCATATTACTGATGTTGCTGAATATAATAAAGCCATAGCGCAAAACAGGGATGCTGTTATCAATGACTTTAAAAATTATACCAATATTCAGCCGGTTATACAGATAAGTGAGATCAAACAGTTGGGATACAGTAACATAAAATAAGGAATTCAACCAGGGTATTGACTCATTGAAAGATTTACCATCAGTATTGAAAATAAACTGTCACCAACATGAACTGTGAAAAACCAAACAAGTTTTGATCCTTATTTCGGCCTCAGTTCCAGGCTAAACGTTATAAATTCCAGCACAGCATAAGCCCTGAACGTTAGCTATTATTTTAGGCCGACACACAAACAATGCAAGAAATGGAGAGTTTACCAATTTACATAAGCATAGTTTTCGGTCTTACAACAATTTTGACAGTAGGTTTTTTTTATAAAGCGACCAACTATTCCAAAACGACTATACTGATTTTACTGATTTGGCTGGCATTACAAACCTTAATTGGGCTTTCTGGTTTTTACACCGTGACAGACACAATTCCACCAAGATTTTTGCTTTTGGTTTTGCCACCTTTACTATTTATCATCGGGCTGTTCACTACTTCAAAAGGCAGGCAATACCTTAACAGTTTAGACGCAAAGGCATTAACAGTTTTGCATACAATTCGAATTCCGGTTGAAATTGTTCTCTTTTGGTTGTTCGTTAATAAGACCGTCCCTCAACTTATGACGTTTGAGGGAAGAAACTTTGACATCTTATCAGGGCTGACGGCTCCAATTATCTTTTATTTCGGTTTTATAAGAAACCAATTAAACAGGAAAATAATCCTGGCCTGGAATTTCATCTGTTTGGGGCTTTTAATAAATATTGTTGCAAATGCTGTTCTGTCAGCACCATTTCCATTTCAAAAATTTGCATTTGACCAACCGAACATAGCTGTTTTGTATTTTCCTTTTAACTGGTTGCCATCTTGTGTAGTTCCTTTAGTTTTACTTTCACACCTGGCGACAATCAGACAAATACTAAATGAAGGACGAAAGAAAAACAGAAGATAATATGAACTGTGAAAAAACCCACACAAATTTTGATCTTATTTCGGCTTCAGTTACAGGCTAAACTTTATTAATTTCAGCACAGCATAAGCCCTGAACACTGACGGTAATTGCAGAGCGAAACCCTGCAGCTTCACTCTCTTGAATATTTCTCCGAAAAAAAATATTTGCGAAACCGAATAGTTGCATATATATTTGCAACCGATTGGCTTCACAAGTAAAAATGTAAGTATTATGAGACGTGACATTTTCCAGGCAATAGCCGACCCTACAAGACGGGCCATTATTACCTTAATTGCATTACAGGCAATGACACCCAACGCCATTGCTGAGAACTTTCACACCACCCGGCAATCTGTTTCCAAACACCTTCGCATCCTAACCGAATGCGAACTGGTAAAACAGGAATACCAGGGCCGGGAAATTTACTACTCACTCGAAGTTGAAAAAATGAAAGAGATCGATAAATGGCTTAACCAATTCAGAAAGATCTGGGAAACCAAATTTAACCAACTCGACAACGTATTAGCTAACATTAAAAAACAAAAAAAATGAACCTGCTATTTGATTTTACCGTTGACAAAGCAGCGAAAACGGTATTCATAACAAGAGAATTTGATGCTGACCTATCGCTGGTATGGGACGCATTTACCAAAGCCGAAATCCTTGACCAATGGTGGGCTCCTAAACCTTTCGAATCAAAAACGAAAGTAATGGAATTCAAGGTTGGAGGACGTAGGTTTTATGCAATGGTTAGTCCTGAAGGGCATGAGATGTGGCAACTACAACAGTATACTTCCATCACACCAAAAACCAATTTCAAATTTCTAAGTGTGTTTGCTGATAAAGATGAAAACCCTCATTTGCCGGGTTCAAATTGGGATTTGAATTTTAATGAAGAAAATAAAAGAACGAAAGTTAGTATTTCGATTTACAATGAATCTCTTGAAAGAATGGAAAAAATGATAGAAATGGGCTTCAAAGAAGGCTTTACTATGACATTAAACGAATTGGAAAATTTATTATCGACATTAAATAGGTAAAAAATGAACAATTTACTATTTGACTTTACGGTTGACAAATCAACCAATTCGGTTTTAATAACCAGAGAATTTGATGCAGAACTTTCACTAGTTTGGGATGCGTTTACCAAACAAGAAATTCTTGACCAATGGTGGGCACCAAAACCATTGGCTTCAAAAACCAAAGTAATGAACTTTGAAGTAGGCGGACGAAGACTTTATGCGATGGTATGGCCTGACGGAAAAGAGCATTGGGGAATACAACAATACACTTTAATAAAACCCAAAACCAATATGAAATGGTTGTCATCTTTTACCGACAAAGACGAAAACATTAATACCGAATTGCCAACTTCAGAATGGGAATTTAATTTTAGTGAACTTAACGCCTGCCTGCCGGACAGGCAGGGTATTACAAAAGTAAGTATGGTGATAAAACAAAAATCACTTGCTGACATTGAAATGCTTATCCAAATGGGCTTCAAAGAAGGCTTCACCATGACATTAAATGAATTAGAAAATTTATTACCAACCTTGTCTGCCGACAGGCAGGCTTTAAATAAATAACGCAATGAAAAACTATAAACTTAAATTTTTGACCACATTAGTGATAGCGGGTCTGATGAGTTGTGGGGATTCTCAACAGGGTTCTCACAAAAACAGTAATATGGATACAACTTCCAATCAAACTTTAGCAAAAAAGACTGATATGATTACGCAAAAAATAACACCTTCTCTTTGGGTTGATAAAGGCGCCAAAGCAGTAGTAGATTACTACCTTTCTATTTTCAAAGATGGTAAAATGAAAGAATATCGTCAATACAAGAATCCACCTGAAGCAAAAGAGCAAGGTGGCCAGGACAGCTTTGAAACAGCGATTATGGAAATTGGTGATATTGAATTTAGTATTTTGGCTGCAGGGCCTTACTTCAAGTTTAATGAATCTGTTTCGTTTGTTATTAATTGCAAAGACCAGGCAGAAGTAGATTATTATTGGGATGCTTTGACCGCAAACGGTGGCGAAGAAGGTTCTTGTGGGTGGTGTAAAGATAAATATGGTTTATCGTGGCAGGTTGTTCCCGTTGAATATTTTGACCTTATTAACAGCGATGACCCTAAAGTGAGAGAAAAGGCAATGAAGAATACATTAAAACAGAAAAAGTTAATACTTTCAGAACTTAAATGAACTAAATAATACCGGCTAAAAGGATAAGTCAGAATTTGGAAACCCCGTTGGCATCCCGATAGCTATCGGGATTATCCACAAAATGATGGTAACGTTGAATTTCAGTAAGAATGAACATACAGGAACAAATCAAAAAATATATTACCAGCCAGCCTGAACCAAAACGGAGTGATATGCAGGCCTTGCACCGGCATATACTGAAGGTACTGCCCAAATGCAAAGTATGGTTCCTGGATGGTAAAGACAGCAAAGGAAAAACTGTTTCCAATCCCAACATAGGATATGGGTCTTACAACATGAAATACGCAGATGGAACAACGAGGGAGTTTTATCAAATTGGTTTGAGCGGAAACACAAGCGGAATCTCTGTCTATATCATGGGTATAAAAGATAAGACGTACCTGGCAAAAACGTTCGGGAAAAAATTAGGCAAAGCAACCGTGACAGGGTATTGCATCAGGTTCAAAACGCTAAAAGATATAAATATTGATATACTTGAAACGGTAATTTTACAGGCCAGCGCCAAATAATTTACAGAAACACAATGCAGAAGATCATATTGACAACAGCTTTTATTTTTTCACTAATCCATGTTTATGGACAGGCGGAAAAAGTGAAGCTTAAAATCTCTCATCTAACAGGAGATTTTTATGTCTATACAACTTATAACACATACGAAGAAAGCCGGGTACCTGCAAACGGGATGTACCTCGTCACCGACAATGGCGTTGTAATGTTTGACACACCTTGGGATACCACACAGTTTCAGCCATTGCTTGACAGTATACAATTAAAGCATAACAAAAGGGTGGTAATGTGTTTTGCAACCCATTGGCACAGCGACAAAACTGCAGGGCTCGAATATTACCGGCAACAGGGAATTAAAACCTATACTACTGTTCTTACGGATGAATTAAGTAAAAAGAATAATAAGAAAAGGGCTGAATTTTTAATGACAAAGGATACCGTCTTCCATATTGGTCAATACTCTTTTGAAACGTATTACCCGGGGGAAGGTCACACTACAGACAATATTGTGATCTGGTTTGAAAAAGAAAAAATTCTCTACGGCGGCTGCTTAATAAAAGGTGCTGATGCCGAAAATTTAGGTTATTTAGGTGATGCCAATGTAACTGAATATGCATCTACACTTAAAAAAGTTCAGAGAAAATGCCGAAAACCAAGGTTCATCATCATAGCACACAGCGACTGGAGAAATATTAATTCACTAAAGCATTCGATCATGATGGCAGAAGAACTAAAAATGAAAAAGCCCTCGATAAAGTAACCTGTCGAAAACCTAACAAATTTTGATCTTTTTACCGTTTTACTGAGCAATAGTTAGGGCAAAAAAAATCGTCATATCGCCAGTCCTGCCCTTTACCAAAGTGTTTTACTTTAATCTTTCTTTAACCAACAAAAACTTGCAGCCATCCGGCTTCCTGTATAATTTCAACCCGGAATTAAACAACCACACATTACCATGCACTCAAGCTCTTCCCCCGACGATGGCGACCCTGCCAAACAGTTCTTTTTACGTTTTTCTCTTTCCCTTTTTATTGTTTTAGCGTTGCTCACCTTCTCTTGTAACAACAAGGAAAGTAAAAAAGATACAACTGCCCTGCCGGCTATTGACAGCACCCTGATCAGGCAGCAACAACAAAAAGCAGCTGACTCTGTCGCTAAAGCCGCTGTGCTTAAGAAAAAGATCTACATCACTTTTGATGATGGTCCCAATAAGGGCACCCGTAATGTACTGGCCGCCGTGAAGGAAGAAAATATTGCCGCCAGCTTCTTCATCGTAGGAGAACATATATTCGACAGTCCCCGGCAAAAAGAAACCTGGGAGATACTGAAGTCAGACAGCACGGTTGAGCTTTGTAACCACAGCTACACCCATGCACATAACAAGTACACTTCCTTTTATGAACAACCCGGCAAAGTGGTGGAAGATTTTAAACAGGCACAAAAAACAGGAGGCTTTACCAATAATATTGCCCGTATGCCCGGTCGAAATGCCTGGCGTATCGACTCGATAGAGCATACAGATATCTACGAGAGTAAGGCGGCCATCGATTCCCTGCACCAGGCGGGCTTTGCCATCATGGGCTGGGATATTGAATGGATGTTTGACCACAAAACACTGGCGGTGGATACAGCCACCAGTTTATTACTCCGACGTATCGATAACATGCTGGCAGCAGGTAAAACAAAAAAACCCGGCCACCTTGTATTACTGGCGCATGACCAGGCCTTTCAAAAAACAGAAGATATTGAGAAACTGCATTTCGTTATTCAACAATTAAAGAATAACCCGGACTATGAACTGTTGTTTGCCAGTAAATATCCCGGCATAAAAAAAGACCTTCCCTGATGAGAAAAGGTCTTTTACCTGCATTGCATTTAGTTTACTCTCTTCCGTCAAACAAATTACCTAATCCACCAAGTACACTACCCTCTTCTTTACGTTTGTAAGTTCCGTAAGCTACTATTCTTCCGGCCAGGCGGCTTATAGGTAAGGATTGAATCCAAACTTTACCCGGTCCCTGCAATTTTGCAAAAAATAAACCTTCACCGCCAAACATAAAGTTCTTTACCCCTTTTACAAACTCAATATCAAACTGTGTAGTGGGTGTATAGCCAACCACACAACCTGTATCTATTTTTAATATCTCACCCTGCTTTAATTCTTTTTCAATAATAAAACCACCGGCATGCAAAAAGGCCATGCCGTCTCCTTCTATTTTTTGCATAATGAAGCCTTCTCCGCCAAAAATGCCCACACCCAACTTACGCTGAAAATGGAGTCCCACACTTACACCTTTCGCAGCACATAAAAAAGCATCCTTCTGGCAAATGATGGTTCCGCCAAGTTCCCGCAAGTCCATCGGTATTATTTTACCTACATAAGGTGCAGCAAAACTTATTTTCTTTTTTCCCTGGCTCTCATTGGTAAATGCCGTCATAAACAAACTTTCGCCGGTCAGTACTCTTTTTCCGGCACTCACCAGTTTACCCAAAAAACCGGTAGGCTGCTGGGCAGAACCATCTCCAAAAATGGTTTGCATCTGGATACCTTCGTCCATCATCATCATTCCTCCGCTTTCAGCAATAGCTGTTTCAGTTGGATCGAGTTCGATTTCTACGAACTGTAACTCCTCGCCATAAATTTTATAGTCAATTTCATGATTGACACGGGGTGCTGTACTCATAGTTTAAATTTTTTCAAAGTTATAAACAGGAAGCTTATCATTATAAACTTCCTTTGATGCAGTGCATAACTGTTCGTTAAATAATTATCATTATAGCAAAGCGGCCCTCAAAAGAGAGCCGCCTTTTTAACCACAAAACCAACCACGGTTTTTCATTTATGATCCCTTCCTGACGGGTTCTTTCAGTTTACCCATCCATATTTTTTTGCCTTGTATCCGGCGAACCAGGAACATGATGCCTACAAGAATAAAGAAGAAAGGACCGAGGAAACCAAAGATGGCTACCCATCTTCCTCCATAAAATTTCTCCATCGGTCGTTTTAATCTTTCTGCCATCAGGTACATACTGGGTACCATCACAAGGGTAAGGAAGAAAGAAAACAGTAACCCGAAGATGATGGTCCAGCTCAGTGGTCCCCAGAATACTACACTGTCTCCTCCAAAGAAGATATTCGGCCGCAGGCTGGTGAACAAGCCGGCAAAATCTATATTAAATCCAACTGCTAATGGCAGCAGGCCCAATATGGTTGCCACGGCTGTCAATAATACCGGGATAATCCTGATCTTACCCGCCTGCACAGCAGCTTCTCTTGTACGCAGTCCCCTGCCTCTCAGTTCATCTGTAAATTCAATGATAAGGATACCATTTTTGATAACAATACCTGCCAGACCTACAATACCAACCAGTAACATGATGGTGGCAATTGTCATACCTGTGATAGCATAACCCAACAGCACACCGATCACCGAGAAGAATATCTCTGTAATTACAATGAACGGTTTGCTCATTGAATTAAACTGCAATACCAATATCAAAAAGATCAAACCGATGGCAATAAGAAATGCCAGTAACAGAAACTCGTTTGTTTCCTTTTCCTGTTCACTCTGTCCGCTGAGTTTTATGGTTACATCAGGCGGTATCTTGGATTTCTCTTTGAACTCATCGATCTTAACCAGTAATTCAGCATTGATTGGCCCCACCATGGTAGGGTCAAGTACATTACTCTGCAGCTGAATGGTGCGTTTTATATTTTTTCTTTTAACACCCCCGGTTGTATTAGTATAATCAACAGAAGCTATGGCACTCATTGGTATCGATTTCACCTGCATGGTGTTCATATCCATAAAGGTGATACGCATATTCATCAGGTCAGTGATATTATTCCGCTTTAAATCAGTATAGCGAAGCTGGATCTTATACTCATCTTCTCCGTCTTTTATTTTACTTACCTCCTTACCAAATACAGCGGTACGTATCTCCATTCCTATCTGGCCGGTACTTACACCTTCCATCATTGCTTTTTCCCTGTCTACATTGATGGTTATTTCAGGATTATTCAGGTCTACATCAGCCTGCAGGTTCTCAATGCCATCTATTTTATTTGTATCTAAATAATTGTACAGGCTGGAAGCCACAGCTGCGATGCTTTCGAAATTGTCGCCGCTTACTTCAATATTGACAGGAGGATCTGTGGGCGGGCCACCATCTTCTTGTGCTATCTCCACGTTAGCGCCGGGTATACCCTGCACCGCTTCCCGTATGGCTTCCTTTAATGGCATAGTGCTCTTGCCATGTCTTTTCTCAAATTCAACAAAAGAAACCTGGATACGGCCCAAATTGGATTGCACACTCCGGTTGTTGTCCCGGGGATTGTTGGCACTTACTGCCACATTGGTAATAATGCTTTCCACCACACTCCCTGGTGCACCCGGCTTTTCATTCTCCAGTACTTTGTGTACTCTTGCTTCCAGCATCCTGGTAACACTGTCTGTATATTTTACATCAGTTCCAACAGGCAGTTTCAGGTATACGTAAACAAAATTGGGGTCGCCGCTCGGGAAAAAGGTTTGCTTATTTCCTCTTACCATTAAAAAAGCAACAGAAAAAATAAACAGTCCGAACAGGGATACGAATGCCCAGGCAGGTCTCTTTCCTTTTAATATCCATCGAAGCATTTTTTCATACCTGTTCATCAAACCGGGCAAAAAACTGTTTTGAAAACGATGTATTATATCATTCAGCACATACGCATTGAACACCATCAGTACAGCCATTAGCAGGGAGAAGTTTGCTACTCCTCTCAGGCCGGCAAGGTGCAGTAATACACCAGCGATCAACGCTGCGATAAACCATTTATTCCTGAATACAGCATTCTTCGGTTTTTCAAATTCCTTTCCTTCCGGTTTCATAAAGTTTACTGCAAACACCGGGTTGAACACAAACGCAACGATCAATGATGCGGCCAGTGTAAGGATAAGAATGGTGGGCAGGTAGATCATGAATTTCCCGATCAACCCCTTCCAGAAAAGCAACGGGAAGAACGGCGCCAGTGTGGTGGCCGTTCCGGCCAGTACCGGAATAAATACTTCACCGGCTGCTTCTTTGGCGCTTCGTATGATCGGCACCTTGCCGTTATTATAAATACGGTGAGTGTTCTCGATCACCACAATGGCATCATCCACTATTATTCCCAATCCGAAGAGCAGGGCAAATAATACAATGAAGTTGAGGGTAACACTGGTTCCGATAATTGTATCAGCAATCGGAAGAAAAAGAAATGCTACAAACACACTGAGAGGCACACTCAATGCCACGAAGAAGGCATTGGTAACTCCCATAAAGAACATCAGGATAAGCAATACAAGAATGAACCCGATAATAATAGTATTAATAAGCTCAGTAAAAGATGTCCGGGTTTGCTTGCTCTGATCGCCGGTAAACTCGACTCTCAGATCTTTGGGCAGTTCTTCTTTCTCCTGCATCTCTTTTACCACTGCTTTCACATTATCCGCACAGTTGATCAGGTTCTCTCCTGCTCTTTTCACAATATTCAGCGTCACTACATTTTTCCCGTCCAGGCGGGCATAGCTGTCCTTTTCTTTGATGGTATCTTTTAACTGGGCAATATCCCGGAGGTAGACAGAAGCCCCCTGGGAACTGCTTCGTACTACAATACTGGACAGATCAGCAGCGCTGGTAAACTGTCCTTTTACTTTGAGAGTACGCTTCATGTTACCCACTTCAATAAGCCCACCGGTGATGTCGTTGTTCTCTCTTGCAATCGCATTTTCGATATCAGTGAAACTCACTCTTGCCGCTGTCATTTTATATGGATCCACATTCACTTGTATCTCTCTTTCCGGTGCACCCACAATTTCAGCCCTTGTTACTTCACCCAGTTCTTCAAAGCGATCCTGCATTTTATCTGCATATTCCTTCAGTTTGATACCATCATAATCACCGCTAACATTTACAAACATGATAGGCATCTCACTAAAAGCAAATTCCTGTACATCGGGTTCCTGTGTAAGATCTGTCGGCAGATCGGCCCTTGCCTTATCAATAGCGTCTTTTACTTTTTGCTTGGCGAGATCTGTTTTTACATCTGTGTCAAATTCCACCACGATCAGGCTGTAATCAGCCTGCGATGTACTCTGTACTTTATTTACCTTGGCGCCACTGATACCTTTCAGTTGTTTTTCGATAGGCCGGGTTACCAGGTTTTCTATATCCTTTGGTGAGTTACCAACATATACGGTTGCTACCGAAATAGTAGGCACCACAATATCAGGAAACTGCTCTTTGGGCATTGAATTGAATTTCATATACCCGTATACCGATATCAGTACAGCAATGATATAGATAGCTGTACGGTTGTCCACCGCCCAGCTGGTGAGTTTGAATTCCTTAAATTTTTTAACTATTCCTTCCGTTACTTTCATCTGAAAAAGTTTTAATCATCAATGTTTACTTGCCTGTTGTGATGGATTGCCCGTCATACACGGTTTGATAACCTTCTGTGATGATCACTTCGCCGCCTGTCAATCCGCTCCTTATTTCCATCAGGCCGTTATATGCTTCACCCACATTCACTGTTTTCTTACGGGCTACTTTCTTATCACCGGCTTTTTCCATTACGTATACATATTTTCCTTTTTCATCGCTTTGCACTACGTTGATAGGAACAGCAATGGTTGCCTTAGCCTGGTAATCGAGAATCTTCATAGTGGCAGTCTGGTTAGGCTTCAACAATGCATCTGACGGAAGTTTTGCTTCTACTAAAAATGATCTTGTAGTAGGATCAATTGCCGCACCCACCACACTGATGGAAGATTCAAAAGGAGCTTTCCCAGTTTCAGGAACTGATACCAGTACTTTATCTCCTTTTTTCACTTTAGCTACATAATTATCCGGTACCGGTACTTCTGCTTTCAGTGATGAAGCGTTCACAATAACAATTTGTCCTCCCTGTTGCGTGGCCCCGGTGAAAAATTCACCTACCCTTACATTCACCTGCTCTATTACACCACTAAGCCCTGCTCTTACATTCGTCATATCCAGCGCCTCGCCTGCCTGTGCTACCTGTGCTTCTGCTGACCGCAATTGTGCAACCAATGCATCCACATCAGCTTTTGCATTGATCACATTGATCTCTGCACCAATATTCTGCTTCCATAAATTTTGATATCGCTCATAAATAGTTTGCGCCTGTGCCAGTCTTGCCTTTAATTGCCCGGTTGATTGTTGCGCAGCAATCAGAGATTGCCTTTGCATGGCATCATCCAGTTTTAATACAAGCTGGCCCACACCTACTTTCTGACCCACTTTCACATAAATGGCCCTTATCAATCCGCCACCACCTTTTGGCGCCACATAGCCCATACCACTGCTGGATATTTTTCCCTGCAATTCTATATAATGCACAAAATCCTGTACCCGCAATGTATCCACAACTACAAGCTTTGCTACTTGTTTGGCTGCAGAAGGATCTGCTTTTGCCAGTTCCTCTTCTAGCTTACGGATATCAGCATCAAGAGTGCTTTTCTCTTTTTTTAATTTTTCTAGTTTGGCTTTTATATCGCCAACTGCTCCTTTTTTGTCTTTAGCACCTGCACCACAAGCTATCAATGTGACAGCAAAAATTGCTGCAAAAGATATTTTTAAGATGTTGTTCATATTGTTCAGTTTATAAGTCATGTGTTGGTTTTTGATTATTATAGTTTACCTGTTGCTTTCAGAAAATCGATCCGTGCAATGATAGCATCATACAGTGCCGTGATATAACTTGTCTGCGCTGTCTTTAATTCTACCTGCGCTGCATTGATCTCTGTTTGCGAACCGGTTCCCACTTCATATTTCTTTTTGGTTTGCTGGTATACTCTTTCTGCCAGTTCCATATTCTTTTTCTGAAAATCCATGTTGCTGATCGCAGAGCGGAAATTATTCTTTGCTGTTTCTACCTCGTTATCAATAGAAAGTTTCAACGCTTCTATTTGGTTCTCTGTCTGCCGAAGCTGAATTTTCGTTTGTTCAATTTTTGATTTGGTGTAGAAACCATTAAAAATCGGGATATTGACATTGAGGCTTACGGAAGAAATAGTGAACCAATCTCCTTTCCCGAAAAAATTCCATTTGTTGCGTTGTGCATTCTTGGCATATTGCCCGTTTAACGAAACTGTAGGTACCTGGCTCAGTTTATATCTCCTTATGTTGTACTCGTTCAGTTCTTTTCCAATCTGTGCATACTGAAATTCTTTTCTGTCCTCGTATGAATAGATGCTTCCTTCCAGCATACCATCTTTTATCTGCTCATCCGTTAGTTTATCTGTCAGCACCAGTTCATCCTTTACCGGCATACCCATCAATACTTTTAATCCATAATACCCGTTGGAAATAGTGTTGAGCACTTTGGTCTTTTCTGTTTGCAGGTTGGTAAGCTGTACGGTCAGTTTGTCTACATCCAGTTTTTCTGCAAACCCGTTTTCATAAATGATCCGGGTATCTTTCAGCAGTTTCTCCAGTCTTTCAATATTGGCATCCAGCAATTCCACCTGTGTGTTGCCCACTACCAGCTGGTAGTATATTTTATAAATATTGGTCTTGATCATCTCTTCCGTTACTTCCACATTCTTTTTCGCAAACCGCATCGTAGCATCTCTTGCCTGCAGGCCTACAAAAACCTGCCCGTCAAAAAGGATCTGCGTAAGGCTTATACCGGCGGAAGCACTGTATTTAGTACCAAACTGCGCTGCCACAAAACCAAAATCATCAGGCATCTGAATAGTATTGCCGTTACCATCTTTCACGCCTTCATCTATCAATACCTGGTAGGTGGCTGGTGAAATAAAATTCGGCAACACCTGTGTGGCGACATTAGGATTGTATGTAGTACCCAGGCTGGCATTGATACCAGGATAAGCTCTTGAAGTCACTTCCCTGTTCACCTGCGCCTGGTATTGTACATCCAGCAACGCATTTTTGACATTCACATTATTCTTCTTTGCGTAGTCGATCGCCTGCTGCACGGAAAACTCATGTTTTGTCATCTTCATTGTATCAACATTGCTGCGGATTGTTCCCTGTGCAAAAACAGCTGCCGGTAACAAAGCCAGTCCTAATAGCCAATGCTTACTTTTTACTTTCATCATAAGAAAGGGTTTTGTTTCGTTGTTCATTATATTTCTGTATCAGTTTATGTCCTTTTATGCTAGCTAATCCGTAAGTAAAATTTTGAATGATAATGCCGGATATTTCGGCCAGGTTATACTTGCCCGGTGGAAATACTGCCACATTGAACGGGATCATCATTGATTCGATCCGGTACTTGGAGAGTACATCTACATTGATATCATCCCTGTATAATTCATCTTTGATTCCCCACTCGATATTATTGCGGATGATCTGCAGCAGGAATTTATCCTTATGTTCCCTGAACCGCTGGTAGGCTTTGAAATGAAATTTTTCCAGGTCATACAGCAGCATAGGGTTCATATTGCTGAACTCCTCCATGATGCGTTCCATCGTAATAAATATTTCATGAATGGCATCAGTGGCATCCAGGCGGCAGCTCATACAGTCTTCCTGTATTTCTTTAATATGTCCGTCCACGACAGCATCTACCAGTTCATCTTTATCAGCAAAATACTGGTACAGGGTCTTTTTACTCATACCCAGGTTATTGGCAATATCATCCATCGATACCGACCGGATACCGTACTGCATAAACAACTCTTCGGCCTTTATTAATATTCTTTCTTTGGGTTCCATTAGTTCAATTTCGAAGGGCAAAACTATGGAAACTTATTTCGTAACCAAAGTTTCCACCCCTTGTTTTCGACCGTTCACCGATTTTTATTACCGGTCATCGAGGGGTATTTTAAACTACCTTAGCCTGCAAATCAGCTATATGGCCACTAAAAAGGGGCAACAAAAAAACCCCGTTAAAAAATTATTACGTTATTTCATCCAGGGTGTCATTATCCTTGCCCCGATAGGTATTACCGCTTATGTGCTGTTCTGGCTGTTTGAAAAAGTGGATGGTATTTTGCAGCCCTATGTAAAAATTCCGGGACTGGGGTTTGTAATAATTCTTGTATTTGTAGTACTGGTAGGCTGGATCAG
>JAEUVO010000087.1 GCA_016786885.1 Chitinophagaceae bacterium | reverse complement strand
CCGGTCACCAATTACGATCAGTTTTTTCAGGCGATTATCAGGCGTTAAATGCATGGCACAGTTTTTTATTATATAAAGCAAAAGTAGAAAGCAAAGGGTTCGAAACAACGGTGTTTTAACAAAATATTCAGCCCGGATACTTGAACCCCCGAAATGCTTTAACTTTATTTGTCACCAATATAAAACCACCAGACAATGGAAGCTAAGAAACCTAAAATTTTGTTGTGCGAAGATGATCCTAATCTCGGAAGTGTACTGAAGAACTATCTTGAACTGAATGATTACGATGTAACCCTGGAAAGAGATGGCCGTCTTGGCCTGGCTGCTTTTCAACGGGAAAAATTTGAACTCTGCCTGCTGGATGTAATGATGCCTAATATGGACGGATTTACCCTCGCAGAAGAAATACGGGATGTGGACCCCGACATACCTCTCTTTTTCCTAAGTGCTAAAACAATGAAGGAAGATGTGATACAGGGCTATAAATTGGGCGCCGACGATTATATCACCAAGCCCTTCGACAGTGAAGTGCTGCTCCTGAAAATAAAAGCAATCCTGAAAAGAAACGAAGAGCAGAACAAGGAAAGCGAAAACAAAGAGTTTGACCTGGCCAGTTATCATTTCAACCCCAAACTGCGCCAGTTGACGCATAGTGGCGTAACACAAACTTTATCGCCTAAAGAAAATGAGCTGTTGAAAATGCTGGCCGAGCACCTGAATGATCTGTTACCAAGGGAACAGGCATTAAAGAAAATCTGGGGCAGCGATACCTATTTCAATGGCCGCAGTATGGATGTGTACATTGCCAAACTCAGGAAATACCTGAAAGATGATGAAAAAATTGAAATAGTAAATATTCACGGAAATGGATTCAGATTGGTGGTGCAGTAATACCCCAACCCCTAAAGGGGCGAAAAAATACAGGCTACTTGTTTACAGGTAGCCTTTTTTTGTTTCAGGAAAATAATGTTCCTGTAGTTCCAGGCCTTTTTTTACCAAGGTGCTCATAAGCTTTTTCAGTAACCTCTCTTCCCCTTGGTGTTCTTTGTAAAAAGCCTTCCTGTATAAGGAATGGCTCATATACTTCTTCTAATGTGCCGGCTTCTTCACCTACCGCAGTTGCAATAGTTGTAATGCCCACCGGGCCTCCTTTGAATTTATCAATGATGGTGGAAAGAATCCGGTTATCCATATCGTCCAACCCATGCTCATCTACATTCAACGCTTTTAATGCATGCTGGGTGATCCCAAAATCAATCTCGCCATCATTTAATACCTGTGCAAAATCTCTTACTCTTCTCAACAACCCATTTGCAATTCTTGGCGTACCCCGGCTTCTTCTGCCAATCTCTTCAACAGCTTCTTTGGAAATGTTTGTTCCTAATATACCAGCCGAACGCAGAATTATCTTATTCAATACAACAGATGTATAATATTCCAACCTCGATTTAATAGCAAATCTTGACAAAAGTGGCGCAGTCAATAAACCGCTTCTGGTCGTAGCGCCAATCAATGTAAAAGGATTCAAATTGATCTGGATACTTCTGGCATTGGGGCCACTGTCGATCATTATATCAATCCGGTAGTCTTCCATAGCTGCGTATAAATATTCCTCCACTACAGTGCTCAACCGGTGAATTTCATCAATAAACAATACATCGTTTGCCTCAAGGCTGGTAAGAAGTCCGGCAAGGTCACCCGGTTTTTCTATCACCGGCCCTGATGTTTCCTTAATATTCACTCCCAGTTCATTCGCTACTATTCTTGACAGCGTTGTTTTTCCCAAACCCGGGGGGCCATGAAACAGAACATGATCCAATGCCTCACCACGAATTTTAGCTGCTTTAATAAAAATGCGAAGATTCTCAATGATCTGGTCCTGGCCCGAAAAATCATCTATCTGCGCCGGGCGGATAGAATTTTCAAATACTGCATCTGCCGCAGTCAGGTCATTTTTATCTGAATTCAAATTAGGATTAGCCATGAACAAATTTTTCTCAACTTTGTAAAACTAATCATTAAAAAACATTTTTATGAAAGTTGGTATAATAGGCTCTGGCCAGGTTGGCCGTGTATTGGCTACAGCTTTTTTAAAAGAAGGCCACAAAGTAATGCTGGGAACCCGTAATATTTCAAAAGAAGATGTAGTGAAATGGCAAAAGGAAAATAAGGATGGATTGTTAGGGTCATTCCAGGAAACAGCTCAATTCGGAGATATTATTGTACTGGCTGTCAGCGGCCTTGTCGTGGAAGACGCTATATCGTTGGCGGGTAAAGAACACTTCTTTGAAAAAACAGTTATTGATGCTACAAATCCTATTGCGGCTGTTCCTCCTGATAATGGTGTACTGAAATTCTTTACTACCCTGGAAGATTCATTGATGGAGAGAATTCAAAAAATACTGCCGGATGCAAAACTGGTAAAAGCGTTTAATAGTGTTGGCAATGCGTACATGTACAAGCCAAAATTCCCTGCTGGCACACCTACTATGTTTATCTGCGGCAATGATGAAGAGGCTAAGAAAACAGTGACTGCTATTTTATCTTCCTTTGGATGGGAAACAGAAGATATGGGCAGAGCAGAAGCCGCAAGAGCTATAGAACCGCTTTGTATTTTATGGTGTATTCCTGGTTTTACAAGGAATCAGTGGAATCATGCGTTTAAACTGCTTAAAGCTGAAAACTGAAAAGTCCCGGAGGTACGGCCCCGGAACTTTCAACAAATAAGGATACGGTTTAACAGTTAATGAGACTCTGCTATGCAATTGCCATTTTCAAAAGCCGGTGCAAAGGAAAAGAGATTTTATAACCCCTGTATTAAAATTAGATGAACCGGCTTATATAATCGTTAAGGCCCAGTACCAGGTCGCCATCCGGTGAATTGGCCAGCCATTTTTCTTTTTCTGAATATTTACAGACACCAGGGTAATCACCCGACCAACCATTTATATCAAGTATAATCTGGAAATGAAGATGTGGCGGCCATCCTCCATTCTCCGCTGGTATCCCGAATTCGGCAAAAATCTCTCCCCCCTTTATTCGTTCTCCTTCTGAAAGATTCTTAATTGAGTTAAGACTGAGATGTCCATACAAAGTATAGAAAGTCACCCCATCCAGCATATGCGTAAGAATGATGGTAGCACCATAATCGCCAAAATTATTATTGAATGCAAAGCTGTGAACAATACCATCCAAAGGCGCTATCACCGCTGTATGAGGTTTGCCCCAAATATCAACTCCAAGGTGCAGCCTTCTCGGTTCATCTCCGGGATTATCCCCATCAAAAACACAGCTTTTACTGTATACAGCCCGGTGTTCTGCATAACCACCTATACCATAACGGGCACCTGCATCGTTTAATTTATCATTGATATACCGGATAAACTGATCCGAATGCAGCAACACATCATCGGTTAATTCCTTATTACCTGTCGTAAAATCTAATGACAGTAATTTATCTTTTGATGGATCGAATGGAACAACCGAATTAAACATCCCCCGATTTTTTTGTAATACCAATATCACTTGCTGCGATGTCATTGTTTAAAGATAAGCGGTCCCTGCTACAAAGAAAAAGGCATCCCGAAAAAACGGGATGCCTTGTAGTATTAAATAATTCTGTGTTGCTTACTGTCTGCCTACAATCACAGGGAAGGTCTTTTCTGACGTTCTTATTCCGTCGTCATAGATAAACCTTACCATATATACAGCAGCCGGCAAGTGTGTAAGGTTGATCGGCACTACACGGCCGTAAACCAATCCGCTCCATTGTTGTGTATGTACCAATTGTCCTGCTGAAGTATATACTCTCATGGCAAGATAATTATACAATACACTATTCATGCGGATGTTGAATTGTCCATTATTCGGATTCGGATACAATATCACTGCATCATCTCTCAATAACCTGATCCTTTCAGGACAATCACTCACTTTCACTGTAGTTGTATCAGATGATGTACAACCGGCAGCATTAGTATATGAATAAGTAAGCACATACGTACCAACAGCAGTTGCACCTGGTATAAAGTTGAAACCAGAAACACCAATACCGCTCCAGCTACCACCAACCGGTGTTCCAATCAATGGAACTAATGTATCACTGATACAGATCCTTCGGCTAAACAGGTCGTTCGCTACAACAGTTGGCAAAGCATTTACTGTTAATATTGCAGCATTTGAAGTAACTGTATTACAACTATTAGTTACAATCACACGATACCTTCTGCCACTTAATGCAGTAGTAGCATTTGCTACTACATAAGAAGCTGCATTGGCGCCGCTGATATTAGTCCATGTAGTTCCATTATCAGTACTCAACTGCCATTGATATGTTTGGAAGTTACCTGCTGTAACTACACTGAATGTGGCATTAGCGCCAACACAAACGGTTTGGTTAGCCGGTTGTGTGGTAATAGTAACCGGTTGATAGACTGTTACTGTAACATTTGTTGTAGCTGACGTACAGGTGGCTGTAGCTCTTGTTACAGCATAGGTAGTAGTTGTAGTCGGTTTGGCATACACCGTTCCGGCGTATGTACCAGCCACATATGGAACAGTTGCCACAGGATCTGTATAAAGACCAGTAACAGGTGTCCACAATGCTCCAACTATCTCAAAAGTGATGCTCCAGCTGGTTATAGAACCAAAGTCGCCGCCTACCTGGTCATTTACGAACAGGTTCCAGTTTCCATTAAGGTTACCTGTAAATGTTGACAAAGTTGGATTAACATCAGTAACATTACCCGGACCTGGTGCAGGGAAATTATCCGGACCTGCTGTGTTGGTGGGCCTGTATGTACCCGATACAATAACTGTTGGTACAAGACCTGCCGCAGCATCATCAAATACGAGGTTGCCATTTACGATATCGGTTCCGCCGCCTCTGTCAGACATTAAGATAACATTGGTACCTGTTGGTGATTGCAACAACATGTCGATATCACCGGGGAAGGTATGACTGATACCATTTATGTTTACTGACTTCACTCTTACTCCTCCGGATGGTAATCCACCTACACTGATTGTTGCCGGATATGGTGAAGCCACACCACTTGTAGTGGTTGGAGCTCCCGCAGGTATAGTAATAGTTCCGCCAAGCGGTGTTGTCACAGCAGTTGGAGTTACTACCAATGTAGTAGTGCTTCCAAGACAAATATTCACAGCTGAAGGCGTAACAATTGGCGCTGCTGGTGTAGAATTAACATTTACTGTAGCACTGTTTGTACAACCAGTTGCTGTGATAGTACCAGTAACTGTATAAGTAGTATTCAGTTGAGGATTAGCTGTCACTGTGGCACCTGTTGTGCCACTTAAACCAGATGCAGGACTCCAGGCATACGTATTAGCGCTACCTGTTGCTGTTAATGTAACAGGACCACACTGGTTATTCGGACCAACTGAAATAGTTGGTACTGGATTCACAGTTACAGTTACACTGGCAGGAGCCGAACTACATGTACCTAATGTATTAGTTACTGTATAGGTATAGTTTGTAGTAGTCGTTGGCGACTGCAGGAAGTAAACTGTTGAAGCAGGTGTTCCCGCTACATAAGGAATAGTGGCAGCTGCATTACTATATAAACCTGTAACTGGTGACCATATCGCTGTTGGTATTTCGAAAGTGATGGTCCAGCTATTCAATGTACCAATATCTCCACCCAGGTCATCTACCACAAACAGGTTCCAGTTTCCATTGAAGTTTCCGGTGAAACCTGACAACGGCGGGTTAACCTGTGTAATAGAACCAGGACCAGGCGCTGGGAATGCATCCGGACCAGCCGCATTGGTTGGTCTGAATGTTCCTGAAACAAGTGCAGCTGGTAACAAACTGGCCGCAGCATCATCAAATGTGATATTACCATTCACAATATCTGTTCCGCCACCGGCGTCAGACATAAACACTACGTTAGTTCCTGTTGGTGATTGCAGTACCATATCAACGTCAGCCGGGAATGTATGAGAGAATCCGTTTAAGGTAACAGACTTCACTCTTACACCTGATGTTGGCAGACCTGTAACATTCACAACAGCCGGGTAAATATTAGCTGGCGCTCCTGTTGAAGCACCTGTACCCGTTCCGGGGATAGCCAATGCTGTACCTGAGTAACTAACCGTCATTGTTGTTGGTGCCACGGTTAATGGCTGTATGGTTCCGGCACAAATAACCGGTGCTGCCGGAGTAATAACCGGTGTGGCTGGTGTACCCAACACAGTTACAGAAGCTGAGTTCTGGCAACCTGTAGCAGTAATAGTACCAGTTACTGTGTACACGGTTGTAACAGTTGGTGTAGCTATTACGGTCGTACCTGTTGTTGTGTTCAATCCGCCAGCTGGTGACCATGAATATGTATCTGCATTACCACTAGCTGTTAATGTTACCGGTGCACAAAGACCGCTGGGGCCAGAGTTCACAACCGGCAGCGGATTAACAGTAAGGGTTGCTGAATTTGAATTAGAACTTCCGCAAGTATTGCTTACCACACAACGGAAGAAATTACCATTATATACAAGACCTGCGCCTGTAATAGTTAATGTATTAGTAGTAACACCAGAGAATGGTGCTACGTTCGCCAGGTTTGTCCATGGACCACCGGCACCAGTTGTGCTGATCTGCCATTGGTAAGATGGCGGTAGTGGTGAATTATCTACAATACTGAATGTAGTATTTCCATTTTGACAGATTGTTCTGTTAACTGGCTGTGTAGTGATGCCGGGAGCAGCTGTAACTGTTACGTTTACTGTTGAACTTACACTACATCCTAATGCATCGGTTGATGTCAGGGTATAAACCTGCACACCTGCGGGAATACCTGTTACACTGAAACTGGCATTACTATTATTAGTGCCGGTTGGTGCATTTTGAACAATAGTACCAGGACCAGACAAACTATGAGTGTAATTACCACCAATAAGGATTGCCCAATCAACCAGGTTTCCAAGATCGCCACCGGCATTATCTGCAATATTCAATACCCAGTTACCGGCGGCTGTACATGGGAAGGTGACACCAGCCCATGTATGAGCAGCACCTGCTGCATCAGTAGGCTGATAACTTCCAACAGGTACCACTGCTGGTCCTGATTCAGGGAATATTGTTGCAGCGCTCAGATCAAAGGTGTAAACACCTGCCAGGTCACCACTGTATCCAAATCCAGAGCCATTATAACCAGGTCTGTCAAATGCAAAAGTAGTTCCGCATGGGCTGGTGAGAGTAACCCTCAGATCCCCTACCCATGAATGCGTAGCATTTATACGAAGTTTTAAATTACCCGCCTGCTGCATGGTCAATGCAGGTAATATGATTGTTGAATTGATACCAGCCGGAGTGTTATCTGGTATAGCTGTATTTATAACACCAGATGTTCCGATTGTACCTCCCACAGCTGTACCACCACTAACTGTTCCGGTAATAGTTGTAGCAGCGGGTGCACAACCAGTATTCGGTGTGGCAGTTACAGCAGAGTGTGTGAGCGCAGGGCTTACATATATTAAGGCCGGGTTCGATGTAACGGGTGAACCGCAATCTCCAGAAATATTACAACGGTATAAAGTACCGTTCAGGGCTGTAGTCGGATTGATAATTGTATATGTAGCAAGAGTAGCACCTGTAATATTGGTCCATGTTACACCATTATCAGTACTTGACTGCCATTGGTAAACCAGGTTAGTACCGGTAGCGGTAACAGTAAATACGGCATTACCTGAAACTGAACAACGAACCACACTATTAGGATGGTTAGTGATCGCAGGATCCACACAACCTACTAAACTTGTGATTGGTGTAAGTGTATCCTTATAACTTACTCTTGCGTTAGTATTGTCATACAGACCTGCTTTTGTAAATACATACGGTCTGCTTTCCAGTAAGATATCATCAATGAACCAACCTGTTCCTCCTACTGAAGGATCTGAAGCAAATCTGAAACGGATCAATACATTCTGACCTGCAAAGGAAGCAAGGTTAACTCTTGTCTCTACAAAAGCTGCCCCAACGTTACCGGTGAATGCCTGGCGTCCACCAAGGAATGTATTCAAGGCTGACAATGTACCATTATATCTTGCACCGCTCATATAAGGAGCAAGATCTGTCCATGTACCACCGCCATTCGTACTGATCTCGACTACACAACCGTCAAAACCGTTCTCGACAACATACCTGTGCCAGAAACTCATAGTAGTAACAGCCGATGCATTACCAGGAATAGCGATCGGGCTTGTAGTGGCAAGAATTTGCTGAGAAGAAACTGCCGGGTCAGGTGTAAAGAATGCCAGTGGCGCACTTCTTACAGAAGCACCAGAGGTAGTCCATACGTTAGCAGTGGTAGATGTAGCGGTCCAGTTTGGTGCAATAGCTGTAACGGGATCGTTGATGAGTTGTACTGGTGTGAAATAGGTACCAGCATTAACGTTCACCGTTACCTGGAAGTTTTGAGAAGTGTTAATAGGCAGGTTGATCGGGCTGAATGTTACTACCCTGTCTGCCGGTGTATATACACCACCGCTCACCCAGGTTACGGTAGTGGGCAATGTATCTCTCAATACATAGTTTGCCATTGGCGTACACTCACCTGAGTTAACAGCATTGGTGTAAGTAAGATTGTTACCTTCCAATACACTTGCTGCATCAGGATTCAGGCCAAAGCTTCCGGAATCAACTGAGAAATCAGGAGTACCATCACTGATACTGGTATTAGAACCTTGTGAAGCATTGCGGCCCAATCCTCTTTTTGCAAAAGCTCTCCATATAGCACAGGCATAACGGCCTCCGAAAAATACCTGGTCGGCCTGCAAAATCGCATTTCTTGACTGTACAAAACCGGGGCTGCAAGGTTGTAATCTCATCCCTTCCATTACCAGTTTCATTGCAGCTGCATTACCTCTCCAAGTTGATACAGCACCGGGGGGGCTTAAAAAGTTAGGTTCTATAAAATTATCCTGTTTAATAATTTCCCAGGTCATCTCCCAGATCATACCACACCATATAGTACCTACTCCGTGAGGTACTGCCTGACCCGGAAGGTTTGCATAGGTTAATGAGAAAATACTCATATCAGTAGAATACGGCTGAACCCGGATACCATTACCTGTAATAGGCTGGTTCAAGGCATAAGTTCCGATTCCCCTTCTGATAGGTCCATCGTTAACAGTAGCAGTTGCCCAGTTGGTACTCATCATCAGTGACATATAATCGCTCCAACCTTCACCTGCCTGTTCAGCATTCTGCAAACAGTTTACAACCGCAGGTCCGCCTGTCAAACGGTTACTGATACCATGACCGTATTCATGCTGGATAATTCCATTATCCAAATCACCATCTCTGTCAGGGTTAGGTGCTGTCCAAAGAAACATCTGCATTCTCGGATTTGATCCGTCTGCCGGTGTGGCAAAATTGGCATTATTAGTTCCAGATCCATCCTGCGCATCAGCAAACACAAAGTCATTGCCAGCACCACCACGGCCCTGGTTATCGGCCTGGAAGTTTCCTGACACTTCGTCAAAGCCATATGTATAGGCCATGTCATGCATCAGGTTGTTCATATAAAACAAGTTCACAATCGCGGCCTGCTGGTTAGTAGCATTCTGAGGCGCTTGTGTAAAGTCGTATGTAAAATCAAAAGTCAGGTTGGGAAGGGCAGTTGTGGAAGTAGCTGGTAAACCCGTACCGTTATTTCCATTTGCATCTTCTTGTGCCCATACATTATTACCACGGGAAATATTGTAATCAGTGGGATCACTATGCCATTTTAAAGAAGTGGCATTACCCGGTACAAGTGTCCATGGGTCTGTATGCAATGAAGGAGCGCCGCCAGGGTGCTGAGGGCTTTCAGCCGGATACCTGATAACACGGTATGTAGCTGTTCCAATTACAAAAGGTTTATACTCCCATTTGTTTGTGTTATCATTTCTCTGTAATACAAAATTATTTTTAGACGCAACACCTGATTTTTTTTGATGGTTCTCTTTTATATGCTCCTCAATTGAGTGATTTTCATGATCCCATTTACAGGTAATGGTCAGGTTATCTTTATTAAGAAGAGCACCGGTTTGTGCATCAATTCTCATCAACCAGTAGTCAGATGATTTCTCCGGAGCTAAAAAGACCTGCCAGGCAAGACGGTACATTCCTTTATCATTTGGCACCCAAATAAGCTCTGCAGTAATATTTAATTGAGCAACACCCAGTTTACCAAACTCGAACTTGCGTCCATTTTCCAGTATGCTTACCGGAACAGGTAGTTCAGTTGCCTGTACTTTTGCTTCAGTAAATGCTGCCTGCAGTGCATTTGCAGGAGATATGCCGGGTAGCGGACTTGCATTCCCGGTCATTTTTTCCATTGACAACTGAAACTCGCCGGCGTCAGAAACAACTTTTCCTCCTCTGAATGCCATTGTTTTCAACTGGTTGTATACGGGGATGCCTTTGTAGCTCTGCTGCAAATACACCATGATCACATCCGTACCAGTAATCTGGTAGGTACTGGATACGATCACATCATTAAGATCTTGTGATGGCAGCTTGATCGAAGCAGCATTTTGCCTGACTAACTGCAATGCCGCATTTTTTGCTCTGTTATCAACCTGTGCAAAGCTTGTAAAAGCACAAATCAATAAACCAGAAAGGAGTAGAACTTTTCTCATAAAAGTTTAGTGTTGGGTTTAATTGCCGAATACTTCCGTGAAATTTCAACGGGTTTGGTGGTATTTTAAGAGGATATGAGATTCGGGGACATGCAAATACCCGAAATGGAGAAGAATAGTAAAATACTTTCTTCATAAGCAGGTAATGGCACAAAATACGGGACTAATATAGGAAATAAAACAAATTCCAGCCAAAACAAATCCCTTCATTTTCAGGCAAAATATTTGTTACCACTGATTCGTTTAAGAGAATAGCCCTGAAAACACATTTAAACCTGCATTTTGAATAAAACTACGTTTCAAACAATAGTCTTTTTCCTTATTTGTTTCACTTTTACATCCGCCAACAGCCAGATGATCACCGGAGTGTGGAAAGGAAAGATCAACCGCCAGAAAGTGGAAGTAAAGATCATTCAAAACGGCGACAGCCTTACGGGCACTTCGTACTATTACGAGTCCGCTACCAATTACCGCCGTTATAGTATCAAAGGATACTTTGATGCTACTACTAATGAAGCCGTGTGGTGGGACGACCAGTTACTTGAAGAAAAAGCAGGCCGGTTTACTATTTCTACACCAGGAAAAATGCCGTTGCTCTCCCGTGCAGACTTTAATTGCCCCGGTGGTGGCAAAATGATGCTGGATGGTAAAGCTGCCAAAAAAGAAAACAGCTCTGATATCAAAGGAGATGTTCACCTGGATAAAAATGAACAAACAGATTTTGAAGACGAATGGGATTTTGTGATCGACAATTATACAGTAGGTGGCAACGATCCGGAAATAATTGATAGCATCAATACTGTTGCTCAACAACCGGTGAAACCGGCAGAACAACCAGTAGTGACCAAAGAAGAAACGAAAACAATAACAGAAACACCAAAACCAGCACCAAAAACCGAAGCTCCCAAAAATGATATCCCGGTCGTGGAGAAGCCAACACAAATAGAAAAAAAACTGGAGCCACCCAAAGCACCAACCATTGAAGAAAAATTCACTGCCCGTCAAAAAGTGTTTATCAAAGAAATTCCTGTGAACGGTGATTCAATAGAACTACGCTTTTATGATAATGCTGAAATAGACGGCGACTCTATCTCCCTTTTTTTAAATGACAAACTGATCTTTCAGCATATAAAACTTACTGCTAATGCCTATTCCATCAAGCTGGCGGTATCAGAAATGGCTGAAAGCAATGAACTGGTGATGGTAGCGGAAAATATGGGATCTATCCCTCCCAATACTTCTTACATGATAGCAATTGTAAACGGGCAGCGGCAGGATGCCTATCTCTCCAGCACCGAAGGAAGCAGCGCAATGATCAGGCTCATAAAGAAAGAGCCGGTCAAATAAAGGAACTAACGGGTAAGCTTATATTCATTTCTTACAAAAAAATCGCTCTGGCCGCGGTAACGAACTTCTTTTTTATTCGAAAGGGTGTTCTTATTAAAGGAATAGGTGGTTCTGATCTCTGCTTTCTGACCATTATCCTCTCCTTCTGTTTCTAATACAAAAACAAGATTGCCGGTTGCTTTTTTCTTACTGGCCACAGTCATATAATTAACAGACCGGCCATCATCACTAAAGCGAAGGGTGTCCTTGCTTGAAGCATTGGGCTCATCAGGGTAAGTAAAAGCAATGGCCAGCTTATTGCCATCCACTATTGGCCCCAATTTGATGTCTGCTTTTATTTTTGTTTCCTGCCCGCTTGAATAATCAAGATAGGTCAGGCTTCCTTTCCAGTTGCCCAACCAGGGTTTTAGTTCCACCGCTTTTATTGTAGGTCCCTGGAAAGAAAAAGCAGCCAGTATAACAACTGCAACCATTGAAAGAGAGAAAATCTTCATAGCTATAATTTATACGACAATATTACTCATCTTATGCAATACCGGAACAAAGAGAGATAAAAAAAGCCGGTGATATTCACCGGCTTTTGCATTTGTTTATCTATATCACCACATTCACCATCTTTCCTTTCACAAAAATTATCTTTTTAGGAGGCTTGCCTTCCAGCCATTTTTGCACTACATCATTTTGAAGTACGAGTTGCTCTACTTCTGGCTGCGCAGCATCGAGTGAAATGTTCATGGTGGTACGCAGCTTACCATTTATTGAAACAGGATATTCCTTACTGGTTTCCGCTACATATTTTGCCTCGAACCTGGGGTAAGCTGCATCCAGTATACTGTCGCTATGCCCCAGCAAACTCCACAATTCAGTGGCAATATGCGGCGCATAGGGTGTAAGCAGGATCAATATCGGTTCCAGCACAGAACGTTTATGGCATTTCAGATCTGTCAACTCATTGGTAGCGATCATAAAACCGCTGACGGCTGTATTGAAACTGAATCGTTCGGTATCCTCTTCAATTTTTTTAATGGTCTTATGCAAAACTTTCAGTTCTTCAGCAGTGGGTTCATCTTCTGTCCACATTTTACCTTTTATCTCATCAAAGAATAACCGCCAGAATTTTTTCAGGAAACGGTGTACTCCTTCGATCCCTTTTGTATCCCATGGCTTGCTCATCTCTACCGGGCCAAGGAACATTTCATACATACGGAAAGTATCGGCGCCGTATTTCAATACCAAATCATCCGGGTTAACTGTGTTGTATTTTGATTTGGACATTTTCTCGATTTCGGAGCCGCAGATGTATTTACCATCTTCTAGAACAAATTCAGCATTTGCATAATCTGGTTTTGATTTTTTAAATGCTTCAATATCTAATTCAAATCCATCAACTATGTTTACATCAACGTGTAACGCATTAGGATGATAGTAATCTACTTTTACATCTACATTTATTTTTATTCCTTTACTACTAAGGATTTTTTCTAATTGATTGAAAATTATTCCCTCTTTTAAAATTTGTCCCCCATAATGAAAGTCTTCAATCAAATTTTTTGATATAAAAATTTGAGGAATTGGTTTATTGTTATCTGATATGGCAATTGCCGTCAAAATCATTCTATACACAAACCTGCTACTCCCCTGTATCATCCCCTGGTTCACTAATTTCTTATACGGTTCATCATAACCAATATGGCCGAGGTCGTACAATACTTTCGTCCACATGCGGCTGTATAATAAATGTCCAACTGCATGTTCAGTACCGCCGATATAAAGATCCACCTGGTTCCAGTAGTCGCTTACTTTACGGTCACAAAATGCTGAATCATTATGCGGGTCCATGTAGCGTAAGAAATACCATGAAGATCCTGCATAACCGGGCATTGTATTGGTCTCAAGTTCCTGGGCCACCCATTCAGGTATATTCGCCAGGGGTCCTTGTCCATCAGGACCGGGGCCATATTTTTCTACTGTCGGTAATATTAATGGCAACTCTCCTTTCCATTCTTTGGCAATGCCATCTTTCCATGTAATTGGAAAGGGTTCGCCCCAATATCGCTGGCGGCTGAAGGCAGCATCACGCATTTTATAATTTACTTTTCTTACTCCTATACCATTATCCTCCAGTGCCTGAATCGCCACTTCCATGGCATCCTTCATTACCATGCCATCCAGGAAGCCTGAGTTTTGCAGTATGGCTTCTTTCGTGGGATTGGCTTCCTCCCCATTATAATAGCTGCCTATAATATTAGTAATGGGAATATTAAAATGCCTTGCAAATTTGTGATCTCTTTCATCGCCACAGGGCACCGCCATGATAGCTCCTGTACCATAACCGGCCAGTACATATTCAGAAATCCAGATGGGAATCTCCCTGCCACTAAAAGGATTGATGGCATAGGCGCCAGTAAATACACCGCTTATCTTTTTTTCCGCCATTCTTTCCCGTTCACTGCGGCTTTTTACATAAGCCAGGTATTCATCAACCGCTGTTGTTTGTTCTTCAGATTTTATTTCATTTACCAGTTCCAGTTCGGGAGCTATCACCATAAAGTCGGCTCCAAAGATGGTATCGGGCCGGGTAGTATATACACGAAGCTTTGTATTCAAAAATCCTTTTACAGCAAAATCTATTTCAGCGCCGCTGCTCTTCCCTATCCAGTTTGTCTGCATTTCTTTCATTGCTTCGCTGAATTCGATCCGGTCCAGTCCTTCCAGCAACCGATCAGCATATTCGGTGATGCGCAAATACCATTGACGCAATTTCTTTTTCACGACCGGATGTCCTCCTCTTTCACTTACCCCGTTCACCACTTCATCGTTGGCCAGTACGGTTCCCAATGCCTCACACCAGTTCACTTCTCCATAACCGCAAAAAGCGAGGCGATAGTTCATCAAAATATCTTGCTGCGTTTTTTCATCAAAGGTTTTCCATTCTTCCGGCGTAAAGCTGAAGGCGGAAGGCGCAATGCCAGCTGCACCGGAGCCATACTCTTCAAATAATTTTATCAGTTGGGTTATGCTTTCTGCTTTCTGCGTTTTGCGGTTATAGAATGAGTTAAAGAGTTGCAGAAATATCCATTGCGTCCATTTATAGTATTTCGGATCGCTGGTCTGCACTTCTCTGTCCCAGTCGTAGCAGAAGCCGATATTATCCAATTGTGACTTAAAAGTGGCGATATTCTTCTTTGTTGTTTCGGCAGGATGTTGTCCCGTATCCAATGCATATTGTTCGGCGGGCAACCCAAAACTGTCGAACCCCATTGGGTGCAACACATTAAATCCTTTTAATCTTTTATACCGGCTGAAAATATCAGAAGCGATATAACCCAACGGATGACCCACATGCAATCCTGCCCCGCTGGGATAGGGAAACATATCCAGCACATAATACTTGGGCTTGGAAAAATCGTTCTTTACCTTATAAGCCTGGCTATCCTTCCACTGTTTTTGCCATTTCCTTTCAATATCCCTGAAATTGTATTCCATATATATCAGCCTTCCTTTATGTTTTTTTGAAACGATATTGATACCAACGGTAATTCTTTAACAAATATCTGCAGCCACAGATGGCAATATGAACCGGGAGCAATCGTTTAAACTTGCCTGACAGCCGTCAGGCGGGCAGCAAAAATACTGATTGTAGCCCTAAACTGCTATTTTTGCGTGCAATCCATTAATCTGAAAAAACAATCGCATGTCCCAGTCCGGCAAAGCTTCTATCAAAAGAGGAAAACCCTCCTACTTCATGTCTATTCTTGGTGTTACCCTGGTGTTATTTTTCCTTGGTATCATCGGGTTGATCGTTATCAATACCAACAAACTTTCTGATCACTTCAAAGAAAATGTAACGGTAAGTGCTTACCTGCGGGGCGACCTGAACTCCAAAGACAGCGCTGCACTGGTAGCTTATATCAGTGCCAAGCCCTACATCAGGGAGTATACTTATGTAACCAAAGAAGTGGCCAAGAAAAAATACCTGGCCGATGGCAACAACGACTGGGGAGAAGTGCTTTCCGAAAATCCCCTGCCCAACAGTATCGATTTTAAAGTAAAGAACCAGTACTTAAACACTGATTCCCTTTCGGCCATCAAGGCAGACCTGAAAAATCAGACTTATGTAAGCGATGTGGATTATCCCGAAGCACTGATAGGAAAAATGAGCACCAATCTTCGCAATATCAGTATCGGCATCCTGATACTGGCTGTGGTGCTGTCCATCGTGGTGATCGTATTGATCGATAATACGATTAAGCTGGCTATGTTCAGCAACCGGTTCCTTATCAAAACCATGCAGATGGTGGGGGCCACCCGCTGGTTCATTGCCAAGCCAATGAATGTAAGAGCCATTATCAATGGCGCCATCAGCGGTGTGATAGCAGCCATAGCTGTGATCCTCTTCCTGTTTGTGATCGAAAAATTCATCCCGGAAATGAAAGCCATACATGATAATACCAGCCTGGTATTACTTTTCTCTGGCCTCATAATACTGGGTGTCTGTATCACCGTTTTCAGTACCCACCGCAGTGTGATAAAATACCTGAAAATGAAACTGGATGACTTGTATTAATGACCCCTATTCGTCAAAATTCCTATATTGCACGACTAAAATTTGAAAGAAATGAGTGAAGCGAAAACAACACCGGCCATGTTCAGCAAGGATAATTATATGTGGATGCTGGCAGGTATTATCCTGATAGCTGTTGGTATGTTCCTGATGTCAGGCGGAAAAAGCAATACTGATCCGGCTGTTTTTAATAAGGAGGCTGTTTACAGTACCACCAGAATTACTATAGCGCCTATACTGATACTGGCAGGCCTGGTAGTGGAAATCTTTGCGATATTCAAGAAACCTAAAACAGCGAATTAATACAATATTAATATTCTTGCAAAGGCGGTGGTTATCCATCGCCTTTGCATTTTCTGTACGTTCATCAATCTGTTATCTTTACGATCATTATTATATACCTTAACCAACTTACCCCATGAGTGTTATTGAAGCAGTTATTATTGCCATTGTTGAAGGAATTACAGAATTCCTGCCCATCTCATCTACCGGGCACATGATCATTGCAGAAAAATTGCTGGGTGTTCCTCATGATGATTTTACTAAAATGTTTACAGTGGGTATTCAGTTAGGAGCCATACTGGCTGTAGTGGTACTCTACTGGAAAAAATTCATGACCCCTTTAACGGCTGGAAGAAAAGGATGGGAGTTCTACCTAAAATTACTGGTGGCTGTTATTCCTGCACTGGTACTGGGATTTATTTTTTCTGACAAGATCGATGATCTGCTTGAAAGTTCTTTAACAGTAGCCATTACGATGATCCTCGGTGGGATCATCCTGCTTTTTATTGACAATGTATTCAAACATCATCCTGTAGAAACAGAAGAACAGATCAGTTATCCAAAAGCATTTATGATCGGGCTGTGGCAATGTGTGGCCATGATTCCCGGCGTAAGTCGCAGTGCTGCCAGTATCATCGGGGGTATGCAGCAACACCTGACCAGGAAACTGGCAGCAGAATTTTCCTTTTTCCTCGCTGTACCTACCATGGCTGCAGCTACCGGTTATAAACTGCTGAAAGGCTATGAGACCATCACCACAGAGAATATAAAATTATTTGCAATAGGAAATATTGTAGCTTTCATTGTGGCCATGCTGGCTATCAAATTTTTTATCGGGTTTTTACAGAAACATGGATTTAAACTGTTTGGTTATTACCGTATTATCGGTGGAATAGTTTTGTTGATCATGCTGGCTACGGGCTATCTGAAAGGGTAAAATCACCTGAAAAGGGTATTCGGCGAACTTGATTTTTTATTATCTATGTCAAAATAAAATATCAGATATGAACAAGATTCTTCTTTCACTGCTGGTTAGCATACTGTTTTTTGCCTGCTCCAATAATGGAGATAAAGTATCTAAAGATTTTATGGAAGTCTATTACAAAGAAGGTATTTCAAAAGAGCAGGCTGAAAAAACACTGGATTATTTTTTACCCCGTTGGAAAAATAAAGATGGAGAAACACCCCGAAAAAGTGTTCAGCTCGCAAAAAAAGGTGATACCATCAACTTCAAAATGGTATCCAATATGGAGGTAATGGATAAAATGGAAGATGATATTTTTTATACTACAGGAAATGAATTATCTGAAAATCTTTTTAACGGTGCCCCGGTAAATGTGCTGCTTTCGGATAAATATTTTAAAACGATCCGCACCTATATATTTAAAAAATTTGATAAACCTGCTTTTGGCAAAAGAGTAGCTGACGGTAACATTGAAGTATACATCAAAGACAGCTTTAGTGAAGAGGAAGGCAACACCATCGCCGCTTTTCTGAGTAAACAGATACACCCGGCAGGTATTATCAGTTTCCAGATAGGTAAGAATGAGAGTGGTAATGTGGTGGTAAGCATGGTAGCCAACCGGGCAAAGGCAGATGCACTGCCTGACAGCGATTTTCAAAGCCTCGCAATGATGATCTCCGAAAAAACATTGGAGGGTACTCCCCTTATATTTCATCTGGCAGATGACAGGTTCAATCCATTTAAAACATTCACCTACAAAATGGACTGACATATCTAATAAGAAAAAATGCCCGGCTCTTAAGCAGACCGGGCATTTTTTTTTAACGGATGGTAATCCCTATTTTTACTCAAAGCATTCACTATGCAGACGGCTCCGAAAAAAGTAGTAAATGCCTGGGCAATGTACGACTGGGCAAACTCTTCCTACAACCTGGTTATTACGTCTACGATTTTTCCTGCTTACTTCGAAGCTGTTGCAGTTGATAACCGGGACATTTCAAAAACTGCTGTCACTTTTTTGGGAAGGCAGTTTGAAAATACAGCTTTATACAACTATGCTCTTGCCTTTGCCATGCTTGTGGTAGCATTTATTTCACCATTACTGTCATCTATCGCAGATTACAAGGGAAATAAAAAGAACTTCCTGAATTTCTTTCTTACAATGGGCAGTCTTGCCTGTGCTTCTATGTTTTTCTTTGACAGAAGTACTTTGGCACTCGGTATTGCAGCTATAATCATTGCTTGTGTCGGCTTTTGGGGAAGCCAGGTTTTTTACAATTCATTTTTACCCGAGATAGCTGCCCCTGAAGACCGTGACCGCATCAGCGCCAAAGGCTTTGCCTATGGCTATGTAGGCAGTGTTTTATTGCAGGTAATTTGTTTTGTATTTGTTTTGATGCATGAAAAATTTGGCATTACAGAAGGAAAGGGTTCGCAGATTTCTTTTTTACTGGTTGGCATCTGGTGGTGGGGGTTTGGACAATACTCATTGCGTCGTTTGCCGAATCCGGTTCCGGCAGGTACAGGCGATTTAAAACACCATGTCCTTTCAAAAGGATACAAAGAGTTACAAAAAGTATGGGGACAATTAAAAGAAATCCCTTCTTTGAAACGGTTTCTTTCTGCTTTCTTTTTTTACAACATGGGAGTGCAAACCGTTATGCTGGTTGCTGCCCTATACGGCAAAAGTGAACTGGAAATACCAACTACGAATTTAATAGTGGCCATTCTGATCATTCAGCTTATTGCTATACCCGGCGCTTTTACCATCTCCTGGCTATCATCTAAAATTGGCAATATCAAAACACTGATGATACTTGTAGTTTTATGGATATGCCTGTGTGTGGTAGCTTATTTTCTGCCGGTTGGAGGCATTTTTGAATTTTATACTTTGGGAGCTGCTGTTGGTTTTATCATGGGTGGCATACAATCGCTTAGCCGCTCCACCTACTCTAAACTGATGCCGGTTACTAAAGACACTACTTCATTTTTCAGCTTCTATGATGTGACAGAAAAAATAGCAGCAGTAGTCGGTATTTTTAGCTTTGGTTTTATTACAGAACTAACAGGCTCTCAAAGAAGCTCAGTGCTGGCTCTCGCCACTTTTTTCATAATTGGTCTGTTGTTGCTGTTGTATGCCAATGCAGCTGCAAAAAATAAAACTGCATGAAACTTTACACTATAAACACAGGTTATTTTAAGCTGGATGGAGGCGCCATGTTTGGTGTAGTACCGAAAAGCATCTGGAACAAGATCAACCCAGCTGACGAGAATAATATGTGTTCCTGGGCTTTGCGTTGTTTGTTAATTGAAGATGGTAACCGGCTTATTTTAGTTGACACAGGTATGGGTAACAAACAGGACGCAAAGTTTTTCAGCCACTATTACTTGCATGGAGATGATACATTGGAGAAATCGTTAGCCAAACATGGCTTTACTAAAGATGATATTACTGATGTATTTTTAACTCATTTACACTTTGATCACTGTGGTGGCGCAATTATCCGGAAAGGAGGCAAATTGATATCGGCTTTTAAAAATGCTATTTACTGGACTCATGAATGGCATTGGCAACAAGCTATTTCCCCCAACGCAAGAGAAAAGGCTTCCTTCTTAAAAGAAAATATTTTGCCAATCGAGGAAAGTGGGCAATTGAAATTCATTCATGACCCAAGAATAGATTGGAAAGCTGAGGATGGATGGACAATATATCCATCTCCTTTGAAAGTAAAAGGAATTTCAGATAATATGGATGTAATAATTGTTGAGGGGCATACAAGTTACATGATGTTACCATTGATAAAATATAACAGCAAAACAATTGTTTACATGGCTGACTTGTTGCCATCTGCAGGACATATCCCAATACCTTACGTAATGGCATATGATATGAATCCACTAACAACATTAACTGAAAAAGAATCTTTTCTTACAGAAGCTTTGAAAAACGACTACATACTTTTCTTTGAGCATGACCCGGTGTATGAATGCTGCAACCTGCAACAAACAGAAAGAGGAGTCCGCCCAAAAGATTTTTTTAAGCTGGAAGAAATCTAAGAGTAATTACTTTCTTTTGATTAGTGACGTTAGCGGATGACGGAGATTCGAATGTCCCATCATATCAATTTTTACTTTCCCCACTACCAGGGGACTTTCAACTCTTATAGGTATATGGTTTTTATCATCCGTCACCCAAACGGTCATTTTCTCTCCGCCTTCAAAAATCTGTCCTTTCAATAGCAAAGGCTTTATTTTAATAGCCCTGAATTTTCCATACTTGGTTTTTATCTCTTCTTTTCCAACATAGCGGATGTACATATTGTACACTTCATTATCCAGGAACATTGAAAAAGGGATCTTATCATCGGGTCGCAGTTTGGAAAAATCAATATTACGGGCATAATACATGGCACTTACCACATCCTGTACGCAGGCGGGTACTTTAAACACTCCATCAGTGGCGATGGCTGTATTGGCTGTTTTGTTGAATGTTATGTTCTGATATATCTTATATCCTCCTTCATTCACATTGCGAACAAACTTCAATGGCTGCATGGTTGCCGTATCAATATAGGTTTCATATTTATCCCTTACTTTATATATCCAGTCGTAGGATGAATTTGTTTTCCCCTCCCCGGTCACATGATACACCGGTCTGTTATTTATTTTCTCCAGTTTGCTTGTAAAAGTGGCCGTTCCGGCATTTACATATACTCCCGCCACAGCATAGTAAACAGTAAAAGTTACTTCCTCATCTACCTGGAAAGCCACATTCCTGATGCCACAAAAAGTGTCTGCGGGTACGTTTGTTTGTTTGGAAAAGCCAAGCAGTACTAAAAAAGCCGGCACTAAAAATTTAAGTCCCTTCATTCTTCTCTGTATTTATTTTTTTTATACTCAGTATCATCAGGCTTCCGATAATGGCCGGAATGATCAAGTTGATAAACCAGATACCGGCCGTTGTAAAAATTATTCCTGCTTTATTCGCACTAAACAGACCGGTGAAAATAAGATTTACCTTTCCTTTCAATCCCAGTTCTGCAATCGCAAAGGTCGGTATGGCTGCCATTACAAGGAACGAAACACTTACCGACCAAAAAGTCTGCCACCAGGAGACTTCCACATCAAATAAACGAAACAGCAGGTAGTATTGTATGATAAATACGATAAACCTGAACAGTGATAAAGACAGTATCCGTAATAATAATGTTGCATTAAAACCCTCCAAAACCTTTACCAGGTAGGTAAATCTTTTCATTGCCGGCAGCCGGTCCACCCACTTGATAAGCCACGACAACCGGAAATAAAATAGTGTTAAAACAAGTAATGCCCCCAGTCCTCCGTAGATGATCATTGAAAGCCAGATAGAAGAAATAACATGTTCATCCTGTATATAAGGGCGGAGAATGACCAACCCGGTTATGCCCATGAATATAGTAACGATCAACTGGCTGATACTGCCCACGATCGTAACGGAAATAGTTTTAAGCCGGTTCCCGTCATCCATATATAAGACCCGGCCCAGGTACTCACCAACCCTGTTCGGAGTACTTACTGAAAATGAAACACCAGATAAAACAGCCCTGAGTGCTTTTGTAAAACTTACTTTTTGAATCTCACTTACTGATATCTTCCATTTAACAGCCTCAATGGACCAGTTAACAATCATCAGCAGTATTACTGCCACCAGGTTAAGCAATAAAGGGCTTGAAAATGATTCACCTATTTTTTGCCATGCAGTTTCAATATCCGGCTGGTTCTTTATTTCTCTGTAAATTGACCATGAAAGCCAGATAAACAATAACGGGCCAAGGAAGTAATTGATGAAGATTTTGATATTTTTGTTTAGTTTCATTAACCTGCCTGCCGCCAGGCAGGTCTTGTAAAAATACGTTCCCGCTTGCAAAAGCCTGTTAAAATAATCCTTGGTATAGACCCCGGTACGATAGTAATGGGTTATGGGCTGATAACGGTCAAAGGCAGTGAAGTGTCCTTATTAGAATTGGGTGTACTAAAACCAGGTAAGGTAAAAGACAGTTACAAAAAATTGCAACTGATATTTAATACCGTAAGCGGGTTAATTACTAAATATCAGCCAACTGACTTTGCCATTGAAGCTCCTTTCTTCGGCAAGAATGTACAAAGCATGCTAAAATTGGGCCGTGCACAGGGAGTAGCTATTGCTGCTGCTATGCGCCATGGACTGGAAGTAACAGAGTACTCTCCTAAAAAAGTAAAACAATCTGTTACCGGCAATGGTAATGCAGACAAAGAACAGGTGATGAAAATGCTGCAAACATTACTATCATTCAAGGAAAACCCTAAACAGTATGATGCAACAGATGCATTGGCTGTAGCATTGTGTCATCATTATCAAACCAATTCAGTTTTAAGGAAAAAGCCGAGAGCTGTAAAGGGTTGGGATGATTTTATAAAGAAGAACCCAGGCCGGGTAAAAAGTTTTCCTAAATAAAAATCAGTTCATCCTTTTCAGAATTTTTTCCTGCACTGTTTTTAAACTTTCATCAGATGCTTTTGGTTTGGCTTGCGTAAAATTCAGGTCGTTTGCGGAGTTGATCGGAATAAGGTGAATATGTGCATGAGGCACTTCTAACCCGATTACACTGATGCCACACCGGTTACAATCAAATGCTGCCTCAATTGCTTTGGCAATAGGTTTTGCAAATAACAACATTTCCTGCAGGTATTCCTGCGGCAGATCAAACAGGTTATCTGTTTCTGTTTTAGGGACTACCAGTACATGACCTTCCCGAAGCGGAAAGATATCAAGGAATGCAAAGAATTTTTCGTTCTCTGCAATTCTATAACATGGTATATCACCAGCAATGATTCTTGAAAATATTGTCATACCACCAAACAGTTTTGATTTTAGCGAAAGTAAATAATACTTTATCCTCTCAAACACAGTAAGATTTTAGTTAAAGCTATAACTCTTTTAATTAATAAAGCCTTCGTGTTTACGAAGGCTTTATTAATTTTTGAATTTCTGCAGATGCCTTATGCTGTAATCTCTACAATTTTAAATGTAAGTATTCCTGCCGGAGCCTTTACCTCAGCTGTTTCCCCTACCTGTTTTCCAAGAATGCCCTTTCCGATAGGAGAGGTAACTGAAATTTTTCCTGCTTTTAGATCCGCTTCCTGCTCACTTACAATTTTATAAGTGACCTGCTTTTTTGTATTCAGATTGGTGAGTGTCACTTTGGTAAGAATAGATACTTTGCTGGTATCAATACTGGATTCATCCAATACACGAATATTGGCCAGTGATCCTTCAAAAGCTGCAATTTTTGCTTCCAGTATACCCTGGGCTTCTTTAGCTGCATCATACTCAGCATTCTCTTTAAGATCACCTTTTTCTCTTGCTTCTGCAATAGCTTTACTGGCGGCAGGGCGATCTACTGCTTTCATCCGCTGTAACTCAGTTTTCATTTGCTCCAATGTTTCTTTTGTCACATATTGAATACCACTCATGTTCACCTCCTTTGATAAAATAAAAAAAATAACAACGCCTCAGTTTTGTTGACCGAAGCGTTGCATTATTGAACGATAAAGATAAAAAACTTTTCCTGACTTAAAAAGGGATTTATACCAAAAAAATTACCTTATCTTCTTCCAAACTCATATACCCTGTCATTACCCAATGAAAATTGCTCCGCTTTAATCCTTCCCCAGTCATTTTTAAAACTAAAATCATCAAACTCCCATTCCAGCCACCTGTTTTGCTGAAAATTGATAAGGCTTATCCTCAATCTTCTCATTTGCCTTGATTCCCATTGATCTGTGCTGCTATTGTAATAGCTGTTAGTATAGTTATTAGCTCTCCAGAATCCAGTGAGTGTATCTGTATTGCTGGTATAGCTGGCATCTCCGTTTTCCATGAATGTAAAAATGCCGGATTCATACCCTGTTTGAAAATGATCCCGGCCCAGAAAAACTCTTTTCCATGCATCCTCCAGTTGCCAGCTACCGATCAGGCGATCTTCCAATGATTTTGAGCAGGAGAACAATAAAAGAACTATTACTATTGATGGAAGAAGTAAAAATTTTCTCATAAAACAGCTTTCTATTTCTGCCGAAAAAATAGTACCGCAGTTATTTTCTGAAAAGAAATTAACAAAGAATTACCGTACTCAAATAATTTTCAGTTTATGAAGCAGAACATCCGCCATCTTATAAGAAGCTTCCTCACTGTAACCGGCAATGTGTGGAGTGATCAATACATTGGGTTGTCCTAGCAGCCAATCCAGTTGTTCTTTCTCCTTCGCAGAATAAGTAGATAATTTTTCATTGGGCAATACATCTAACCCTGCCCCGGAAATTTTATTCTCTTTCAGTGCATCAATGACAGCATCAAGGCTTATCACTTTTCCGCGGGACGTATTTAAAAAATATGGTTTGTTCTTAAGTGAGGTAAAAAAAGCAGCATTTGCCATTTCCGCAGTTTCATTGGTCAGCGGGATATGAAGGCTTATAACATCTGCATAACGTGCAATTTGTTCCAGGTTGGCTTCTTTTATGTATCCTTCTCCAAATCCGAATTTATACTTATCATAGGCCAATACTGTTACATTAAATGGCTGTAATAATTTTGCAAAACTGCTGCCCGTATTTCCATAGCCAATAATTCCTACTGTCTTCCCGCTTAGTTCGACACCCCTGTTCTCATCCCTTTTCCAGATACCTTGTTTTATCTCGTCACGGGATGAGGATATATGATTTAGCAAGTTCAGCAATAATCCGAGGGTATGCTCTGCCACAGCATTCCGGTTACCTTCCGGGCTGCTGACACAGTTTATCCCTTTGGTTTCAGCATAATCAACATCTATTAATTCCATACCACTACCTAATCTTCCGATCCATTTGAGTGTCGCAGCTTTATCAATAAGGACTTGATCCACCCTGATCCTGGTTGTTACAATTATTCCTGTTGCACCGGCAATCGAATCCATTAATTCCTCGTACGAAATTGAGGGAGCATATACTACTTCGTATCCTTTATGCTGTAATTGATCGATCAAGTATTGATGGGACTTCCCGGTTACTATTACTTTACTCATCTCATTTTAAAAGTAAGTTCTGCAAATTGTTCAATTGTTAACTGCTCTGCTCTTTTATTAAACAACTCCCCTTCCAGAATCGCTGCATCAAACAATCCTTTTACAGCATTTCTGAGTGTTTTCCTGCGCTGGTTAAAAGCGGTTTTCACAAGCAGGAAAAATTGTTTTTCACTTTTCATATTTAAGGGTTTTTGTTTCGGCAGCAGTCTTATCACCCCGCTTTTTACCTTCGGAGGCGGCTGAAAACACTTTTCATGCACATCAAACAGATATTCTACTTCAAAAAAAGCCTGTATCAAAACACTTAATACTCCATAGACCTTGTTTCCTTCTTTTGAAACTACCCTTTGCGCCACTTCTTTCTGAAACATTCCTACCATGCATTCCACATTATCTCTCCATTCCAGCAACTTAAACAATATCTGTGTCGAAATGTTGTATGGGAAATTGCCAACCACGGTAAAATTTCCGCTAAAGGGCCTTTCAATATCTAAGAAACTCTGATGAATGATCTTTCCTTCAAGCACCGGGTATGTTTTCAGTAAATACGATACTTTTTCCTCGTCCAGTTCTACTGCTTTAAAATTAATTTCCTCCAATTCCAATAAATACTTCGTCAATGCGCCGCCTCCGGGACCCACTTCAAGTAATTGAGAAAATGGATGCTGCTGCAAGGTCAATACAATTTTCCGGCAAATGTTCTCATCCTTCAAAAAATGCTGACCTAATGATTTTTTCAGAGTGTACATAGCCCAAAGGTAGTTGATAGAAATCCAGCATAAAAAACCTCCCCTTTGCAGAGGAGGTTTGCAGGTATTACCCTGCGGTAATAACCAGCTACCGATTTATAATCAGATATGTCTACTTCTTCATGAGTTTTATTGTCTGAAGATCATTGCCACTTTCCACTTTCAACAGGTACACTCCGGGAGTCAAATACTGGAACCCGCCGATGGTATATATACCTGTACCAGCAGTTGCAGCATATTCTTCCTTTCTGAGCAAAGAACCTGCGGCATTCAATAATTGGACAGAAACTTTTTGATCACGGGACAGTTTATACTTCAATACAATTTCAGTATTGAAAGGATTGCCCAGAACAGAAAATTCATTTTTAGCCCCTGCTTTCCTGATAAATACAACTGAAGAATATGTAATCGTGCCATCAATATCAATCATTTTCAGGCGATAGTATGTCTCAAACAGTGAGGTGATATCATTATGATTGTATGATACTTCCACAGGACTGTTTTGTGCTGTTATTGATGCTACTCTTATAAATGAAGAGCCATCAGTACTTCTCTCCAATTCATATCTCAAAAGACTTTGTTCCTGCGTTACAGTCCATTTTAATTGGTTATACTCTGCATATCCTGTTCCGCTAAAGTCCGTCAGTGTAGCAGGCAGTACTGTATGCTGATAAAGATCACTTCTGAATACACCCTTACCATGCGTAGCCGCAATTAGTTTATTGTTTGCGTCTATCTGCAGATCCATAATAAGGGTAGCATCATAAAAATTTGTGTTGTAATCGTACCATGTAGCTCCCCTGTCCGGACTTACATACACACCAAAGTCACATCCGGCATAAATATATCCTTCATTAATAGGGTCAATCACAATGGCATTAAATGGCACGTCTGGTAACCCGGCACCGCGGCTGATCCAGGTAGTACCCCCATCAGGAGTTAAATAGACATGTGAAGTACCAAAGCCTCCCAATACTACATATACGCTGTCATCACTGTTTGTGCTGATTGCAAAATCCATAACAAACCTGTCGGGTAATGATCCTTTGATGCTTGTATAGGGAGTAGTGGTTGGAGTAGTGGTTTTGAAAACGTTTGGATTACCATTCACATAAATATTATTTACATCATCATCGTACTGCGCAAAAGGTGATGTAGATACATATACTTTATTCTCGTTAGTATGTGAAACAGCTAATGCAATTGCTGTTTTATGTCTTTGTTCAATATAAGCTGTAGGTGTTGTAGCCGGGTATGGCGGAGTAGTGCCGAGTGTATTGTTGCTAAAATTTGCCCCTGCATCCGTACTCCTGTGAATATTATCTGTTGCGGTATAAACGATATTACCATTGGATGGAGCAAATGCGACAGGTGGTACAAACCCTGTACGGGAATCCCCAACAAAACCCCAATAGGTAGTAACAGCTGAGCCGCTTGTACCTCCATTCGATGTACGGAAAAACTGCTTTGCATCCCTGCCTGCAAGCATTATGTCATCATTGGTTGGATGTATCGCACAGGCAGTACCATCTCCGCCACCCCATCCATTGTTTTCCGTTTTTACCCAGTTAGTTCCGTTATATAATACCTGGCCATTATCCTGTAATCCACCTATCATAACACTGGCACTTTGCCGGGATACACCTAATGAGGCATAAAACTGCGTAGCATTCAACCCAGTATTGATAGCTGAAAAATTGACACCGCCATCAGTACTCTTGTATACACCACCATCATTACAAACATAAACTGTTCCCCTTCTCGTAGGATCAAATTTAATATCATGATGATCTGCATGTAATCCTGTTATCGATATCCTTCCGGCAGTAGCTATTGTTCTGTGGCGGTAGATACTTACTCCTCCATATATAAGCGAATCCGTAAAGAAAGGATTTACAGCAATTGTATGGGCGAACCAGAACTGGTATGATGTATGGCTTGATGAAGAGAGTGCTGACCAGGTGGAGCCAAAATCAGTTGAACGATACACTTCATTACCAGATCCCCTGCCAATACTTGCCGCCAGCATACCTGATCCTGAGTTATCCAGCTTTATCGACCCATTATACGATGCAGGCAAGCCACTGGTTATTTGTGTCCAGGTTGGTGTAGCACTGTTTCCGTTTGTGGTTCTGAAAATTCCCTTAACTGCATTTGTCATATTACCCACACTGAGTACAATCTCGTCAGTATTAGAGGGATTGATTGCAATATCTCTTATATTAATATTTGTATTGATCTGGCTCCAGCTACCCCCGGAATTCGTTGAACGATATACACCATCAGTCGCACAGGCATAAATAGTACTACTATTACCAGGCAAAAAAGCCATGGAAGAAATAGCAAACAGATCTGACGAAACTTTTGTCATAACCTGGCTCCAGGTAGCTCCGCCATCTGTACTTTTTATTACACCAATACCATAAGTTCCTCTTGTTTTCCATACATTAAAACCCATCACCTGAACTTCTGTATGATACACTTCGCCGGTTCCGGCATAGATTATATTTGAATTGGAAGGATCCACCAAAATTGCAGATACACCAAGCACCGGCAGATTAGTAGGAACAGCTGTCCAACTCGACCCTGCATTGGTAGATCTCCAGATGCCCCCACTTGCTGAGCCCACCCAAAGATTGTTTGTGTTATTAGGATCAATAGCCATGCAGACAACACGACCTCCTATTCTGTTTCCATCCTCATCTATACAATGACCAAGTGCTGACCAGTTACTGGCACTGGTTAACCTTGAAGCAAAATGTGTCTCGGATTTCTTTTTTATCTCTTTATACTCTTTCCAGGCTTTTTGATACTTGGCACTTAAATTTTCAGGATTGGGGTACCCTTTTGCCTGGAACCAACTATTCAATTGTTTGGCTGCACCGCTTTGTTCTTCTTTTTCTTCATCATTACTCCCTTCTCTGTTGTTTTGCTTACTAATGACTGTATTGAGTCTTTCATACTTAAGAACAACATAGCTGGCAATAGATGTCAGAAGCACTGCTGATAAAAGCAGGATTACTGGTTTTTTCATATAAAATTGGATTTGGTAGGGTTATTATAAAAACAGAGACCTCACTTGTGATCACTGTCAGGTGTTAAAATGTTTTACCTGTTAACAATTAATTTTTTATGCACTACTTCGCTGCCAACAATGATCCGGGCAACATATGTACCGGTACTTATTGTTTCAGGAAGCGGGAAAGAAATATTATTTGATCCTGTAGTCACCCTTTGTTTCTTCGAAAGCATCATTCTGCCCTGCATATCCAGAATATTTATTTCCATATCTCCTGCTTCAATTGATTCAAAACGGATAGTAAGATTATCTTTTGCAGGATTAGGCCCTATAGTTAATACAGATTCAAGATCTTTAATGATAACTTTTTTAACCGGGCTAAACCTGTTCATTCCCGAACTTTCAATTAACCGAAGACGATAATAAGAAACTCCTTTTAAAGGGCTGGCATCAAAAGATTCATAACTGAATGTTCCACTGGTACCATTTGCATGTACTGTTTCTATCTTATTCCATGAAATGTTATCATTACTTCTCTCAATTTCATAGCCCAATGTGCCCGCATCTTCTGTTGCGCTCCAGTTCAGCTTTACCTTCTTACCCTGTGTTACTGCATCAAAGTTTAACAAATGAGTAGCCAGGGGAAAATTATCTACTAATATCCTGTAATCCTCTACCTCACCATTTGTGAAGAAACCTGTTGCATGTGATGTTGTCATGCTGGCTGAAGCAGAAGTGATACGAACCCTTAAATAAGTATACTGACCATTGGCAAATGTATTAGGTGAACTTGCCCAGTACAACCAGAAATTTTGAGCTGAAGCAGATGAAGGTACTGTTATAGGTGTAATAGCTTCCGCTGCATCAAAGGTTCCGTTACCATTATAATCCAGCCATGCAATCATAGTAGCATCAGCTCCGCTATTATTATATGCTGAAACCTGCACTACATAGCTGCTGCCGGCACCAGGCGGCAATATAGCAGTAGAAGGGATGCCATCATCGGTATCATCAGTACCAGTTGTCCCTCTTTTCCAATATTCAAGGTTCCATGTTGTACCAAGTCTTATACTATCTGTCCTTTCATGCACAGCCGGGCTTTGTGTAGCCGGAGTTATATAAGGATCATAAGTAGCAGGAGCGTCTCCAAAATCACATTTTGGACGGAAGGGGTCCGATGCATCACCTGCATTACCCGGCCATGCCGGGCCACTGGCTACTGTAATATTGGTAATAGCACCATTCACACCAGCTTCGTTGTAAGTACCTATACCAGAATTACCCGAGCCATTATCTCTGAAGTAGTAAAGTTGTCCAGACCATATCATTGCCGCCTGCCCGTTCCATGATGTGGTTCCCGGGTTATTGTATACTGCAAGCATCTGGCCAGTCATAAGATCATAATGCTGGTATTTACTCTGACTATAGTTACTGCTGTTTCTGGCCGTATTATAATTGTAAATCACCCCGTTTTTCATTATAAAATCACCCCAGTCATGAATAGCAGTATTAGATGCATTCAGATAATGGTCCTGTGCAAAAACCTGGTATGCAGAAACAGGGTTATTACTTCCATCAAAATCAATCCGCCAGATGATAGTTTCCCTTGTTCTGTCATTAGCGGTACCACTGGGATTGTATTTTCCGCCTTCCACACCAAAATAAAGGGCTCCGTCATAAAATGCTGCTCCTGCAGATTCTATACCATACTCAAATGTCGGAATACCTAAAGTTGTTTGCATATCAGCCATAACAACAGAGGATGTTTCTGTATCATAACTATAACGTTTTAACTCCCTGTTACTAGGGTTTACAGTTATATCCTCCGATATGTAATACAAAAACCTGTTATATGGGTCATAAGCAAAGGAATTTATAAAATCTCTTGCAGCATCCGTGAATAACTCTCTGGCAACGGCAGTAGTTGGATCTACATAATAACAACTATTATTATCTGGTGTAACTAAAAAATATTCTGCCTGGTTTTGCGTAGGCCCCACAAAAGGCCTGTTATTAGCACCCTGGTGCCAGTTAGTCGGGAATGTTCCGCTCACACAGGCATTGATATCAGACAACCAGAATATTGGGTTTGTACCTATGGTTGTCGCTGTAATAGTAATCGAATTAACAAGTCCGGGAACTGTAATAGTTGCAGAGCCATTATTGGAGCTAGTCGCAACATCGCCGGCTATTGCTGTTATTGTCCGGGCAGTAGGTATGCCCCCGATGGCATGATTAGCACCTCCCACAATATTTACCGTTGTTGCCACCCCAAGATTATTAGTCGCTGTGATAGTAAAGACTGCATTATCATCAACGTCATACAAAACAAAATTTGGCCCTGAGACCGCAGTGTTAAAGGTCACTGTTATAGATTGACCATTGGCGCTGGGGTTGTACTGTACATCTGCTCCTGTATAATTGACAAGCTCTCCTGTGTGTGTAGCATTCTCGGCACTTATGCCGCTACCGGGATTTGCCAGTGCATTACTGCTGGCTGCAATAGTTAACCAGGTTTTACCAATAGCGAATCTCTGGCTTTGCTCCATCGCATCAGTAATGTATGATTGATATGGCCCCACCCCGCCGCTGTTCCAGTAATAATCAAGATTATCCCAATTCAATTGCGCAGAGGTGTATCCACCGGGGCATTGTGCAGAAGCTTTATCGGCTGGCAACAGAAAGAAAATTGCCAAAGCAATAAGCAGGGTGTAAAGCTTTTTCATGAGGCAGATTTTGGATAACGGTTTTTAATAAGTCGGATTTTAAGTGCTAGAAATAATAACCATTAACACAATTCATTAAAACCCTTACACTCACTTCTATTATTCCTCATGCTAAAGTGAGAGTATTTACTTAGAAACACAACGAATACACTAAATTTTCTTCTCAAAAAAAGTACTTGTACAAAGCACTTTCGTAAATAACACAAAAAAGGAATCGGATTTTTACCATTATTAGTATAAAAATCTTCAACAAATAAGATTGACTTTCTTTCTGAAAAGTTTTCGATAGTTTGATTCAAACGTCTCAGTAACACCTTATGATATAATACAAAGTAAACTGAAATCAAAAAGTATTAATCTGTTCAGGACATAATAATCAACAGGCAAGGCTTTTAATTTCTTAGAGTTTCCTCTTATGATTTTTACTTCAATCAACTAAGTAAAACCATAGGCAGAACGAAATACAGAAGAAAATATACTTAGTAAAACAGTGTTGTTATACTATTGTGTATATAGAACCTGTGATGTTATTTTACTAATCCATCATCAGGAGAAACCAACGTTAATCCTTATTTATGAAATCAACTGTACGTTATCGTACTCTTATCGGTGTCATTTTTCCATGTATAGTGGGATTACTATTCCCATTTTGCTCAGCTGCCCAAAATGATGCTTGTGGAAGTGCTCCGGCATTGACTTCTGCGCCTGGTTGTTTTAACACCGCAGGATCTTTACCGGTTGCTGCTACTTATACAGCCATTCCTGCTCTTGGTTGTGGTGCAGCAAATGATGACGTATGGTATACTTTTATTGCCAATTCTTCTAATCCAACCATAACGCTTAGCAGTAATACAGTGACCAACGTCCGTTTACAGATATTTTCGGGTAGTTGTGCATCACTTACTTCTGTTGCGTGTGGCACTACTTCGATTGCAGCTACCGGCCTCACACCAGGTGTCAGCTATCTTGTAAGGATTTATTCAACTACCAATGCAAGCGGAACCTTCAATATTTGTATTACTGACCCCCACAACCTTTGTGCAAGTGCTGTTACTTTGACTTCAGGGACAAGCTGCACCAATATTCCCGGAAATATGTATGGTGCTACTCTTACTGCTACCACCATAAATGCCCCCGATTGCGCAACCGGTGTTACTTTCGATATATGGTACAGGTTTGTTGCCCAAACAACCAATCCAATAATAACATTAAGCAGCATTGGTGTCAACTTTACTAACCCAGGTATACAATTACTTTCAAACAACTGCGGAGGTACATTCACATCGTTTTACTGTGGAACAACTTCTATTGCAGCAGATTTTTTAACACCGGGCACCACTTATTTCATACGGGTCTATTCAACAAGTGCCGTTGGGCCGGTTTCTCCCGTCGGTGCAGGTTTTAATATTTGTATAACCGATCCTGTTTCTTCACCCCCTTTTAACGATGAATGTACCAATGCCATAAATTTACCCATATGGAATACCTGTAATAATATTGGAGGTAATATGGCCGGGGCCACAGCATCAGCTACCCCTCTTGGTGGTCTATGTACCGGACCTTTGGCTTATGATGTGTGGTATAAGTTCAATGCCATTAATACCACTGCCACCATCACACTCAGTAGTTTTGGAACAAACTTCCTTGCTACACGGGGGGTTGAAATATTTTCTGGTAACTGCGGCTCATTAACTTCTATCGCCTGTGGTGCTACAACAGCAACTGCCACGGGGTTAACAGCGGGAAGTACTTATTATGTCCGGGTTTATTCCACAGCAACACCAATTCCGAATGGAAATGCCCGGTTTAATATTTGTGCCACTACCACCAATGCGCCTGTAAGATTTGGTAACAGCTATGTAAACATTTCAAAAAGAACAACCGGCGGTGTGGTTGAAACAGGTGACACACTTGAAATAAGAATGACAGTCAACCATACATCAGGAACAATGTATGGATTACGATATGTAGACAATATACCAACTAATACCAGTATGCTTACAGGTACTGCGGATTCTATCCGGGTAATTACCAATGAAGGATTAACATTCAGAAAATATACTTTGGCAGCAAGTGATGATGCAGCTACTTACCTTGCATCTCCCCCTGTCGGACAATACAATATTCGGGTAAATCTTGGATTTGGTTCTTCTTCTACCGGAACACCTGTAAACAATACTGAAACTGAATTTGCTTCTGCAACAGGCCAAATGGTAGCAGGCTCAGACAGACCCCGCGGTGGTGGCGGAATGTTATTCGCTACTGCATTTCGTGTAGTTGTTACCGGAAGTCCGGGAGATACCATAAATCTTAATGCAGGTAAGTTCATTTACCAAACTTCGTTAGGAGGTTCTGATATAACACTTACTGCCAATCCATTTAAAATACTGATCAGTGATCCATTAACTCTTTGCACAAATAGTATTGGCGTAAATAATGCGGCTGAATTTGGAGGAACTTTCGGTTCTGGCAGTACTTTAAACAGAAGTACCGACCTAACTGCTCCTATTGGCGGATATATCTTTATTAGTGATGTGAATGCATACATTGGTGTAGGAGACGGTCGTTATGCTATAGTAAAGAATCTTAGCCCCAGAAGCGGAACAGTTAATACAGCGAGAAGAAGAAATACCTGTAACGTTCCTGCTGCCCTTGCTTTCGATGATAATTATAATTGTAACAAGAGGATGTTTGATGGATTCTGGTTTATCGATGGAGACCATACCGGCACCAACAATGCAACTGGTAATGCACCGCCTGCCGCCACTACTAACAGTGGTTATATGCTGATGGTAAATGCTGACTACGTAGCTTCCGAAGTATACCGGCAAAGTATTACCAATCTATGCCCCAACACATATTATGAGTTTTCTGCCTGGGTTAAAAATATTTGCCCCACTTGTGGCATCGACTCTACAGGGGCACAATTTACAGGTAGTCCAACTGCACCCACAAGTGGTTACCCGGGTGTATACCCTAATCTTTCATTTTCATTAAACGACGTTGACTATTATAGTTCAGGTGAGATAGATACACTAGGCTGGTTGAAAAAAGGTTTCGTTTTCAGAACAGGCCCTTCACAAACAACGGCCACATTCTCCATCCGTAACAATTCACAGGGCGGTGGTGGAAATGACTGGGTTCTTGATGACATTGCTGTTGCAACTTGTTTACCCAATATGATGTACTCTCCTTCAAACAATCCGACAATATGTGAAGACAATACTATAACGATATATGATACTATTAGTTCATACTTTGATAACTATACATTTTATAAATGGCAAAGAAGTACCGATGGCGGCGCTAACTGGGTTGATATAGCAGGAGCTACCGGCACAGGAACACCCGTATGGAATGGTTCTGCCTATGTGTACGTTACTTCTTATACCATACCCCCTGCATTCACTACTGCAGGAAACAACGGTGACCTGTACAGAGTAGTGGTAGGTACTACCTTACCCAATATCTCAGACATAAACTGCCAGTTTTCTGATCCGGTAAGTATAACACTGAATATACTAACCGATTGCGGACCGGTTCTAACAACTGATTTGCTTTCAGTAACAGGTCGCTTAACGAACAACAGAGCTACTATTATCTGGGTAACTTCAAAAGAAGATCAGCCTGTTTACTACACTATTGAAAAAAGTGAAGATGGAAGGGATTTTACCCAGATCGGTGTTGTGGACGGGTATAATAACCCCTCTGCCGATAATAATACTTACCACTACACAGACCCCTCCATTATTTCTGGCAAAGTATATTACAGAGTGGTAGTTGTAAGTAACCAGACAGCAAAGAAATACTCCCGTATCATACCATTGGCTGCAGCCAATGGCGGCTTCTCATTTGAATCAGTGCTCAATCCTTTCTTAAACGAATTGCAATATGAGGTAAGCTCTCCTGTGAACGGTTTTATGAAAGTTGAATTGATTGATGCCTATGGGAAAATAGTACGGGCAGAAACTCAGCAGATCTATGCAGGCATTAACTCATTAAGTATTTATAATACTGATAAACTATCTGCCGGTGCTTATTTACTAAGAGCTTCACTTAATGGTAAAATGATCATCCGGAGAGTAGTTAAGAAATAAAGTCAATTCCTGATAAGGCAACTCCCTGTCTTAAATTGGATTTTTGCTGAAATCAAGCTGTAGTTTGATTTATTTTTTACTGAAACGATTTTCATACTTTTACCCGGAAAATAAGCTACATGAGTGCAAGTACAAAACCAGTAATAGGCATATCCTGCGGAGATCTTAACGGTATAGGTATAGAACTGATCATTAAAGTCTTTTCTGACAACCGGATTCTTGAACATTGTACTCCAGTGATTTTTGCTTCCGGAAAGGCAATGAATTTTTACAGAAAATCTGTTCCTGAAGCAAATTTGAACTACCAGAATATAAAAGAATTTAACCGTATCAATCCCAAGCAGGTTAATCTCTTTAATTGCTGGGAAGAAGAAGTGCAGATAACACCTGGTCAATTAACTGATACAGGCGGAAAGTATGCCATTCTTTCCCTGCAAACTGCCGTGGCGGCATTGAAACAAAAACAAATTGATGGGCTGGTTACCGCACCCACTCATAAAAAAAATATACAATCGGCTGATTTCAATTTTACAGGACATACCCCTTACCTGAAAAACATATTCGGCGTAAATGATGTGGTCATGATGTTATGTGCCGGTGATTTCCGTGTAGCTCTGGTAACTGAACATGTCCCTGTAAATGAAATAACAAAACATATTACTAAAGAAAAAATTGTCAGCAAACTCACTATCATTAATCAAAGCCTCCAAAAAGATTTCGGAATCGATAAACCAAGGATAGCTGTACTTGGATTAAATCCTCATGCCGGTGACGAAGGATTGATCGGTAATGAAGAAGAAACAATTATTAAACCTGCCATCAAAGAAGCAAAGAACAATAACCTGCTTGTGGTGGGGCCTTATAGCGCTGATGCTTTTTTTGCCAGGCGGGGTTTTGAAAAATTCGATGCTGTATTAGCTATGTACCACGACCAGGGGTTGATACCATTTAAAACACTGGCTACCGGTGAAGGAGTAAACTTTACAGCAGGATTACAGGCAGTGAGAACTTCTCCCGATCACGGAGTGGCTTTTGATATTGCCGGTAAAGACAAGGCAGATACATCTTCGTTTCTGGCAGCTATATTTGAGTGTATTGATATTATTAATAGAAGAAATGGCTATGAAGACAGCCGGAGAAATCCATTAAGAAAAATGACTCCCTCTATTCTTGCTAATGCTAAAGATGAGATTATTGAAGAGGGTTAATCTTCATTTGAAAACAGAATCAGGCACTCCCTTGTTTATTGTATAGGCGGAATAAGTGATTTCAACTTTCCCTTTCTTATTCTTCAGCTTATCCGCAGGTTCTTCTTTTTTGCTGCCATCATCATAATCAAAAGTGATCCCTTTGGGTAATTTGTAATCTTTTGTATTAAATGAGAAACTTACTTTATCCGCTAACCCATATTCTGCATACTTCCCATAGGTCATCTCCAATTCATAAGTTCCATTCTCCCTTGTTGTTGTTTTGGCTTTTTTAATTACATACTGTAATTCATCCACATAGACTGTCGATAGTACCACCTCGGCATTTTCATCCTTAGGAAGTAATTTGATGATTCGCAGGTTTGTTCCGGCCTCTTTACCAACATCTATGATATCAAACCCCTCTGTATTAATAAATATATTATTAAGGTTAATATTTACAGAACCCTTTGGAATAAAAGAAATTCCGCTCTCATTATTAATGCGAAGCTTGTTGGGTTTTTTATAATACACTTTAACATTGGCAATTGGTGCTTTTATGAAAATAACATTTGTTTTCATCTTGCCTTTTGCCTCATAATCATTCACCTTCTCCAGTTTTGCCTTCACCTTATTGATAATATCTTCTGCTGTCTGTCCTGCTGAAGAAAATACACTGAAAATGAAAAGGCCAATAAAAAAAATACTTTTCATGCTTGCAAAAAATTTATGTAAGAATGTCTTTTTTCCGAAAAACCCATACTGATGTACTAAAAAATAAAACAATATATGCCATGAGAATACCCAGGCTTCTTAACACGGCCGGAAGATTCTCAATACTTCCGTTAATGGTCGTCCCTTCTGCATCAGCTTTTACATAGAAAAAACCCTTCCAGGCAACCATATGAGACGTAAACAGGTAAGGTTTAATTGTCTTATCATAGATCGGGATATTCATTTCAGACAGAATAGTTAATACAATTACAATACTCATTGTCGCAATGATCGGCCCGATCGAATTCTCTGCAAAAACACTTAACAGGAAAGCAAGAGCTGAAACAGTGGTAAGTGCAACAGCAGCATACCCGAAAGCAGCCATATAACGCCACAAAACATCAAAGTCTTTCATTTGCTCAATACCTTCTGAACGAAGAACGACCATATCATTAGTTCCGAAAATGAGCATACTGCCAAATAAAGCCAATGCTGCCATCCAAATTAATAAAGCCAAAGTATAAACAACCGAAGCCGCAAACTTAACCAGCATATATTGGGTACGGCTTACCGGCTTAGTAAGAGAAAGTCGTAATGTTCCCATATTAGCTTCTCCGGCTATAGAATCCCCCGCTATTAAAGCCACCAATAAGGGCATTTGTATCAGTAATGTATTCAGTATTACGAAACAGATAAGATAGCCGTTGAGTAATTTATCTTTAAACTCATCTGAAAACTCAAAAGAACCAGACAGGTTACTCATTAACAGATCCACATATGACTTACCATCGAATTTTAAAGCCACTTGTATGAGGAAAACGATAGCAGCTATAGCACCAAAAGCAATATAAGTGCGGGGTCGTTTGAATATCTTAAATAATTCAATTTTTAGGAGCTTCCACATGGGGTTGACCTGTTGTTAGTGATAAAAAATAATCCTCCAGTGAATGTTTTGAATGCAACGAAATCACATTGACTTCCATTCTGACCAACTCCTTAAGCACTTCGGGTATCCTGTTGCGATGCAGCTTTAGTAATACACAGTCATTCCTTCTCTCCTGAACAAACTCCTGGAAGCCCGATCCACTGAGTTTTTCAAATGTTGCTTCATCATTGGTTGTTTTTAGTTCTACAACGGTCTCTGCCGGGTCGAACAGATCATTTACCCTTCCTTCCACCAGCTTTTTCCCTTTATCAATAATAAGCATAGAATCAGCTATCAGTTCTATTTCGCTTAATAAGTGAGATGAAATCAGTAAGGTTTTGTTCCTCTCACTGCTGAGCATAAGAATAAGGTTCCGGATATCCGCAATTCCCTGCGGGTCCAATCCATTAGTAGGTTCGTCCAATATGATAAGTTTGGGATCATGTACCAATGCAGTGGCGATACCCAATCGTTGCTTCATTCCCTGTGAATATGTTTTTACCTTACTATTTGCCCTTTGCTCCAGCCCTACCATTGCTAATTGGTCCATTAATTTTTTTTCGGAAATTTTTATTCCGCTCATAGTGGCAAAAATGCGAAGGTTCTCCAATGCGGTAAGGTATTTATAGAGATCTGGCCGTTCGATAATAGCACCAACCTGACGAAGTATTTCCTTTCGGTGTCTTTGCAGATTCATACCGAATATATCAATACTACCGGATGTTGGCTGGATCAATGTGAGCAGCATTCTGATGGTAGTGGATTTGCCGGCTCCATTTTGCCCTAAGAAACCATATACTTGCCCCTCCTCAACAGAAAAAGAAAGATCCTCAACGGCTTTTATATCCCGGAAATGCTTGGTTAATCGATCAACCCTGATAATTGAACCCATCGTAAAAAGATAACGGCCAAAGGTATTAAAGGTTTAGCCCTGTTAATGAAGTATTTAAGGGTTTAAGAAAATATTTTTTTGAAAAGTCTTGCAATTATTAAAGGCATATCTTAGGTTTGTTTCCGATTCGGAAAACCACATATATCAACGTAAAACTACGATAATTGACCGTACCAAAACACCATTTCCTCTCCACCATTTGAGTACGCCTTTTTAGTAGAAGATTACACTGAATATATAGAACAACCGAAAACTAACATCCAATATTTCTGTGGGCCATTTGAAGATCGAATTCAAAAACCCTAAGAAATGTCAGCTTATCTTATTTTAATAATCGCCTTATTAAATTTTCCGGATACTTCTTCCGGTAAAATAAACAATACGATCCCTTTTACAAGCCTTTCGGTTTCCACAGCAACAAACACTACTACCCATAGTAAGGTTACAGACTTTAATGGCAACATCATTAGTAATAAAGTATTACTGAATTGGAAAGCACAAGCAAATGAAACAGTTTCCATGTTTGAAGTAGAAAGAAGCAACGATGGAAAAAGTTATACTATTGCAGCATTGGTATTTGGTACTGATGAATCACTAAACAACAAATACCAGTTTTTTGAAAAAATAAGGAAAACGAAGACGTTCTACAGAATCAAACTGATAGATAAAAATCAACAGGTGTCGTATTCAGAAACAATTACTGTAGAACCGGGCCGTTAACAAAATTTCATCGTATGTCTGAAAAATTAAAAAAGTCACTAAAGGAAGGATACAACCGCCTGAAAAAGGCAGTTGAAAAAATAGTACGATCAAAAAAAGAACAAACACCACAGCTTGTTTTGCAACCAATACGAAATAATAACAGGTTGAGCCACTAGCCAGCCCACCTTTTTCATACACTTAGAGTATCAAAAGAGAAGAAGCCCTTTGTCTAAAGGGCTTCCTCATTTTTAGCTTCTTCCAAGATAAGATTGCAGATTTGCCACATATTCTTCAAAAGCTTTAATACCCAACTTTGTTATTTTGCAGGTAGTCTGCGGGTAATTATCCTTAAACTGCTTTATCACATCTATATAACCCGCATCTTTTAGTTTTTGTATCTGCACACTCAGGTTACCTGCTGTCGAGTTAGTTTTCTCTTTTATAAATGTGAACTCAGCTTCCTTCACACCAATAAGAAGTGACATAACAGCCAACCGCAGCTGGGAATGTAATATAGGATCGAGTTCTTTAAACATTTGCTTGTGCTAACTCACTTTTGGCTTTTCTGTAATCTTTCTCCATAATGATACCCGGAACCAGCCATGCAAAGACGGAAGACAAGGCGACCAAGACCAGGTCGATCTTTATCGTAGTATAAATTGTTACCAGGCAACACACCCAGCAAAGTAAACCTCCCCAAAGCATCGGTTTGAACTTCATACTAACTCCTGTAACAAACGTAGGTAATCCATACAGCATCAAAAAGAAAGAAGAATTAAATTCATACAACCTGAAAGGATATACATTGCCTGATAATTTTCTGTACTCATCTGCTGCCGGGCCCCATTGACTATACATAGCATTAGTAGTATAAATCATCAGGAAAATGCAAATACCAAATCCCATCCACAGCGAATCCATAAAACCATCATCATAAGTCTTTACTTTTCTTTTCCTTTTTTCTTTTATTGTGAAATATATCTGCGGAATTACAGCAACAATTGTAAGCAGGTAAATATCAAACGGCAATCTGTATGCAAAATGCAGCTCAGATAATCTCACCAGCGAACAAAGAGCTATTACGGATCCCCACATAATAGCAGCGACACCTGTATCATGACAAGCATCCTTTGCTTTATTGATCATTTGTGTAATCAGATCAAGGCTTTCTTTCTCTGTCAGTATTTTTTCTTGTTCGTTCATGATAATTAGATTTGTCAGTTAGCTATCCTGTTTCGGTATCGTAACATATGAGCTGGTATGATATAACTGATCAAAATAGCTCCTGCTCCAAAAAGCATCTGGTAATCATAATCCACAAATGTTGATCCAATGGCCAGCGCCCAGGCAATTATGCCTCCGATGATCAGGGGTTTGAATTGGATAAAGTTCCCGGATACAAATGTTCCAAGCCCATACAGCATAATAAAAAAAGGAAATATCACTGTTCCCCAACCCAGCCTTGTAAGGATCATCCCTAATACAAAAAAACTTATTGCCATACCAGCCCATAAGTGTTTCATGTTCTCATCCACATAGGTTTTTACTTTAGTAGCCGCATGTTCCTTCCTGCCCTGGTAAATAGAAAAGGCAATACCTAAAATAATCACCGTCCATACCAGGTAGTGTTTTTCATACTGAAAAATATTCTTTAGTACAAACTGGCCTGTGCAGGCGATAAATGTGAGCCACCCCCATACAAGAAAGTAAATACTATTGTCAGACATGTTTTGTTTAGTCTTACTGATCATAGACTGAATCAGCTGTAAACTTTGCTCCGGTGTGAAATTATCGTTGGTCATAGTAATTATTTTAAACGACTGAAAGCAGCCAGAATCCGGCTGCTTTCAGTCAATCATTATTCCTTATTCCAGAGTAAGGAAATATTTAACCTGACCAATTCCCCAAGAAGGGTGAATACTACTGGCAGGTTTAAATGCTTCATATTTTTTCATAGCTGCCTCGAAAAGTTTTTTTCCTTCGGTCTTACTTCCTCCCCATTGCTCTGGCGTATAATACTTATCAATTCCTTCCAGCAAATAAACTCTCGGATTCTCAGGGTTCAGGCTTTTTGCTGTCTCAAGTGCCTCGGCAGCCGGTTGCCCATAAGTCATGTACCTGTTCATAGGATCAGCCATCATCTTACCCGTATTAAACATTTTTTTCAGGCAATGGACCTCGGAATTATTTTTTTCCAGTTCTTCTGCCTTCATCAACAGAGGTTCAGCCTTGTCCATCAAAGGATCAATCTGATCCAGTTGCTGTGTCGCATATAGCATATTCGCTTTATTAATATAACATAAAGCTGCATAATAATATGGCAACCACTGTGTTTTTTCCGCATTAGCTATTCGCTCAAAAGAGTTAGCTAGTTCAGTCAGGCCCTCAGGATTGCGGGTTGTATCGACAGCAGGTACCAGGGCCTCCATGGCCTTGATATATTTTTCACTTTGTGCAATTGTTGCAGTTGTTATTACTAGTGCAAGTAAAACAAATAAACCTTTTTTCATGTTGATTATAATTTTAATAGTAAAAGATTATGACTTTTTATTTTTTAGTTTCTCATATTCCCGTTCTGCCGAATTGGCCTCCGGGTATACATAGGCTCCGAAATAATGAAAGATTATACCAATACCCCAACCCAACGTTGGCCATACAGGCCAAGGAATGCCTCCATAGTATCCCTTGCCTTTTGTGATAGCCCAAAGTATCCACAGAAAAGCATTGACAATAATATATGTAATAAGATTCGATTTGAAGCTGGCTCTTTTCTGAGCTATTTCCCAAAGCTTTGGATCCTTTTCAGGACCAGATGTTTGTTGATCCATAATTTAAAAATTTATAGTTTATAATCCGTTATTAATTACTTCTTCACTTCTGTCCACTCCAAAACTGATGAATGCTCCAATAAAAACAAACATCCTCGAAGTTGGCACAATGGCTTCCTTTCTCTGCCCGTTATAGGAATACGTATACCCGTATGTTTGTTTAATATTGAAAATATTACTTACCTGCAATACATATACAGCAAATGATTTTGCATCCTTTTTACCTATAGTGGGTAAATAATTGATTGCAAAACTTACATTGTGATAATCAGGTATAGTCCCCCTGTCATTGAATTTGTAATTCGTTCCATCGAAACCAATATTATAGTAAGGCCGGCCACTGCTGTAATTATATGATGCATTGAAGTTCATCTTCAGGTTTTGAACAAACTTTTTGGTAACAAGAGAGGCTGTATGTTTTGCCGCAAAATTTGGTGTAATGGCAAAAGGAAAATTAAGAAAGTCTCTTTTCGTATCGAGATAAGAATAAGATATCCAGTAGTCAAAGTTTTTGATTGTCTTCTTGTCCCTCCAGAAAAATTCAAACCCCTTTGCATCCCCAAAACCATTATTGCCTACTGCAGCTTCTGTAAAACCTACAATAGCTGTCTTAACAAGGTTATCATATTTTTTATAAAAAACTTCTGCCCGGAATGACTGCTGGTTCAATACTTTTTGGTATTGTAAAATATAATGAGTTGCCTTCATGTAGGTTAACTCGTTGGGGGAAGGCAAGTATCTTCTTTCCGGGTTCTGGTAAAAAATACCATAGGCGATCGAAGCCTGGCTTCCCTTACCTATTTTATACGCAATTGAAAATCTGGGTGCGAGGTTTGTTTTTTCAAGTGATGAGGAGTGCTCTAACCGGAGCCCTCCCTTTACAGCCAGATCATTAGCAACATATACATCCGCTTCCGCAAAAGCAGATTTGATATGCTCTTTTATTGTACCGGGATATTTTTGTCCGTTGTATGCTGTGTATTCAGATTCATCATGAGTATAGTTATACTCACTTCCAAAACGAACGGCACTTAATCCTTTTAGTTTTTTCTCAATAACCGTTTTGGCATTGAAATAATTCCCTTTTAGAATAATACCAAATGTTTTCCCTTCCAGGTTACCAAGTATCACCTCGTTCTTGTTAGCATCCAGCATTCCGCTGTTAATATTGTCCTTATTATTAGTATAAGAAATACCTGCCTGCAACTTCCATCTTTTGGGAAGATTCTCCTTCCATGACAGGTTATGATAATGATTTGTATTGCTAATGGCGAATTTATCCATGTAACCAAGTGAATCTATACTATTAGTGGTAAATGCAAGTTTATTGCTGCTGAAATATCCATAGTATTTCAGCATACCTGTTTTTGAGGTCTTGATACGAAAGTTAGCATCTGCATTATGGTAAGCCGGTACCCTTGAATAATCCTGACGCTGTTTTATCACCGCAAATGCAAGAGAAAGATCTGTATAACTATAACTGCCACCAAATGAAGATTTATTATTTTTAGAAAGATGCTGGTAACCGGCACTAAGGCTTAATACACTAATTCCAAGATTGGCTGATGATTGTTCTGGCAGATCGATTGATTCAAGGATCAGTGCTGAAGACAGCGCCTGTCCATATAAAGCAGAGTAACCACCAGTACTAAAGACAGTTCCTTTAAAAATAAAAGGTGAGAACCTTCCAAACTGTGCAATATTGGGAACACTGCTGAAGAAAAAATTATTTACCAGTGTGCCGTCAATAAAAGTTTTCGTTTCTGCAGCTGTACCTCCTCTGACATATAATCCTTCACTCTCACCTACCTGTTGTGCTCCCGGTAATGTTTTCAATGCTTGTGTAATATCTCCGTTTGCACTGGCGGTTGTCACAATATCAATAGGATCCAGAACCGCTGCAGCTCTTTTGCGGTCACTGGCTTCAAAAGTGCCTGCCGAGAGTACCACAGCAGTCAATTCTGTGACTTCTTGTTTCAATACCACATCTATCGTTAATACCCCTGATTCCAGCTTAACCTGCTGTTCAAAAGACTTAAATCCGATATTTGAAACTACCAGCAGTTGCGTTCCTTTTTCAAATGTTTTGAAACTATACCGGCCAAGAGAATCAGAAGTAGCTCCATCGTAGCTGTCTTTGATAGCTATGCTGGCCCCAGCCACAGGATTATTTTTATTGTCCTTTACAACACCTTTGATTGTTACCTGGGCAGTTACTGCTTGCAACAGAAAAGTGCTTACTATAATGGTATATAATTTTTTAAACTCTCCCATAATTCACGGTTTGGAAAACAAATGTAAAGTAGTTTATAATATAAACCAAATTATTTTAAAAAGAACCGCCTCACCATAAGGTAAGGCGGCTGGAACCCCTATAAAAAATTATTTTTAGTGTTTAACTACCTTCTGCTGAGCTACTTGGCCTTCACAGCTTACTCTTACTATATAGAAGCCGGGTGCCAGGTTAATTACATTAATGGTTTCTGTCTGGCTGCTGCTAGCAGTTTCATTTCTTTTGGCGATCTGACCATTGGCATTAAACAATTCATACACTACCTTCTTATTTTGCCAGTTTGCAGGCACCGTAATACGAAGCTCGTTGCTTACCGGGTTAGGATAAGTGAGTATAGTGATATTATTGCTTTCCTTGCTGTCAATTCTTATGATACGGGTTGCAGACAACTGACTTTTACCATCAATATCAACAGAGCGAAGCCGGTAATAAATCACTTTGCTTTGGTCATTTGCAATATTATCTGTGAGAGTATAATTAGCTGTTTCAAAAGCACTCCCGTAAGAGAAAACCATGCCTGCATCAGTATAGTTAGAACCATCTGTGCTTTTTTCCACCACAAAATGACTTACGTTAACTTCAGAAGCAGTTGTCCATTTCAGATCAACTTTATTATTATTTAATGAAGCAGAAAAAGCAGTAAGGCTTACAGGCAATATAGATGGAGGATAAGCAAATCCTTTCATATACAGGCTAAACTGCCTGGTAGAGCCGGTCGGGTTTGTTGTACTCGTTCCGTACTTAAGAACAAAAGAAGATACATCAGTCTTTGTAGCTGTAAACATATTGGCCAGTGAAGCAGTATCAATCCCATTTCTTTCGATACCAAGTATGTTCCTGGCATAATAAGCACCACTTAGAAGTTGTGAAACAAGAATATCTGGTGTTCCCATCCAGTAAGACATAGTAGCACCAGTACCATAACCTATCTCAACAAACTCTTTAAGTGTACTATTGCCATCCAGGTCAAGAGCTGTTGCATTCACAGACTGAAGTGTAACAGGTATGGTAGTATCCTTTTGAACAAACAGAATTGAAAATACAGCGTATGAATTTCCAATAACATTTCCTGATTTAACGGCAGGTTGCAAGGCAGCTTTATAACCCAAGCCATTACTATTATCATCAATCTTATTTACTTTGGCACCATTCACCAAACTATCAATTTTAACCAGGGCATCAACATTAGTTGTTACGCTGGCAAAACGGTAAACGGCTCCAACTTCCAAGTCTGTTCCTGAAATATGTTGAAAGCTTTCAAATTTTAATCCTTCAGATAAAACGGGAAGAGATTGAGCCTGGGTTAGTACACCTGAAGCTATCACAGCAATCAGCAACACAAACTTCACAAGGCTTTGCTTTAAGGGTACAATTGTTTTCATCGTTTTCAATTTGAGGTAAAGATTAAGTTAGTACGGTTGTTGAACTCGTCCCTCAGATTGCAATGAAACCCGATATGTAAGATTTGAAACTTTTGGGAGTATTATCCCTTGATCAGAGTAGTTAGTTTCAGTGGTCGGATTTCGTTGTTTTCTTAGGATTCGTTCGATTCGAGAACAAACATAATACGCAGTTTTTTTACTTGCAAGTTTATCGAGGATTTTTTCGTAAAAAATACCGTAATTTATGTAGTATTTTTACTACTGCGTTTGATAATCAATCACTTAAAATAAAAAACCCTGAAGGGTTCAGGGTTTTTACAACTTTCCATTCACGGTATCGGTTAAAAACTCAACTTTTAAATCTTTTAGTATGGTTTGATAGCAGGCAAACGAGGGGAGAGCGGCCATATCGACCAACCATTAACCTAAATTATTGTACCCTCCCCCGTCGCCTGTTTTACCTCAAAGCGAGGCAAAATAACGTCAAAGACAGATCGCAGCAGATTTCTTTCGATAAAACAGGCTAAGAAAACGATGAAGCTGATCCTGAGATAGTTAAAAGGAGAAAGAAATCAATCAGGCAAGACGATCCAATAACAAAGTACGATTCTGCGACGAGCATCCTCTGTCATATAGTCCTTTATTGTAGGTAAAGGATATTCTTCTCCTTTTCCTTGGCCGATGTATTCTACACTGAAGTTTTTTGTATCAGGAAATTGTTGCTTCTTCTGATGATAAATTTGTTCAAGATGCTTGATCAATTCTCCCGCCCGCAACTCGGATAGTTTTAGGTTTAGCTCTTCTTTAGTCACCTCTGGCTTTCCTATCAGGGCCTTCAGCGTATCATAAAGCGGTCCCTCAGAGAAGCCTGTCCCATCTGCAAAGCCAAGGATCAGCAATGATCCGGTCCTTGATTTTGTACTGTATTTATTTGAGAATTTTATCAGTGAGTCAACGATTGGTGCAAATGATTCCTGAGCAAATTCAACTTTATCATCCGGAATGATATGCCTTCCAGGCCCAAAAAATGCTGCCAGATCAAAGAGATGATAATCCGCAATATTCAATCCATCTTCAATCATCATATAAATTGTAAGCCTGTCATCATATAAAGAATTCTCCCTTCGAAGGGAATCCAGTACAGGCAACACAATTTTTTTATACCCTTTTCTGAAATCCTTTTTGTTTTGCATTAATGATTCCAGTGTAAGTACCACTTTAGCTGAAGAATCTAACCTTTCATTATACCTGTCAAGCCGTTTATCGATCAGGTGTTTTATATTTTTCTCGATTTTCCCTTCGTTAAGTTTTGCAACTGAAAAATCATTCACCGAGTTTAACTTAGCGGTTTCCTTTTCCTGCCCCGCTTTGATGATAGTTATAGCCTTACGGGTGTCTTCCAATTTTCTTTGAACTCCGCAAGATGTAGCCAACAGGCTAAATATGATCTGCAAACTAATAATATACTTCATATAATTTTATTTAGGTATAGGTTTAATGGAAAAGTCTTCTTGCCTGCTTTTTTGTTGTAGTTTATTAATTTTTCGTTGAAATATTCTTTGATATATCTGCTCCCTCGTTTCATTTTCATTATCATTTCCTTCAGGGTTGCTTCCGGATTTCAGATAAAGGTTAATAAAAGATTTTTTTTCTGAAATGCTTAATTCGTTAGCCGATAATAATAACTCATTTATTGTTTCGCTTGACAGAACACCTGATTCAACACCTGAATTTCTGAATAGATTCTTTTCATTAATACTTACATATTTCCCATCAGCCATCATAAATACAACTGCAATAACTGCAATGGTCCATAAAACAACATATAGTCGTATCCTTTTTAGCATGCCTCTTTTATCGTTTACCGGCCATCAATCCAGGACGTTTCCTTCAACAGGCTCCTTTAGTTCATTCTCAAGGTCAGTTAGTTCTTTTACAAGTTTGTCGATTAACAGACTTTTATCCCAATTATGGATATCCTGTTTTGTATTTTCTAACTGCTGAAGTTGTCTCATAATACTTGTGTCATCACCTAATGGTGAAAAAGTAGAAACCATATGATGACATATTGCACTTAATCCACTATTGTCCTTGTACTCCTTCAATTCCTTCAATTTCAAAACAGTATTCGGAATTTCCTGCTTAATCTCTTCCAGAATTCGCACCGTCATGCTTCTATCGCCTCCGGCTAATTGCAAAAGGAAATCGTTGTTACGAATCAAAGCCGACATTGTCTTTATTTCTGTCTGCTTATTCTTAAGATATACTTCAAGAATATTCACCAATTGCTTGAAATCAACTGGTTTTGCCAGGTAATCCTCCATTCCGGCTTGTAAACATTTCTCTCTTTCTCCCGGCATGGCGTAGGCCGTCATTGCAACAACTGGTGATTTGGGGAATCCTGCAGAACGTATTAAATTCATGGTGGTATAGCCATCCATTACGGGCATTTGTATATCCAGCAGTATCAGGTCATACTGTTTTCTTTCAATTGCCTGAACAGCCTCCTGACCATCCGCCGCAATATCCACCAGAATTCCGAAAGTTGTTAATGTGTGCTTAAGTAATAATTGATTCACTTTGTTATCCTCAACTACTAATACTTTAGCCCCTGCATAGTGATAGGAAGGTGTTTCATTATTTCTGCCATTGTTTTCATCCTTACTGAAAGCTGAGATTTTCTGAAATGGAAGTATCACAATAAATTCAGCCCCTATACCTAACTCACTTGATAATGTTATCTGCCCTCCCATTTGGGTTATAAGGTTTTTAACAATACTAAGCCCTAGCCCGGTGCCGTGTGTAATTTGCTCGTTATCCAAATTAAGCTGCTCAAATCTTTGAAAAATTCTCTCCTGCTTATCTTTTGGAATACCAATACCGGAATCCTCAACGCAAAACTTAATCCACACATTTTCGTTCATTTCCTTATGTAAGCTGACCGCAATATTCACATATCCTTGCCGTGTAAATTTTATTGCATTGCTAATGAGATTTATTAGCACCTGTGAAAGTCTCTCAGGGTCTCCTTTTAATACACCAGGTACATCCTCTTCAACTTGTTGGGAAAATTGCAGGTCTTTTTCTGCAGCAGCACTTAGAAACATATACTCCACCATTTGTATAACCCTCCGAAGGTTAAATTCCTTTTGCTCGATCTTTAATTTACCCGCCTCAATTTTTGAAATATCGAGAATATCATTTACAATGTGCATGAGGTTTCCGCTGGCATCATTGATAATAGCAGAGTATTGTTGTTGCTCACCACTAAGAGGTGTTTGAGAAAGCAACCTGCTAAAACCACTTATAGCATTTAACGGCGTGCGGATCTCGTGGCTCATATTTGCAAGAAACTGATCCTTGATCAGGGCTGATTTTCGTGCTGCAACTGTTGCCTTTTCAAGGTCCTTAATCAATTGAACCTGTCTTAAATGACGATTGATGATAATAGTACCCAGTATAAGTATTGCTGTAATGGCAATTATGGCAAGTATCTTATTATATGAAGAAAGCCGGCCCGAGGTTTTTGTATTATTCCCGAGAGTTTTTTCAAGGTCCTTTTCCAGGTATTTTTGGATTGACAAAGCAATACCATAAATGCTATCAGCAATATGTAAACTCCTCAACGATTCAACACTCTTTTTGTCAGACAAATCTTTCTCTCCCATCACATTCAGGCTTATTTCAATTTGCTGATTAATAAAATTGTTCAGCTTTTTAAACCTGTTTACTGCTTCTTCATTAAGATTAATATCCTGCAATATTGACGCATTGTACCCAAGCATGGTCAACGAATCTTCTATTGATTGACGGTTTATATAACCAGAGCTTTGTCTTAGAAGTTTTGACTCTAATTCGAAGCTCAGGTTGACAAGTTCCTGCAATCTGTTATTTATTGAAAATGTTATAGCCGCCTCCTTATTGCCTTTTTGTAACCCGCTTATATTTCTTGTTGTAAGCATTTGCGTGGCAACCACCAGAATCATTAATCCGGAGGCAAGTATTAGTATCCAGAACAAATATGCTACACGAAACTTCATAGTGGCTAATTTCAGATTGCAAGGATTATAATAATCTTAGATTTCTCAGTAATTCATTCCGATAATTCTCCGATACTGGCAAAGGCGTCCCCTGTATATAAGCTACCCCATCTTCAATATAGTCAATCTTAGTAATGGGGATAATGTATCCCCTGTGTATCCGTACAAATTCATTAACAGATAATTTTTCTTCGAGGTTCCTTAGTGTGGCATGAATAACAAAATTTCCTTGTTGCGTCACGATCTTAACATAATCACCTTTGGCCTCCAGCCAGAGAATATGCTGCAATAAGATTTTCCTGATTGCTTTGCCATCACGGATAAATATATGATCATTCTCAACCCGGTTAATTTTCGAATTCTTCACTTCCAGTAATTCAACAGCTCTTTCTACGGCAAGAATAATTCTGGCCACCGCAAAGGGTTTCACCAGGTAATCCACTACATTTAGCTCAAATGCCTCAACAGCATAACCGGGCTGAGCAGTTACCAATATCGTAAGCGGCTTGTCAGGCAGGACCTTCAACAACTCAAGCCCCGTCATGCCCGGCATTTCTACATCCAGGAAAAGTATATCAATATCATTTTTTTTCAGCCTTGAAATTGCAGATGGGGCATCTTCAAATTCATCAGCTAATTCAATAGTATCGATCTTGCGGAGCATTTCGCTCAGCATCAATCGGGCTACTTTGTTGTCATCAACAATAAGTGCTTTATACATGTTTCCTTGTTGCTCTGAGGTTTAAAGCAGTCAAGGTCAATGGTTTTACAAAAGTAAAAATCCTGCACTAAAGCAGGATTTTTAAATATTAACTACTATTCTATGTTATTTATAAGAAGGGATCAATCCATTCGCCAATTCCACCATCTTCTTAATACCTTCCTCAGGCAAATTTCCTTTTTTAAACTCAGCCAGAACATCGGGCAATTTGTTTTCCATTTCCATTAAGAAATGTTCTTCAAATTCTTTTACCCTTTTAACGGACACATCTTTCAATAATCCGTTTGTACCAAGATAAATGATAGCCACCTGTTTTTCTACAGGGAAAGGAGAGTATTGTGGTTGCTTCAGCACCTCCACGTTACGGGCACCTTTGTCAATTACATTCTTGGTAGCTGCATCAAGATCACCGCCAAATTTAGAGAAGGCCTCCAACTCACGATATAATGCCTGGTCCAGTTTCAACGTACCGGCTACTTTCTTCATCGATTTGATCTGCGCATTACCACCCACACGGCTAACAGAGATACCAACGTTGATGGCCGGACGAATACCCGATAAGAACAGATTTGTTTCCAGAAATATCTGTCCGTCAGTAATGGAAATTACGTTTGTTGGAATGTAGGCTGATACGTCACCAGCCTGTGTTTCAATAATTGGTAATGCAGTCAATGAACCTCCTCCTTTGATCAGGTGACGGATACTCTCGGGAACATCATTCATATTCTTTGCCACATTATCATCGCTGATAACTTTAGCAGCTCTTTCCAGTAAACGGCTATGCAGGTAGAATACATCACCGGGATAAGCTTCACGGCCCGGAGGACGACGAAGCAACAAAGAAACTTCACGATAGGCCACAGCTTGTTTAGAGAGATCATCATAAATGATCAATGCAGGGCGACCGGTATCACGGAAAAATTCTCCGATAGCTGCACCGGCAAATGGCGCATAGAACTGCAATGGAGCAGGATCAGAGGCAGAAGCCGCCACTATGATAGTGTAATCCATAGCACCATTATCCTGCAATGTTTTCATTACACCAGCGATAGTTGATGCTTTTTGACCGATAGCAACATATATACAATAAACAGGCTTACCTGCTTTGTAAAATTCTTTTTGATTGATAATAGTGTCAACACAAATGGCAGTCTTACCAGTCTGGCGGTCACCAATAACCAATTCTCTTTGACCACGACCAATAGGGATCATCGCATCAATCGCTTTGATACCAGTTTGCAAAGGTTCTTTTACCGGTTCACGGAAGATAACACCCGGAGCTTTTCTTTCCAGGGGCATCTCATATAGATCACCCGTAAGCGGGCCTTTACCATCAATAGGATTACCCAGCGTATTTACCACACGACCTACCATTCCTTCGCCTACCTTAATAGAGGCGATCTGACCGGTACGTTTTACTTTAGCTCCTTCCTGTATTCCACCCGTTTCTCCCATTAATACCACACCCACATTATCTTCTTCCAGGTTTAATGCAATGGCACGAACACCATTTTCGAACTCCACCAGTTCACCATAACGGACATTACCCAATCCATATACACGGGCAATTCCATCACCGATTTGTAAAACTGTTCCAACTTCTTCCAGGTCGGCACTGGCGTTAAAGTTGCTCAACTGCTGACGCAGTATAGCACTTATCTCATCTGGTTTAATCTCTGGCATATATCTCTTTTTATCTTTTATAAATTATCTGATTCTGTAAATAAAATCGTTATTCTCAAATTGCTTGGCAATAGCCTTCAGGTCATACGCCACACTGGCATCAACCAGTTTGTCGCCGATCTGTAACACAAATCCGCCAATAAGACTCTCATCTGTTTTTTCTTCCAGTTCTACATTTTGAAAGCCGGCAGATTTTTTCACTTGTTCCACAATAGCATTCTTCATGGCATCACTAACTGGCGTAGCTGTAGTTAGCTTTATTGTCTGAATATTTTTATGTTCTTTATAAGCAGCAATGAAAGCAGTAATGATCTCAGGCAAAAAATTCTCCCTGTTTTTTAATATGAGCAGGCGATTAAACCCGGCAGTAAGCTCACTAATTTTCCCGGTAGTGACAGCCTCAACTATCTTTCTTTTAACATCATTCTTAATAACAGGACTGCGTAGCACATTTACAAAATCACGGTTGCTTTTACAAACAGCCTGCAACCATTGCATATCTGCAAAAACAGTTTCCAACTGGCCTTTCTCAAGTGCAAGACCGATCAGTGATTTCGAGTACCTGGATGCTAAACGTGGATTCGGCATTTCAATTCATTAATTAGTTCAACTTTACTTCCTGAACAAGCCCTTTAATATGAGCTTCCTGGGCATCTTTATTTCCTAACTCTTTTCTCAACACTTTCTCACTTACTTCAATCACCAGCTTACCTACCTGGTTCTTCACTTCTGTTAATGCTGCCATTTTCTGTGCATTGATAGCAGCCTGCGCTTCTGTAACGATCTTGTTTGCTTCTGTTTTGGCCTGCTCCTTTGCTTCATTGATGATCTTATCTTTTGTCTCCCTTGCTTCTTTCAGCAGTTGAGCTCTTTCTTCACGGGCCTTAGCCAGTAATGCTTCATTCTCGCTTTTCATCAACGCCATTTCTTCTTTCACCTTTTGAGCAGTTGCCAGTGAATCAGCAATACTATTTTCACGGTCACGAAGACCTTTGATAATGGCAGGCCATGCCAGCTTCTTTAAAATAAAGAATACGATCAAAAAGGCCAGCAAGGTCCAGATGAGCAAACCAAATTCGGGAGTAAGAAGTTTCATTGTCTATTTCAGTTTCTTGTTTCAGATTTAAATACTGCATCCTCCGCCCTGTGCATCAGATGCAGTAAATTTTTGTAGCAACGATATTATAATACCATTGCAAGGAAGCCTACGATGATCGCAAACAGTGCAGCACCTTCAACCAGGGCCGCTGTAAGGATCATGTTTCCGCGGATGTCATTAGATGCTTCCGGCTGACGGGCAATCGCTTCTACAGCGCCTTTACCAATCTGACCGATACCGATACCGGCACCGATAGCAGCCAAACCTGCACCAATTGCACCACCTGCATTAGCTGTGGCTTCCAACAGAATTACATTCAGTAAATCCATGTTTGTTGTTATTATTGATAGTTAAAAAATAAAAAACTTATTATAAGTCAATTTCAAAAAACCAAATACAATTTCATCGCTTAGCCTTTAAAGCCCCTTTAGGGGTTTAGGGCTTAGTGATGAGCCGCATGAGCCTCATCATGATGTTCTCCTTCTAATGCCTGGCCAATAAATACTGCTGTCAGCATCGTAAAGATGAAGGCCTGTAAGAAAGCCACCAGTACTTCGATCAGGTATATAAAGACAGTAAAACCAATTGACAGCGGAGAGGCACCCCAACCGGCAATCGGGCTTAATTGTCCGAAGATGAATATCAGCGAAATCAAACAAATAATGATAATGTGTCCCGCCACCATGTTGGCGAAAAGACGAATGATCAAGGCAAATGGCTTTATGAACACACTCAGAAACTCCACCGGTACCAGGATAAATTTAACACCCAGTGGCACTCCGGGAGGATTGAAAATATGCCCCCAGTAATGCTTATTCGAACTGAAAAGTATTACTACAAAAGAGATCAAACCCAATACTACAGTAAAGGCAATATTACCTGTTACGTTCGCAGAGCCAGGAATTAAACCAAATATGTTATTGATCAGAATAAAAAAGAAAACGGTGAGCAGATAAGGTAAATATTTTTCATACTTATGACCAAGATTGGGCTTGGCTACCTCATCTCTTACGAAAGTGATTACTGGCTCCAGCAAGCTTTGTGAACCTTTCGGCGCTGAAGTAACACCCACTCCGCTTTTGTATCGCTTGGCAATCCTGAGCATTATCCATACAAAGATGATTAGCGCCAGCAGCATCTGCACCACATTACGTGTCATTGACAGATCGTACACTTTTACGGAAGCGTCAAATTTGCCATTGGCATCCACCGGTACAATATCACCTGCTGCATATTTCTTGGCATCCAATCCCATTTCCTGAATGGAATGTTCCGTCAGCATGGCATAGCCATTATGATTATTATGCCCATGCTCAAATTTGGAAGACATAAAGCTGGTAAGGCCTCTTTCCGGTGAGTATAGTATTACAGGAAGCGGGATAGAAACAGGTTTGCCGTTGATATCCATGAAATGGAACTCATGGCCATTTAAAACGTGGCCAAAAATCACTTCAGCAGCATTAAATCCGTCCTTTTTTTTGTCGTGGGCAGCCTCTTTATGTTGAGTTTGCTTGTGGGCAGTATCAGCTTCATGATCCTGAGCCATAATCGGCAAGGAAAATAATATAAAAAATACGCTGAAAACCGCTACAGTAAAGGATTTGAAACGCTGAATGGACATACCTGTTCCGAAATTTGGCGCAAAGATAAGGGGGTGTGGCCAAAAATGAACCCTGATTCAAAGGAATTTAAAGAAATGAGGGAAAATGAATTTTATAAAATAAACTTGTAGAAAGTACTTCGAATAGGTACTGATTATCAAAGAAGTAGGCTGAAAAATATCATTAAGAATAGTTACTCTCAAACTGCATTTCATGAAGCCTGGCATAATAGCCACCTTTCTCAAGCAATTCTTCGTGAGAACCTGCTTCTTTTACCTCTCCTTTGTCCAGCACTATTATCTTATTAGCCTTCCGGATGGTGGAAAGTCTATGGGCTATTACAATAGAGGTTCGTCCTTTAATTAAAGTGTCGATTGCATGTTGAATAAGCTGTTCACTTTCCGTATCCACTGATGAAGTGGCTTCATCAAGAATAAGAACAGAAGGATTGTACAGCATGGCACGGATAAATGATAACAACTGACGCTGTCCAAGTGATAAGGTGGCGCCTCTCTCCATCACATTATAATCATACTCACCTGGCAGCCGCAAAATGAAATCATGCATTTCAATTAACCGTGCCGCTTCAATCACTTTTTCTTTAGAAATTTCCGGATTTCTTAATGTTATATTGTCAATAACAGAACCCGAGAACAAGAACACATCTTGTAGCACCACCCCAATATTTTTCCGCAAAATTTCCAGTTCGAATTGTTCAATATTCACATCATCCAGTTTAATACTCCCGCTTTTTATATGATATAGCCGGTTCAGCAGACTGATAATCGTTGTTTTTCCACTCCCGGTATGGCCTACGATTGCAATCGTTTCTCCCGGATTAACACTGAAAGAAACATTCTTCAGCACGGGATTGCCAGGATTATATTCAAAAACAACGTTTTCGAAATCGATCTTCCCTCTTACAATAGCCGGGGCATAAGCATTGACTGGATCGGGAGCTGTGAAATCTTCATTGTCTAATACCTTAAAAACTCTTTCACTCGCAATGATGCCCATTTGCAACACATTGAATTTATCGGCAATAACCCGTAGCGGCCGGAATAATAAATTGAGACAAAGTATAAACGAAATAACGGTACCCTGCTGGCTTTGATGCAGGTTCAATGCCTCTTTGGATGTCCACCAGACTACTAACCCTATAGATAGAGCCAGCACTATCTCTACGAGTGGGAAAAAAACAGAATAAGCAAAAATGGCTTTAATATTGGCATTGCGATGTTCTTTGTTTATTTTTTTGAATTTTTCAAATTCTCTTCCTTCCGCAGCAAAGGCCTGTACCACCGACATGCCGGTAAGGTGCTCCTGTACAAATGCATTTAAGGCAGCCACTGCATTTCTTACTTTGTGAAAAGAACGATTGATACTTTCCTTGAAGTAATAAGTGCCAATGATCATTATGGGAAATGGTATCAGTGCTATTAAGGTTAACTGCCAGTCTGTCCAGAACATAAAGACTAATACACATAGAATAGAAAGCAGGTCAGCAATAATCGGAACAAGACCATCAGAAAAAATATCATTGATGGACTCAATATCATTGATCGTCCTGGTAGTAAGAGTGCCGATGGGTGTCCTGTCAAACTGAGACAGGTTTAGGTTCATTATCTTTTTATAGGTAGCCACTCTCATATCTTTTACTACAGACTGTCCTAATTCAGCTGTAGTAAAAGAAAAGAAGAACCGCATAATTGTTTCCACCAGGATAAGCCCGATCTGTATCAACGTAATATTGATCAGCATCCGGGCCATTTCATTAGTAATATATTCGTTGACTGTGAACTGTATCAACATTGGCCTTACCGGGGTGATAATGGCAAGAAGGAGGGCAAGAACAACAGATAAATAGAATTTTTTCTTGTATGGTGATGCATAGCCAAATACCCTTCTCAATAAAGCAAAATCAAAAAAAGCTTTCTTTGGTGTTGACAAAATAAAAGATTGAAGAAAGAGCAAATTTAGACAGAAGCTAACAGAAGCAATTACCGTTTATTGATTTTCCCCAGTATTTCCCATTGCTTTTGTATAGGCCTTGATAAACAAAGCGCCAAGGTTTTTATGCGGAGGCACATAATCTTCGAATATCTTGTC
>JAEUVO010000057.1 GCA_016786885.1 Chitinophagaceae bacterium | reverse complement strand
GTAAGATTCATTGAATATTGCTCCATAATTAATCAATTTGTCAATTCGGCAATTCGGCAATTATCCAGCCTTACTTGTCGATATTATTTTCGTAATAATTTTATCAATTTCATGTAATTTATCAACCAACTGCCTGCAATCAGGATACAATTTTGACTCATTACATAATACCAGCCAATACTTTGTTTCTTCAACTTCTTTTGCCGCAATTTTGAACTTATGGATAAAGTCAGCTTTACTTTCAGCATTCTGGGCTTCATGTACATTTGCGCCTATTGAAGTAGCGGACCTTAATAATTGCCTTGCAATAACATATTTTCTATGGCTTTCAAGTAACTCAACATACTCAATTGCAAGTAATGAAAATTCAATCGTTTTCCTAAGAATAATATTTTCAGATTGAATCTGCATTGGCAAATTGTCGAATTACCAAATTGTTTCATTTACTTATAAGAACGTTGTGTTGGTTTCGCCACTTCAAACTCCAGGCTCTCTTTATGTAATTCCCAATTACTTTCTCCTTTGTATTCCCATGTCGCTACATATGAGTAATTGGCATCATCCCTCTTCGCCTCACCTTCTTCTGTCTGGCTTTCCTCACGGAAATGACCACCACAGCTTTCATTTCTGTTCAATGCATCTTTACACATCAACTCACCTAGTTCAATAAAGTCAGCTACACGGCCAGCCTTGTCCAATTCAGGGTTCATTTCATTAATACTTCCGGGAATTTTTACATCACTCCAGAATTCTTTCTTCAATTGCTGAATTTCTACAATAGCCTCTTTCAGACCTTGCTCGTTACGGGCCATACCACATTTCTCCCACATTATTTTGCCCAGACGCTTATGGAAACTTTCGACAGTTTGCTTTCCTTTAATATTCATTAATACACCTATCCTGTCAGCCACTTGTTTCTCCATTTCTACAAATGCAGGATGGTCAGTAGGAATTGGCTTGGTGGCAATTTCATCTGCGAGATAATTTCCAATTGTATAAGGAATTACATAATAACCATCAGCAAGGCCCTGCATCAAAGCAGATGCGCCCAAACGGTTAGCTCCATGGTCACTGAAATTAGCTTCACCCAAACAGTAAAGGCCTTTTACATTAGTCATTAGCTCGTAATCCACCCATAGTCCACCCATAGTGTAGTGTACTGCCGGATAGATCCTCATTGGTACTTCATATGGATTTTCGCCGGTAATCTTTTCATACATGTCAAACAGGTTACCGTATTCTTCCTTCACCACTTCTTTACCCAGGCGAATGAGTGTTTCAGCATCGGGATTATCAATCCCGAGTTTATTAGCTTCAGCTCTTCCGTATTTATTTATCAGGTTATACTTAAAATCAAGATAAACCGCTTGTCCTGTTGTACCTACTCCATATCCGGCATCACATCTTTCTTTAGCAGCTCTTGAAGCCACATCACGGGGAACCAGATTGCCAAATGCCGGGTATCTTCTTTCCAGGTAATAATCTCTTTCTTCTTCCGGAATATCGTTTGCTTTACGTTTATCGCCTTTTTGTTTCGGCACCCAGATACGTCCATCATTCCTTAATGACTCAGACATCAGGGTCAGCTTACTTTGATGGTCACCACTTACCGGGATGCAGGTGGGGTGAATTTGCGTGAAGCAGGGATTACCAAAGAAAGCTCCTTTCTTATGTGCCTTCCATGCAGCAGTAACATTACTTCCCATCGCATTGGTAGAAAGATAGAAGACATTTCCATATCCTCCTGTGCAAAGTATCACTGCATGACCAAAGTGTTTTTCCAGTTCACCTGTTACCAGGTTACGGCAAATGATCCCTCTCGCCTTGCCGTCGATGATCACTACATCCAGCATTTCATGACGGGAATACATTTTTACATTTCCCAATGCCACCTGTCTTTCCAGGGCCTGGTAAGCACCAATCAATAATTGCTGACCGGTTTGACCTGCTGCATAAAATGTTCTTTTTACTTGTGTACCGCCAAAAGAGCGATTATTTAAAAGTCCACCATAATCTCTTGCAAAGGGAACACCCTGTGCCACACACTGGTCAATAATATTTACACTTACTTCTGCCAACCGGTGCACATTCGATTCTCTTGCACGGTAGTCGCCTCCTTTCACCGTATCATAAAATAAACGAAAGATTGAATCTCCGTCATTCTGATAATTTTTAGCAGCATTGATACCTCCCTGCGCAGCAATGGAGTGTGCTCTTCTTGGAGAATCCTGGAAGCAAAATGCTTTTACTTTATACCCCAACTCACCCAGTGATGCAGCTGCTGAAGCTCCGGCAAGACCGGTACCTACCACAATCACCTCCAGTTTACGTTTATTAGCCGGGTTCACCAGTTTCACATGCCCTTTATAATCTGTCCATTTCTGTTCTAAAGGCCCGGAAGGAATTTTTGAATCTAACATATCAATTCGATAATTTGATAATGAGATAATTTGCCAATTTTTTTGTTTTGTTCTTCAGCGCTACACCCATCCTAAATACATGCTTACCGGCATCATCGCAAAAGCCAGTGAAATGATGATTGCATAACCGATACCCACATTAGTTATTGTTGTTAAATACTTCGAATTGCTTACACCCACTGTTCTGAAAGCACTTTGAAAGCCATGAATCAGGTGCCAGCATAAGGAAATACAAGCAAGTACATACACAATAACAACCCAGGCTTGCTGGAAGGTGTATTGCATAAGGTTATACATATTATGCATATGCACTCCGTTTATATCTATTTCAGTCAGCTCTTCATGTCCGATAAAACGGGCAGGCACCCAAAAATGCCACCAATGCAAAATAAAAAACATCAGCAGGATAGTTCCCAGCAAAGCCATACTGCGGCTATACCATTTGCTTCCTTTATTTCCCATTGGTACTGCATAACCCAGTTTTCTCTTGCTGCGGTTCTGCATTTCAAGCATATAGCCTTGTATTATATGCAAAAAAATACCGAGAAATAATCCAATCTCAGCAATACGAATAACAACAGTACTCCCCATAAAATGAGCAGCTTTGTTAAACATTACCCCGCCATCATTGGCCCAGATACAGGCATTGATACCGGCATGAACAATAAGGAAAATTATCAGAAACAAACCCGTCAGCGCCATTACCCACTTTTTACCAACCGAGGAAGTGAACATTTCAGACCATTTCATAAGCGTTGTTCTTAGAAGGAGAATTCAGATTTCTGCAAAAATAACAACCGATGACCAAAAAATGACAAAAGATTTAAATGACAATAATCAGGAGCTGAAAACCTGCGTATTTAATTAGTGAGCCTTGCCGACAGCTCATTATCGATCTTCTTAAACAAATGAAAAGGCTTGTAAGTTCTCCAGTTTTCCAGGTCCATTAGTTCTACAAACCTGTTCAGGTGGGCATGTTTAAAGTCATACTGGGTTTGTTCAGGCATGTTTAAACAAACTATCCATCCGTTTTCATCAGTTACTTCTTCATACAATTCTTCGTAATAATCTTTACCATCACTATGATAGTTCAGTACATTCTCGCCGATCAGAATGAACTTATATATCCCTTCATACATGAATTTCTCCAACACTTCCCTTTTCAGTTCCATAATGTCGTTTTCAATCGCATCATTCCACTCTCCTATCAATTCTATTACTGCATATTTTTCGTCGTAGTCTGCCAGCAATATCTTCAGGTAAAGTGTGCGGCTGCCAAAATCATCCCATTGCGGATGGATATAATAATTGTAAACAGTTTGGGAGAATTCAAACTCAGAATAGGTCCGGCCATAGAAGGGCGATCGCTGGTCTTCCTCACTGATATAAATATGCCGCCAGTTATAAAAAGGTTCAATATCCTGCATATATCAAGAAATCTTCCCTGCAAAGATAAGACAGGAGAATAAAGGGGAAAATGATCAGGCCATTAAAAAATCTTTCAGCGCTTCATATTCTGCTTCTATTTGTGTGCTCATTTTCTCACTTCGCATAATGGCCTGTACTGAATCGGGAGCTTCAATTGTTTTCCCGGTTATTTTTTCTACTGCCCCCGGGAACTTAACCGGATGTGCCGTTTCTAGGAAAATTCCATTTTCACCGGGATGGTCAGCCAGGTAGCACTTCAATGCCAAATATCCAACTGCCCCATGCGGGTCCAATAAATAATTGTGTTGATCATAAACTTCTTTGATAGTAGCTATTGTTTCATCATCAGTGACAGAATATGACGATAATTTATTTTTCAGTTCCGGGAACTTATGGTTAAAAATTTCGAGGATACGTACAAAGTTGCTGGGATTACCCACATCCATCGCATTGCTTAGTGTAGCTACTGCCTGTTTAGGTTTTAACTCCTGCGTTTGCAAATAATCGCTCAAAATATCATTCACATTACAGGCAGCAATAAAATGTTTTACAGGTAAGCCGGATTGCATGGCTAATATACCTGCACAAATATTTCCAAAATTGCCACTGGGCACAGAGATGACAGGCGGGTTATTTTTATCGGCCCATTGTTTATAAGCAAAGAAGTAATAGAACTGCTGCGGCAGCCACCTTGCAACATTGATTGAATTTGCTGAAGTAAGAAATTTCTTTTCAGTTAATTCTTTATCCGCAAATGCCTGCTTTACCATTTGCTGACAATCATCAAATGTTCCCAATACTTCAAGGGCATGTATGTTTTTTCCTAAAGCAGTCAGTTGTTTTTCCTGCACCGGGCTTACCTTGCCTGAAGGATACAGAATCACAACTTCCACTCCTTCCACATCATAAAAACCATTCGCCACGGCTCCGCCTGTGTCACCGGATGTAGCTACTAGTACTGTAACCTTTCTTGAGTCACCCTGAACAAAATATCCGAGGCAGCGGCTCATAAACCGGGCACCAATATCCTTGAATGCTAATGTAGGTCCGTGAAATAATTCGAGTGATGAAATGTTGTCATTCACTTTTACCAACGGAATAGGGAAATTCACGGTTTCACTTACAATCTGCCGTAACTTTTCTTCAGATATTTCACTGCCAACATAAGGACTGATGACTTTATAAGCTATTTCTTCATTGGAAAACTCCCCTATGCTGTTAACAAATGCTGCATTAATATGCGGAATTGTTTCGGGGAAATATAGTCCTTTATCAGGGGCCTGTCCTTTAATTGTTGCCTCTTTGAATGAAACAAGTGATGATTGTTTGTTAGTGCTATAGTATTTCAACGCCTTTCTTATTTATTGTGGTTACATAAGTGTTATACTCAATGCCTATCCGGTTATAAACATCTTTCATTACCAGTTCGACGCCTTTTGCGGTCGATTCATCTTTGCTCAGCATAAAAACAGAAGGCCCTGAGCCTGATATTCCGCCTCCTAATGCCCCGGCTTCCTTACATTTCCTTTTCACTTCATCAAACCCGGGAATAAGAATGCTCCTGACAGGTTCAATAATTACATCTTCCAGTGAACGGCCTATCAAATCGAAATCATTCTTCATAAATCCTGTTACCAGTCCTGCAATATTGCCCCATTGCCTGATAGCATCTTTCAGCAATACCTGTTGCTTCAGTATTTGCCTGGCATCAGATGTCCGCACTTCTATTTGCGGATGTATTACAGTTACAAATAAATCGGGAGACGGAATAGAAATTATATCCAACGGATGAATAGCCCGGATAAGACTGACGCCACCCAAAATACAGGGAGCAATATTATCAGCATGCTTAACGCCTGACGCAAGTTTCTCGCCATTCATCGCAAACTGTACCACCTCATCAATGGAAAAAATATTACCCAGTAAATGATTGGCTGCCACAGCTGCTCCTGCTGCACTCGCCGCACTGGAACCGATACCGCTACCCGGTTTGATATGCTTCTCAATGGTTATTTCAAATCCTATATGCTTTCCCGCTTTTTCCATTACAGATAACAATACTACACCTGCCACATTTTTCTCTGCTTCCGTTGGCAGATTGTAATTATCCCTGTTATGAATAATTACTTTCGGTTCATCCAGCAAGGACAGTTCCATTATATCTGATGGTTCATTCAGGGCAAGTCCAAGTATATCGAAGCCACAAACCAGGTTTGCTACAGTGCCAGGTGATTTGATTTTTACTTTTTTCATTTTTATTTTTTGCTTGCCCTTATGATATCAGCAAATACACCGCTAGCCGTAACTTCAGCACCTGCACCTGCACCCTTCACTACCATAGGCTGTTCTTTGTACCGGTCGGTGTAAAAAAGAACCACATTATCTTTCCCATATAAATGGTAAAGATCATGCTTTGGATCTATATGCTGTAATCCTACTGATGCCTTGCCGTTGTCAAATGATGCCACAAATTTCAATTTACATCCCTTATCATTTGCTGTCTTTAACAAACCTTGAAAATGACTTTCGTACTTCTCCATCTCTTTATAAAAATCTTCGACAGAACCTTTCATACATTCTTCCGGCATAAAGGAATTATTTGATATATCATCCATCTCTATTTTTTTCCCTGTTTCCCTTGCCAGGATCATGATCTTTCTCATCACATCTGTGCCACTCAGGTCAAGCCTCGGGTCAGGTTCTGTATAGCCTTCATCCTGTGCCTGCCTGACCACTTCAGCAAACTTCCTTGTTCCATCATAGTTATTAAACACAAAGTTCAATGTACCGCTTAATACTGCCTGCATCCTGTGTATATTATCCCCGCTGCTTATCAGGTCATTTAATGTAGCGATGATTGGTAACCCTGCACCCACATTTGTCTCAAATAAAAACTGGCAGTTAAATTCTCTTGCCAGGTCTTTCAGCTTTTTATAATTGTTGAATACTGATGATGCAGCCACTTTGTTGCAGGCTACAACCGAGACGCTTTTTTGCAGCAACTGGTCATACACAGCAGCTACTTTATCGCTGGCTGTAATATCTACAAAAATGGAATTACGAAGATTGCGGCCGATAATTTCATTTACAAATTCCTGCAGATTAGCTGTTTCACCTGCATTTAGTTTTTCTTTCCAGTTGCCCAGTCCAATCCCATCTTCATTGATCAGCATCTTGCGGCTGTTGCTCAATCCCGCAACATTTACCTGCAGATGCAAATGTTGTTGCAGGAATGCTAATTGTTGTTGTAGCTGACCCAATAATTTAGCACCAACATTGCCAGTGCCTGTAATAAAGAGGTTCACCTGCTTATAAGTAGTTTCAAAAAACTCTTCATGAAGTACATTGATGGCCTTCCTGACATCTTTGGTTGCTATTACAGCAGATATATTTTTTTCAGAAGAGCCTTGCGCAATGGCTCTTACGTTTACTCCGTTCCGGCCCATGGCACTAAACATACGGCCACTGATACCCGGATGACTCTTCATGTTCTCTCCCACCAGTGCAACAATAGAAAGATCCATTTCAATATGAAGCGGCTCCACTTTTTCCAGGGCAATTTCATTGGCAAACGCTGCATCAACAGCCAGTTTCGCTTTTCCTGCCGATGCGGCATCAATACCCACACAGATTGAATGCTCAGAAGAGCTTTGCGTAATCAGAATGACATTTATTTTTTCACTGCTGAGTGCTTCAAATAATCTTTTCGAGAAACCCGGTATGCCAATCATACCACTTCCTTCCAAACTTATCAATACTATACTATTGATACTTGAGATGCCTCTTACAATATCTCCATCCCTTTTAGAAGCAGATTCTATCAATGTTCCCTGGTCTGCAGGTGCAAAAGTATTTTTGATCCAGACAGGAATGCCTTTACCCATTACCGGCTGAATAGTGGGCGGATAGATAACCTTAGCACCGAAATGCGATAATTCCATTGCTTCCTGATATGAGATATGCGGTATGATGCGGGCATTGGTAGTAAGTCTTGGATCAGCTGTCATCATTCCGCTTACATCTGTCCATATTTCCAATACAGACGCATTTACTGCTGCTGCAATAATAGCAGCAGTAAAATCTGAACCACCTCTTCCTAATGTAGTAGTAACGCCATCTTTGTCCATAGCAATAAAACCCGGCAGGATACAGATCAGCGCTGTTTGATTGGAAAAGAAATCCTTTATTCTCGAATTTGTTGTACCAAAATCAACTTCGGCAACAGTGAAGGATGAATTTGTAAGTATAAGTTCTCTTGCATCTTTCCACGCAGCATCCAAACCATTAGATTTAAATTTAGCCGTAATGATCTGTGACGATAACCATTCGCCATAGCTGCCGATCCTGTCTTTTGATCTTGGTGTCAGCTCTCTTAAAAGAAAGATACCGTTACAGATATCTTCAATCTCATTACATGCCTTTTTAACCAGGCTCAATAACTGGCTTTGTTGTGCTACCGGAATCAGGGTTTTGACTGCCTCAAGGTGCCTTTGCTCAATGACCGCCAATTTTTCTTTGTATGATTCATTACCTTCTGCAGCCCATGTTGCTGCACCCAGTAACAGATCTGTAACACCTCCCAGCGCTGAAACCACTACAATGGTTTTTTCTTTTTTGGATGCTTCACTGACAATTGAAATAACTTTATTTATGTTTTCTGCATTAGCAACTGATGTGCCGCCGAATTTTAAAACCTGCATGACCTGAATTTTGAATGATGAAGTGATATAAGAATGTAAGTAACTCCTGTCTCCTTACAGCAAATGCCCATGTGTTGATATGAAAATGTACAACCCTTAACGGGTTGTAGTAGTAATAGTGGTTGTGGCGAAGTTCACCACCGGAGAAGAAACGATATGTCTAAAATTAACTACCACTGTCTTTGTATGGAGCACAATATACGTTGCAAAGACGAAAAATAAAATTATCGGGCAAATGAATCCGCCGCTTTCTTTACACTTCCATGTTTTAGTAATAATTCCTTAGCTATTTCATAATCCTGGATCTTTATTCTTTCCATCAGCATCTTTGTACCGCGGTCAACCAACTTATCGTTCGTTAGTTGCATATTAACCATCTTATTGTCCTCCACCCTTCCAAGATGTATCATTACCGTGGTGGAGATCATATTCAGCACCAGTTTTTGTGCTGTGCCGCTCTTCATTCTTGTACTGCCTGTTACAAACTCCGGCCCCACTACTACTTCAATAGGGAAATCTGCCGCCGCACTAACCGGCGACTCAGGGTTACAGGAAATGCTGCCGGTAATAATTCCTCTTTTCCTGCATTCTTCCAAAGCGCCGATTACATATGGTGTAGTACCGCTGGCTGCAATACCAATCACCACATCTTTATCTGACACATTATGCTCGAGCAGGTCTTTCCATCCCTGTTCCCGGTCGTCTTCAGCAAATTCTACAGCTGTAGTAATTGCTTTTTCTCCTCCTGCAATGATACCTATCACTAACCCGTAAGGAACACCATACGTCGGCGGGCACTCACTGGCATCTACAATGCCCAATCTCCCGCTGGTGCCGGCACCTATGTAAAACATCCTGCCTCCCATCAGCATTTTATCCGCCGCCACTTCCGCCAGTTTTTCTATTTGGGGAATAGCTTTTTCTACCGCTGCAGGTACTGTCTGATCTTCTTTATTAATATTGGTAAGCAACTCCCCCACTGTCATTTTTTCCAGGTGGCGGTAATTGCTGGATTGCTCAGTAATTTTTTGAAATGCCATAGATCCGTTCTTTAACTGTGATATTCTATTAACCCTTCCATCGGATTTTTCATCACTCTGCCCAACTCAAATTCATAACTGTTGCAAAGTTGCTGTAACACATCCTTAAAACCAAATGCAACACTGCCGGCAAAATGAACGGGCATCGTCCAAGTCTCCCTGTATTTACATAAATGATTGAAGAAAAAATCATTTAATCCATCTTCGATTATATTCTCGATCATATAATGCCTCCTGTTTTCAGCCAGAAATTTTGCAAATCCTGCCAGGTAGCGGTTGGGTAATGGTTTCTTGTAAACATTTTCCAGTATCTCTGCTTTATTGGTCGTGTAGGTAAGATCAAATCGTCCCCTTAGCTCATCATCGAATGTGCCATACAAGTAATATTGTATCACTTTTTTGCCCAGGTAAGCGCCGCTCCCTTCATCACCCAGCACATAACCAAGCCCCGGACTATTCTTGACTATCTTTTTTCCATCATAATAACAAGAATTGGAGCCTGTTCCCAAAATACAGGCAATTCCCTTGCTTCTGCCACACAAAGCCCTGGCAGCACCCATCAGGTCATGGGTTACTTCAATCTTTGTCTTTTTAAAAACATTGCCGATCGCCTTCTTAACTGACTTCACATTTACAGGGTTAGCACAGCCGGTTCCGTAATAATATATTTCGTCCACTGTTATATTCTTTAGTTTTGGCTGAAGCTCTTTAAGCAATAACCCGGTTATTTGATCTGTATTAAGAAAATAGGGACTGATTCCTTGAGTAAAGAGGGTCTTCTTTTTGCCATTCTGCAACAAACACCATTCGGCCTTGGTGGCGCCACTGTCTGCGATCAATTTTACAACTGGCATATAAAGATTTGTTGAATTGGACTGGCAGCAACTGCTGTTACGTTCAAATCCAGTATTTTGCGTCAAATTACTGAATAAAGGTTTACGATGGGAAATAAAAAATTGCAAGTTTGGCTTCCGCTTATTTTCTCTCTTGTTTTAATAATCGGAATGTTCCTTGGCTTCAACTTAAATAATCATTCAGGATCAGGCAGAAGTCTCTTTTCTAAAAATAGCCGCAGTACCCTGCAGGAAGCACTTGATCTGATAAAAATGCGGTATGTTGATTCTGTCCAAATCGATTCCCTTGAAGGTAGTGCCATACAGGAAATGATGAATGAGCTGGATCCTCACTCAGTTTACTTGCCTCCTGTAGATTTACAGGAAGCAAATGAAGATCTTGCCGGCAATTTTGATGGCATTGGGGTTGAATTCAACATCTTCAGTGATACAGTAAATGTAGTATACGTTTTTCCTGATGGCCCAAGTGACAAAGCCGGCTTACTTATCGGGGACAAGATCATTAAAGTGAATGATTCCTCTCTTACCCGGAAAGGTTTCTCCACAAACGGGATCAAAGCCCTCATCAGGGGGCCGAAAGGTTCCAAAGCTCTTTTACAGGTAATAAGAGCAGGCAAACAGCAAACTTTTACTGTTACAAGGGGCAAAATACCTGTTCCGTCTGTTGATGCTTCTTATATGATCGATAAGACTACCGGCTACATCAAACTCTCAAAATTTACAGAAACAAGCTATGAAGAGTTTATGCAGTCATTGGAAAAACTGCAGCAGCAGGGTTTACAAAACCTGGTTTTTGATCTGCGGGGGAATGGCGGTGGTTTTATGAATGAAGCCGTTGAAATGGCCGATGAATTCCTGGATGGCGATAAACTGATTGTATACACTGAAGGAGTAAACAGCAAAAAAAGAGAATACCGTTGCAAAAGACCGGGTTTATTCGAAAAAGGGAAACTAGTATTGCTGGTAGATGAATTATCAGCCAGTGCCAGCGAAGTACTGGCAGGGGCTTTGCAGGACTGGTGCCGCGCAACTATTATTGGCCGCCGGACTTTTGGAAAAGGACTGGTGCAGGAGCAATACGAATTGAGAGACGGATCTGCTATGCGGCTTACTGTAGCACGGTACTATACTCCTTTGGGCAGAAGCATTCAGCGTTCCTATGAAAAGGGCAAAAAAGTTTATATGGATGAGTTATGGGAGCGGTTCAGCAGCGGAGAACTGGTATCTGCTGATTCCATTAAATTATTCAATGGAAAAAGATTCATGACATCCTGCAGTGATACGCTTTACGGAGGCGGAGGGATTACACCTTCCGTATTTATACCAATAGATACCAGTGTGTCACAGCAAAAAGCAAACAGGCTCACATTTGCTGCCAATATCAACAATTTTGTCTACAATTATTACTTACAGAATAAACTGCAGGTTGATAAATACAATGCGACCACCGATTTTATTGCTGGCTTCAACAATACAGAGAATATGTGGAATGAGTTAGTAAAGTTTACAGCCAACGATTCTGCTAACTTCAATTCTGTGGGAGGTAAAGAAAAAGAACTGATACAACAACGTCTAAAGGCTTTACTGGCCCGTTACAAATGGAGGAACCCCGGCTTTTACCAGGTGCTGAACAGCAATGATGCCATGGTGAAAAAGGCTTTAGAGACAATAGCAAAATAAAAAAAGCAACAGCTTTCGCTGTTGCCCAGAATATGGTGTGTAATGTTTTTTATTGTTTGTCCTTGTTTTCGTCCCACCACTTTTTTTCCATTTTGTAAGAGCCAAACAGGCCAAGCCCACCGCCAATTGCAATCAGCGCAAAATAGATCGGTGCATTATGCTCGTTATCAAAGTTGTTCCTATAAGAATGATAAAGTACGTAATTGTCAAGTACATAAGCCAGGAATAATCCCACACCTGCACCAATCAGCAGCAATGCCCATTTAAGGTTCTTATAAGGAGCCGGTCGGTTGGCAAACTCCTTGGGGTTCATGTTTTTTTCGATCATTGCCAGGTTCTGGCGGGTTTTCAGGTAATAAATACCAAAGATCATGGCGAATCCGCCTGCGAACATTGTAATCGGTATTAAAGCTTCTCCTGCATCCATAGTTGTAGTTTTTATTTTATTAGTAAGTTTTTTGCCTGGTTGTTCTGTTATGACTACCCTCTTTTCATCCGGGTTACAGTCTAAAAGAACTTTTTTCAAAACAGGTTACAACAACTATGACTCCGGACGGGGAAGACAGGTTACAGCCTGTGCTGAAACTTTCTTTTCAGGTCTATTAGCATCAAATAATCGTACTTTGTATTGTAACCTCAAGAGTTATCCTGTAGTCTTATTTACAGATGTCTACCGGACTGAATGATAATGACCTCATTAGCAAAGTGCTAAGTGGCGACCAACAAGCTTATGCCGGGCTGGTTGCCCGCTATCAAAACTATGTTTTCACATTGACACTGCGAATGATAAAAAGCAGGGAGGATGCCGAAGAAGTAGCCCAGGATGTATTTATTAAAGCTTATAAGTACCTGGCTGACTTTCGTGGTGCTTCAAAATTCAGCACCTGGCTGTACACTATTGTAAACAATACCTGTATCAGCTTCCTGCGGAAAAAGAAACTACAGATCTATTCGCTGGATAACGAAGGAGTGTTTGAAGTGGCTGACAGTCGTGATTCTGGTTTCAGAGCGGATTTAGTGGAACAAAAATCAAGGCAAACCATGGTTGGCAACGCCATTAGTATGTTGAATCCGGATGATGCTGAGATTATCACCCTTTTCTATAAAAATGAACAGTCACTGGATGAGATCGCACAAATACTGGGACTGGAAGTAAATACAGCCAAGGTAAGACTGCACCGGGCAAGAACCCGGCTGAAAGAAAAAATGGAAACTCATTTTGCACATGAAGTAAAAGATTTAAATTGATTTGTATGAATAAAGAACACAGTATTGAAGAACGTTTGTGGGAATTTATTGACGGCATTTCTTCTGATGAAGAAAAAACGGTCATTGAAAAGCTGCTGCAAACAGATGCTGAATGGAAGGCAAAGTACAGTGAACTGTTACAAATAAATGAAATGCTTTCCTCCTCTGAACTGGAAGAACCTTCGATGAGGTTCACTAAAAATGTGATGGAGGGAATTGCGAAACTGCATATAGCACCTGCCACCAAATCATATATCAATAAAAAGATCATCTGGGGTATTGGCGTATTCTTTGTAACAATGCTGGTGGCCATTCTTGTTTATGGCTTTAGCCAGATGGACTGGAATGCTGGTGAAAGCAGTTCGTTCGCAGAAAAACTCAGCAAGTTTGATATCAGCAAATTTTTCAACAATACCTGGGTCAATGCCTTTATGATGGTCAATGTAGTATTGGGGCTGGTTTTACTTGACAGTTACTTCAATAATAAAAGAAAACAATTCAGAAAAGAAGCTTGATGATGCAATATCATTGAGTCCGGTAGCCCCTCCTGGTAACGGGAGGGGTTTTTTATGTTTTAACTAACAACTGTTAATAGTCGGCTTACAAAAACTTACCTTTGCCGGAGAAAAAAACCATCGATGGATATCAAAAACAATATACTCGAGACAATCGGCAATACTCCGCTGATCAGGCTCAATAAAATCACCAAAGAAATTCCCTGTACTGTGCTCGCCAAAGTGGATTATTTTAATCCCGGAAATTCTATCAAAGATCGTATGGCATTGAAGATGGTTGAAGTGGCTGAGAAGGAAGGCAAGCTAAAACCCGGAGGAACAATTATAGAAGGCACCAGCGGAAATACAGGTATGGGCCTTGCTCTTGCAGCAGTCGTAAAAGGATACAAATGCATATTCGTTACCACTGACAAACAATCCAAAGAAAAAGCAGATATCCTGAAAGCAGTAGGTGCCGAAGTGATCGTTTGCCCCACCAATGTATTGCCGGAAGATCCAAGAAGCTATTACAGTGTGGCAGCAAGGCTGGCTAAGGAAGTTCCCAACTCTTATCATATGAACCAGTATGATAACCTGGCTAACAGGCTGGCCCATTATGAAACAACTGGTCCTGAAATCTGGAAGCAGACAGATGGAAAGATCACCCACCTTGTTTGTACAGCCGGCACAGGCGGTACGATCACCGGTACAGCACAATACCTGAAAGAAAAAAATCCCAATATACGAGTATGGGCTATTGATGTGTACGGCTCATTACTCACCAAATATTTTCGTACCGGCGAAGTTGATATGAATGAAGTGCACCCTTATATCAGTGAAGGGTTTGGTGAAGACTTTGTGCCAAAGAACTATGATATGAGTGTGATAGATCATTTCGAGCAGGTAACCGATAAAGACGGCGCTGTAATGGCCCGCAAGCTGGCTAAAGAAGAAGGATTGTTTTGCGGGTACAGTGCTGGCAGTTGCATTCAGGGATTAATGCAGCTAAAAGACCGCCTGAAAAAAGATGACCTTGTTGTATGCATTTTCCATGACCATGGCAGCCGTTATGTTGGTAAAATATATAACGACCAATGGATGATAGAGCGAGGATTCCTCGATGTAAAAACTTTCCGTGATGTGGTGAGTTCAAGAGGAACAAAACGATTGATCACTGTTGAACCAACACAGACAGTTTCAGAAGCAGTGGAACTAATGAAGAAATATGATATTGAACAGATACCTGTGATGAATGGGAACGGGCCCGTTGGCGCTATCAGTGAAGGCGGTTTGTTTCAAAAGATTTTCGACAACCCGGAGATTAAGCATTCAACAGTACAGGATGTAGTGGAACCTGCATTTCCTGTTGTTGCATTTGATACACCGGTTGAAAAGCTAAGTCATCTTATAAATAAAGAAAACGGAGCTGTACTGGCAAAGGATGAAGCAGGCAATTTTCACATCGTTACCAAGTACGATGTGATCCAGGCCATGGGAAAGTGAAACAATAAAATATCAGAATTGATTTAAGACAAGCCTGTCATCCTTTGACAGGCTTGTTTCGTAATTCTACTAACGGTAAAATGCGCAATACCGCAAAAAAACAATGATCCCTTTACGATTAAAAAGGGAAAAACTGTCGTAAAAAAAAGAGGTTATTTTGCTCTGTTTTATTAAAGAAATGCCAATTACTTTTGTTGCAGAAGTTGATTGATAATGTATCAATCATTTGTCGAAATCCAATATCCAAATCCAGAAGAACCGTCCGAAAACTAACGAAACCAATCCTTAGAAAAACCTGACAATTAAAGTCCAGTATCGATCAACTTCTTCCTTTTTAAAAGGAGTTACCTGAAAAACCGTTTGAAGTCCAATTCCCGTCCGAAAACCGTCTTAAGTCCATCCATTTCCTTGAAAACCGACCAAGTGTCACCGTGTCCAAATCCATGAAAGAAACTCAAAGTCCGGAACCCCTCCTGCTAAACTAATATTTAGCAGGAGGCGCGGTGAACAGACAAACTCTTTCCCCTTTCTTAATTTTCCCCTTTAACGAATCAGTAATTTGCAGCAAATTGTTGCATGCCTGTTTTTATTGATCAGACCGGAAGAGATGTAACCCTCGCTAAGATTCCTGAAAGGATCATTTCACTTGTCCCATCCCAAACAGAATTATTGTTTTATCTCGGTCTTGACAATGAAATTATTGGTATCACAAAATTTTGTGTACACCCAGAAAGCTGGTTTCATAGTAAAACAAGAGTTGGCGGCACCAAACAATTAAAAATGGATGTTATCCATCAATTAAAACCTGATCTTATTATTGCCAATAAAGAAGAAAATCTAAAAGAACAGGTGGAAGAACTGGAAAAGGATTATCCTGTGTGGGTAAGTGATGTAAACAACCTTGATGATGCTTACAAAATGATCTGGTCAATCGGACATATAACCAGGAAACTGCCTGCTGCCCAACGCCTGATCTCAACAATTCGTTTTGAATTCAGCCAACTGGAAGCTCCCGGTTACAGGCCTAAAACAGCTTACCTGATCTGGAAAGATCCTTATATGACTGTTGGTGGCGACACATTCATTCATTCCATGCTGGAAGCAGCAGGATTTGAAAATGTATTTGCCGGCAAAACCCGTTATCCTGAAGTAAGTATTGATGAACTTAAGTCAATAAAACCAGACCTGTTGCTCTTATCTTCTGAACCTTATCCATTCCGGCAAAAACATATTGATGAATTACAGCAATTTCTCCCGGCAACAAAAATCATCCTGGCAGATGGAGAAATGTTTAGCTGGTATGGCAGTCGTTTACAATATGCACCATCCTATTTTAATACTCTTCGAAATCAGTTAAAATAATCCGATATTAGAAACATCATTCATTATTCAAAAAATGAGATTCATTGATAACCAGAATGGCAGAGAAACGATGGAAGGTGATAAACCCTCCCGTAAAAAGCCAATGTACCCCGTGAACAACAGGTTGCGCAATTACCTGAAACTTCGTGGGCGGGAAGTAAAGCTGCCGGTGACTTACAATAACCTGCTGAATTTTACCTGGTCTACTCCGATAAGAGATAAAAACGGTAACGATACCTATTGGGAAAAAACATCGTATGACAGCCGCGACTGGGATTATATAAGGGAGGGGCTGGTAAAAATATATGCTATTTTGAAAACGGAAGGTGACTTTAGTTTTATCAGTCATCTTGATGTAGCCAGGATCGATTATTGCGCATTTGGTAATTCCAATCCTTTCCGTATCCGGATCGTCAATAAGTTCAATGACAATTACGATCACTATTATATTAAGATCGCTGATGCATCAAGGATCTATGGACTGGAACTGGAACATATCCTCTCTCCTAACCGTATCACTTTTTTTACCTGTGATAATACCCTTGTAGAAGAACATATTCCTGGTATCCCGGGTGATGTGTTTATCAAACAAATGATGGATGCACCCGAGACCAATAAGATCAGGCTGGCGAAAGAGTTTGTAAAATTCAATGAAAGGTGTTTTGTAAGGTTGCTTGGTGATATGCGCAGTTACAATTTTGTAGTCGGTATCACTCCTGATATCGAAGATTACCAGTACCGCATCCGCTGTATCGACTTCGACCAGCAATCCTACGAAGGAAGAAAAAATCTTTACCTGCCCCAATTCTTTAAAGAGAACTATCCCTTTGTGGAAATGGCCCTTGCTGTTCTTAACAAAGAATCGATCGAACAATACCAGGCCGAAGAAAGAACCATGATCACTTTCCGGCTCGCTACTTCCCGCTACCGCATCAAAGACCTGCTTGATATTATGACAGCCGACAAGATATCTCCACCTGAAAAAGTGAACCAGCTAAAAAAAGAATTAGGAGAATACCTGCATACAAACGCCTATGAGAAATGTCACTCCATGGGACAGATCGTCAAAACTCATCTCAAGGAAACACTTCGCAAAAACCTGAAGCTGGTGCAAAAGAATATTGGCAAAACAAAACGCAAACCACTCTAACACCTGTTCGCATTTTCGATTAAATAAAATCTCTATATTAGCGGGCCTTTAACGATTGCCTGCCTGCTGAAAAGCATTTGCCACTTATTAAAAATTTAAACTTAATGAAAAAGTACAGAGCCGGTGTGCTGTTCGGTGACGAACTGGAAGCACTTTACAATGATGCCAAAGAAAACCAGTTTGCCTTACCAGCAGTAAACACAATTGGTACCAATACCATCAATGCCACATTAGAAACTGCTGCAAAAGTTAATTCTCCTGTTATTGTTCAATTCTCTAATGGTGGTGCCCAATTCATTGCCGGAAAAGGAATGCCCAATGACAAACTGCAGGGGAATATCTCCGGCGGTATTTCCGGCGCACTGCATATTCATAATGTAGCAAAATATTACGGTGTGCCTGTGGTTTTACATACAGATCATGCTGCCAAAAAATGGTTGCCCTGGATCAGCGGTCTAATTGATGCTGGTGAACAATTCTATAAAGAAAAAGGTCAACCCCTTTTCAGTTCGCATATGCTCGACCTGAGCGAAGAACCAATTGAAGAGAATATTCATACTTCAGTTGAATTCTATAAACGAATGCAGCCACTGGGTATGAGTATCGAAATAGAACTGGGTGTTACCGGTGGTGAAGAAGACGGTGTGGACAACAGCGATGTAGAAAATTCAAAACTGTATACACAACCGGAAGATGTGGCTTATGCCTATAAAGAATTAAGTAAAGTTGGAAAACTATTTACCGTGGCTGCTGCTTTTGGTAATGTGCATGGAGTATACAAACCCGGTAATGTGGAGTTGCGCCCTGTAATTCTGAATAACAGCCAGGAGTATATTCAGAAAGAATTTAAGACTGGTCCAAAACCTGTCTATTTCGTTTTCCATGGTGGCAGTGGCTCACCACAAAACCAGATAAGAGAAGCGATTGGATATGGCGCTATCAAAATGAACCTGGATACCGATTTGCAATGGGCTTTCTGGGAAGGTATTCTGGAAAACTATAAAAAGAACGAGGCCTATTTACAGGGGCAGCTGGGTAACCCCGAAGGCGAGGACAAACCAAATAAAAAGTACTACGATCCAAGGGTTTGGCTGCGCAAAGGTGAAGAATCATTCAGCAAACGCCTCGAAGTAGCTTTTGAAGACCTGAATTGCATCAACAGGAACAGCTAAAATCTTTTACCACAGATTACACGGATTGATTTTCACGGATTACACTGTGATATCTGTGTATTAATCCGTTTAATCTGTGGTAACCTTTCCTCCCTCTCAACTCGAGACTATCGACTCCTGACTAATAACTGTCAACTCCCAACTTTCCTCTCCCCTCCCTACCTTTGCCTAACATCTGTTAGTAAACCCTTATTAACTGATCAACCTGTAAACTTATAAACCTATAATTGCTATGCCATCAAAAAAAATTGCTGAATTGCTTGGCGATAAAGCTGAGTATTTATTGAACCACCAGTCAAAAACCATTTCAAAAGATCAACTGCACCTGCCGGGTCCTGATTTTGTTGACCGTATATGGGCGAACAGCGACAGAAATCCCCAGGTATTGCGCAACCTGCAAAATATGTATAGCAATGGAAGATTAGCCAATACCGGCTATCTCTCCATTCTTCCTGTTGACCAGGGAATAGAACATAGTGGCGGTGCTTCTTTTGCAAAGAACCCCATCTACTTTGATCCTGAGAATATAATCAAACTGGCTATTGAAGGAGGATGCAATGCAGTGGCCACTACCTATGGCGGACTGGGTTTTCTCTCCAGGAAGTATGCTCATAAAATACCGTTCATTGTAAAAGTGAATCACAACGAGTTCCTCACCTACCCCAATAAGTTTGACCAGATCATGTTTGCCTCTATCAAACAAAGCTGGAACCTGGGTGCTGCGGCTGTTGGTGCTACCATATACTTTGGAAGTGATGAATCAGCAAGACAAATACAGGAAGTAAGCAAGGCATTTGAAATGGCGCATGAACTGGGTATGGCCACCATACTGTGGTGCTACCTGCGCAACCCTGCTTTTAAAACAAAAGAAAAAGATTTTCATGTATCGGCCGATCTTACCGGCCAGGCCAATCATTTGGGAGTAACTATTGAAGCAGATATCATCAAACAAAAACTGCCGGAGAACAATGGCGGCTATCTTGCATTAAATACCAAGGAATCTGCCTATGGCAAAAATGATAAACGCATTTATGATGAGCTGACAACAGACCATCCTATTGATCTTTGCCGCTACCAGGTAGCCAACTGCTATATGGGCCGTGCAGGATTAATTAACAGCGGTGGTGCCTCATCCGGCGCCAGTGATATGGCAGAGGCGGTAACCACGGCTGTGGTAAATAAAAGAGCCGGTGGCATGGGCCTTATCAGCGGCCGCAAAGCCTTTCAGCGGCCAATGAAAGAAGGTGTGGGTATACTGAATGCGATACAGGATGTGTACCTGGATAAACAAATAACGATAGCCTGATAATAGGTTTTACAGATTTAGTAGCTGGCATATTTCCCCGTTGGATACCAATGGAAATTTATGTCAGCTATTTTGTAAATTTTGGAGTTAGCGGCTATGTTATGAAGACTCCGATTCTGACAATAATTTTCTTTTTTGCATTTTCTCTTTTTGCAAGAGCAAGTATGGACTGTATTTGGACAAGTTCTCGACAAGGTGTAACAATAAAATTTCTTGCGCCGTGTGAACAGAGGTATCAAATGTTTGTTGACAATATATTAACCCAAATACTTAATAGGTTAAATCGAAAAGACACAAGTAGCAAAATTCTTGTGCTAGTGAATACGGAGCGACTTAGTTACCCCGACGCCGTGTCTTCAAATTTTATTTCAATTAGCTTTGACACATTAAGGCAAATAGACGATGATTTTATAAGTGATTACTATTTTAGCAAAGAAGGGCAAATAAAGAAGAAGTTTTCAAAATTTTCTGAACCTCTCGATATTAACTCAACAGATTCTGACACTTCAAAAGAAGTTGGCTTTAAAATTATTTATAGACTTGATTACAGACTAGGGCAGACTAATTGGGCTGACATAGAAAAATTAATTAAATACTCAGAAGAAAATAGAGAGGCTATTAAAAAAGCTCAAAAAAGAAATAATGTTCGTTATGACTACAATGGATGGTATGTTTCCCTTTTAACTATCGACACGTTTAGTATTAATAAGATTATCGGCAGACAAAATAAAATTAAAGAAAACGAAGTTGTCCAAAAGAAATCAACTAATAGCTATTGGCTTTGGGGGCTTTTAGCATTGACAGCAATAGGAGCTATTGCTTATCAATATCGTCAACACAGCCGCTAACATAAACTGTGTAAAAAACCAAACAAGATATATTTTCAATTGATGTAATTTTATTTCGCTTTGATTCCGGGCTCGATATTATAAATTCCAGCACAGCAGCAAGCCCTCGACGTAAGCTACCATAAATAACAACACTTCAATCTTTATGAAACGCCTGATTTTTATTCTCTTTATAATTGCTTCTTGCAAAAACAGCACTTCGACAAATCAGGCGGCTTCTGTTGATAGCTCTAAATTAAATTCGTCCGACACAATAATTAAATCAAAAAATGTTTGGCTAGATAGATTAAACGGGGTAAAATATCCATTGCCTGACACGATCGCCGGCAAACCAATCAGCTTTTATCTTGACAATCCCAAAGTCGCTGCGATAACAAAAGATTTTTACAAAGGGCAGTTTCGACCAACAGACAATGATTCAACTATACAACTTCTGTCCTTTGTGAGTACAAACGATAGCACACTAAGACCTTTTTATCGCTGGTGTTTAGATTTTACAATAACAATTAGTGACGGAGCCTTAGGAGAATATCCTGGAATGCCTGCTCTGGCATATGCAACAAAATTTCCCGAAGAATTTTTTAACTATATGGACGAAGACATGTCTAGACAGAGGTACGAACATTGGACTGAAATAATAGCCTACAGCGGACTTAATAATTACAACAGAACAACAACGGAGATAGAAAAGGAAATAATAAGCAATATGCTCAGTAATTGTCACTTCTGTGACGTTAATACAAAAAGCCGTATTCTGGCATTTGCACATGACATTACAAAGGCACTCAAACTGCAAGATTAATTTTTACGAAAGTTGCATGAACTTTGTGAAAAATCAAACAAGATATTTATCATTGATAATAACTTTATTTGGCTTTGATTCAAGGCTAAACTTTTCCAGATACCTAGTCTTTGCGGATACCCAAACCATTAGCACAAACAAACTGACACTTTATATATGAAGTATCTTCCTCTGGTTTTTATTTCTGTTTTCACCCTAACTTATCAAAGCTGTAAACAAAAGTATGACCCTCCGTCAGTAAAACTAAACGACTTAGTCTTCAATTCGATCTTTGCTGACAACAAGAAAGATAGTATGCACACATACTGCCTTTTAGGATCTGGTTATTTCAGAGCGGAGACTTCGGATGATGCTGACAGCATAATCAATAGCTGGTTATCCAAACACCCGAATGCTAATGTTATTCCAGTCGCAACTCATGGTCCAACATTAAGTGATTATCCTAACTCCAAAATGACATATTGCTGGCTAATTGATAACAATGACACAATAAATAATTTCTTGATTCGAACAGGCTGTTATGAAGGTGGCACAATGATAAGGCCAAAAACATGGCAAGAAATGTCAAACAAAGAGAAAACGGTTTGGGAAAAAGATCCTAAAATAATTGTTCATATTGATCAGCGAACATATGATAAGTTTTTAGACCAAATAAAGGCTGCAGAACAATATGCAAAACAACATCAACTCGGAATTTGGAACAAAAAGAAAGAAGATGAATATTGACTTGCAGCTTATAGCATAAACTGTGTAAAACCAAGCAAGATATATTTTAAATTGATGTAACTTTGTTTGACTTCAGTCCCGGTTGTCAATTATAAAAATCTGCCTGCAGTAAATCTCGAACGGTTGATGCAATTACAACTCGCTCCAATGAAACAAGCACTTCTACTTCTTATTTTTATTAGTTTGCTTTCATGCAAACAGGCAGAACGAGTTAACGACTCGAAAGAACTTTTATTTGAGCAATATTTCCCACTAAAAAGCGGGGATAAAAAGATTTTCTATGTAAGCCATATCACTGATACAGATACTTTAATAGACAAAAACGACACAAGTTTCTGTATGTCAGATGTTATCGTGAATAAGGAAGTCTTCTATTTTACTGACGAACCCCGAGACAGCACCACTATCATTGGTTCTCAGTCTTTCTGTGACGGTGTATTTTATTTTAAAGATGGAGAGTTTTTCGTCTCCCCAATTTTTTGGCAAGCGGATTTAAAGCAATCTAATCTTGCCTATTTTGAAAGATTATTTCCTAAAAAAATAACTTTAGACAGCATTTACAAACAGCAACATGGCGAGAATAAGAGAAAATATATTTTTGGCAAGAAAGAAGATGTATTGATAAAAGGTAAGTTACGACCATCTTGTTTAAAATTGACTATTATTCAAGATTGGCCTACGGAGCAGTACGTTGATACAGTTTGGTTTCAGAAGAATATTGGAGTTGTAAAATGGCTTCGTTCTACGGGCAGACTTGAAGAAATTAAAATGTAACAGCTGCCAACAAACCCTTTATTTCTTCTGGTACACCCTTACATAGTCTATCTCCATTCGTTTAGGAAAGATACTGTCATCAACACCCTGCTGGCCGCCCCAGGCCCCGCCTACTGCCACATTCAGCAGCAAAAACATTTTGTTATCAAAAGGCCATGCTTCATAGCCGGTATGTTCATTTGCAAAACGGAAATAGGTATTACCATCCACCGACATTCTTACACTGTCTTTATCCCATTCTGTTGCATATACATGAAAATTATCTGAACAATCAGGCACCGGTATTGTAGCTGTTTTTTGGGTACCAATACTATGATAATATTTCTTACAATGAATGGAAGCATGCACGGTTCCCTGGTTAAATCCCACATGTTCCATAATATCTATCTCACCATCATCAGGCCAGTTCAGCGGAGTAGTGGCTCCCAGCATCCAGATGGCAGGCCAGGTGCCCCTGCCGGAAGGTATCTTTGCTTTTACTTCAATCTTTCCATATTGCCATTCTGCTTTTCCTTTGGTCACCAGTCTTGCAGAAGTATAGTTCATCCCCTGCCAGTTCTCTTTTCTTGCTTCAATGATAAGGTGTCCGTTTTCCACTCTTGCATTTTCTGTCCGCCTGTCGGTGTAGAACTGCAATTCCTGGTTGCCCCAGCCATGCCCTCCCACTTCATAGTTCCATTTACCTGCATCGGGTTGTCCAGCCGTGGTAAACTCATCCGCCCAAACCAGCTGGTATGCTGGTTCCGTTATCTTTTCCTTACTGTTGCAGGAAAGCAAAATGGTCATCATACAGGCTGCAAAAAAGATATTCTTATACATGAGCAATTATTTTAAACGTTAAGAAAGGCAGTACATACCATTTCAGGAGTGTTTCAGTTAGAAAAGTCTTGTAAGCCTGAGCTTGTCGAAGGCGATTACGAAGCCGGTTTCGACAAGCTCAACCTGACAGTTCGTTTAAACGAAGAATGCATTTTTCAAACTGAGGCACTACTCATTTGCAACATTACAACAAGGCTTTCGCAAAACTTACCTATTTTGCAGGTCATTTCTTTCAAAATTATACACATGAAATATATCAAATTTTTACCCTCCTTAGTATTGCTGGTGATTGCAACAAGTTGTGGCAATTCTTCAGACGAAGAAACCACCACTACCCCTGCAAATACATCATCGGCAGTACCACCTGCCGCTACAAACGGCGCTGATACGGCCAGGATGATGCCTGTTCAGCAACAACCTGTTGTAAATACTGTTACCCCGGTAAATGCAGGAAATCAGCCTTCAGCGCCAGTTATCAGCAAGGTGGGTCTCAATCCGGCACACGGACAGCCAGGTCACCGTTGCGATATTCCGGTAGGTGCTCCTTTGGACGGCAAACCTTCTCAGCCTGCCACGATAACACCAAAACCATCACCAGTTGCCCCGGTTATTAATACCAACCCGGCACAGGGAGCAGCAACCGGTCTTAACCCGGCACACGGACAACCGGGTCACCGTTGTGATATAGCTGTGGGTGCTCCTTTGAACAGTAAACCAACGCAGAAATAATTTAGTATGGCCCGTCCCGATCTGTCAAGAGTACCGGAGTGGTTTCACCGTTATATTGCCCAGGTAGAGGGAGATGATCTATTGCCGGTACTGATACAACAACAAAGCTCTTTTGTACAATTCCTGGAAAACCTTCCGGCAGATAAAATAGATTATCGCTATGGTCCTGATAAATGGACTATAAAGGAAGTGCTGCAGCATATTATTGATGCAGAAAGAGTGTTTCTCTACAGGGCACTCTGCATTGCCCGTGGTGAGAAACAAAGTTTACCCGGTTTTGATGAAAATGAATATGCCGCTAATTCAAAAGCACATAACAGGAATTGGAACGATATGCTGGAGGAATTCAAAGCAGTGCGGCGCTCTTCAGAAATTCTATTTGCCTCTTTTGATAATGAGCAACTGGAAGCAACAGGCATATCCAACAAAAACCCGATATATGTCCTTGCCATTGGCTTCATCATTGCCGGGCATCTTACTCATCACCTGAATATTATTAAGGAACGATATCTCTGATAACTTGTTATAATAAAAAAGTCCTGCCGGTTGGCAGGACTTTTTTATTAGTTATTTATCTTCTTAGAAAGCTTTTTTTGCAGGCTCGTTAGTAACAGGCTTACCTTTCACAAGGTTTTGCTGACTAATGATATCGTTCATCACTTTTACTGCCTGGTCAAGATAGATATCTTTTTGAAGTGTTTTCAGCCATTGTGCAAATCGTTCCTGCTTGGGTTTATCATCAGCCCAGCGGTTTGCCTCTTGCGGTAATGCTGAAACATCCAGTTGTCCCTTTAATTTCAGCAGTGATTCAAGTTGTTTTACACTGGCTTTTATGCGTTCCTGTTCTTTGCGGTATTTATCTAATTGCAATGAATATTTCTTTTCACTTTGCTTCGACAACCATTCTGTTGTTTCTGCGATCAGTTTAAATGTAGGATCATTTTCCAGTCGTTGGTTGCTGAGTTGTTTGATCGTTTCAAGACTGTATCCTGCATCCCATGTTTTGTAAGCAGCTTTGGTGATCTCATCCCATGGTAAGGCATCATCACTGTCCTTCTCTCTTACTTTCAGATGCTCGAGGTTATCGGGCAACACAATATCTGATGTAACACCTCTCAGCTGTGTGGAGCCCCCGTTAATACGGTAGAATTTTTGCAATGTCAACTTTATTGTTCCCAGGTCAGAGTTGGACATAGAAAATCCGTTTTCAGGATCGAGGCCAATATTTCGCTGAACAGTTCCTTTACCATACGTAGAAGTGCTTCCAATCACCACACCACGGCCATAATCCTGTATAGCGGCTGCAAATATTTCAGAAGCTGATGCGCTGAATTCATTCACCATCACGGCCAATGGGCCAGTATATAGAACGTTTCGGTCCTTGTCTTTCAAAACACTTGGTTTGTTATCCCTGTCTTTTACCTGTACTATCGGGCCATCTTCTATAAATAATCCTGCCATTTGCACCACATCATACAATGAGCCTCCTCCATTATTGCGCAGGTCGATCACAATGCCATCCACTTTTTCTTCTTTCAGTTTATTTACTTCCTTGGCCACATCGATATAGCAACGGTTACCATTGGGATCTTCGAAGTTGGCATAAAACTCAGGCAGGAAAATGTAGCCGATCTTTGAACCGTTCTCATTTACAATGGCGCTGCGGGCAAAAGATTCGTCCTGCACTATTTTATCCCGAATAAGAGATACGATCTTGATTCCTCCATCCAGTTTCTTTACGGTTAATTTTACTTCCGTTCCTTTTTTACCACGGATCACTTTTACAGCATCTGTAACCAGGTAACCGGTAAGATCAACAGGTTCTTCTTTTCCCTGGCCAACTTTCTGAATAATATCACCGGCCTGTAATTCTCCTGATTTGTAAGCAGGACTTCCGGTAAGTATGCTGGCAATTTTAATATTCCCGTCATCATATTGCAAGGAAGCGCCAATACCAAAAAAACTGCCGCTCATTTCCTCATCAAAATACCTTTTATCAACCGGCGGGAAGAATTCTGTATGCGGATCCATTGTAGTAGTGATCGTATTCACATACATATTGAACTTATCATCATCATTGAACTTAAAGCGATACCGTTCAAATGTCCTGTCCATAATGCGCTTTACCCTGTCACGGGCATCTTTCTCCAGCTCTTCATCTGTTTTCACCACAAACCCTTCTTTTCCTTTATTCTTTTCCCTGACATCTAAAAGATCAGCATAACGCTCCAATGTCATGAACTTGAGTTTCTTTCTCCACCTGTCCTTCTGTTCGGCTGCTGTGGTTACAAATCCGATCTTATCCGTGTCCAACAGTACATCCTCATCGGCGGAGAAATCAAATGGAGTTGAGAGGATTGAATTAATAATGGCAGCTGATTCCTCTGCCCTTTTATTAAAGATCTTGCCGGTTGCCAGCGAAAACTCAACCGGTGCACCCTTTATTTCATCATCGATCTTTGTTTCAAATTTTTTCAGTGTTTCGATATCACTCTGGAAGAAAATACTCTTATCAGCATCCAGTTCAGTTATATACTTCTTGAATACTTTTTTGGAAAAGGCATCATTTATATCCTGGGGGCTGTAATGTCCGTGTGACAACATCTCTCCCACTAGTTTCATGATCTTTTCATAGTTGCCGGGAGGAGTATTGTTTCCTTTACCCAATGTTTTGAAGGCAAGGAAAGAAGCCGCCACTATCATCAATATCACAATTGGAAGTCTTTTCATATTCATGAGGTATTTAAATGTATTGGACATAGTATCAAAAATAACGCAAAAAGCCTGTTTTTCTTGCTTTTACAGGCTTTTAACAATGGTTTTTGATGAATGGTTGAGGTACTGAATTAGTAAACTTTCGTTGTTGCGCCTGCTTTATCGAAATAATACGTTCTTTTATTTTTTACAAAAATGCATTTTACTTATTTTTGCAGCCTCAAAATGGTGGTTATAGCTCAGCTGGTTAGAGCATCAGATTGTGGTTCTGAGGGTCGCCGGTTCGAACCCGGTTAGCCACCCAAAAAGACCCCGTTTCATAAGAGACGGGGTCTCATTTTATAGATTTTATGAACTACTGGTTATTTATTATTCCTGTTATTTCCGCATTTATCGGCTGGGTTACCAACTGGGTAGCCATTAAAATGCTTTTTCATCCAAGAGAGCCCAAAAGAATATTGGGGATTACTTTTCATGGTATATTTCCAAAAAGACAACAACAGTTTGCCGAAAAACTGGGTAAGCTGGTAAGTGCCGAATTCCTTTCTTTTGAAGATATCGAGCAAAAAATAAGCAGTCCTGAAAATCTGAAAAAAATAATGCCGCTGATAGAAAACCATGTTGATGATTTTCTGCGCAACAGGTTAAGCATTGAAATGCCTGTCATCAGCATGTTTATCGGAGATAAAACTATAAGTAAATTGAAGGGTGCATTTATGACGGAAATAGAATCTCTATTTCCGATAGTAATGAAACAATATGCTGCTAACCTGAAAACTGAACTGGATCTTGAGCATATCGTAATTCAAAAGGTGGCAGGATTCTCTTCAGACAAACTGGAAGAAGTACTTTACCAGATCATGTCAAAAGAATTCAGGTTTGTCGAAATTATCGGGGCGGTAATTGGTTTCATCATTGGTTTGGTGCAGGTTTTGATCACCGAACTCACCACCTGATGCTATCCAAATCGCCAACACCCTGAACTTTCTCCTTTTATAATTGTCTTTAAGCCATTCATCAAGTTGTCATAAAAAAGTCAGCAAGTTCAGACAGCTTTGAGCGTCTAACTATCAAATCAATAAAATGAGAAATATCATTATTCTATTATCCTCATTATTAATCACTTGTTACACATCTGCACAAGTGCCCTCAGGCGGTGGTAACAGACCTGCAGGAGGCCGTTCACAAATGGCAGGCTCATTTTATGGAAAGCTGATCGAAGCGAAGTCGCTCAAACCAATTGAGTATGCTTCTGTACAGCTCTTGCAAAACAGGTTTGACTCAGCTACTAAGAAAAGGAAAGATGTTGTTGTAGCAGGAATGTTAACAAAAACAAACGGCGAATTTCGTCTCGAAAATATTCCGGCCTTTGGGCAATATAAATTACAGGTAACAGTGGTTGGTTTCAAACCTTATGAACAAAATGTTTCTTTTGATCTGAAGCCAAATGGCGGGAATAACGGAGATATGACCACCATGATGAGTGCTTTGGATAAAGATCTTGGTAATATAAAAGTTGATATTGAAGATAAAGTACTGGATAATGTAACTGTGACTTCCTCCAACCCGGGCTTAAGGCTTGGTATTGATCGTAAAGTATTTAATGTAGACAAAAACCTCGTTTCTGCTGGAGGAACAGCCGTGGACGTAATGCGCAATGTGCCATCTATTAATGTAGATATTGATGGAAATGTAACTATGCGCAATAACTCTCCCCAGATATTTGTGGATGGTCGTCCGACGAATATGAGCCTTGACCAGATCCCCGCGGATGCAATTGAAAGTGTGGAAATAATCACAAACCCTTCTGCTAAGTTTGATGCATCTGGTGGCACCGCAGGAATACTGAATGTTGTGCTGAAGAAAAATAAAAGAGTGGGCTATAGCGGAAGTATCCGAACCAATTTGGATTCCCGTGGCAGGCTTGGTTTTGGCGGAGATATCAATATACGGCAGGATAAAGTGAACTTCTTTGTAAATGCCAATATGAACCAGCGTAAGTCGATCAGTACAGGCACTACAGACCGGACCACACTTATTGGTACACCTAATACCTTTTTACACCAGACAGATCGCAGTATATCAAAAGGAACGTTTATGTTTCTCAGATCAGGATTTGATTTTTTTCTTGATAACAGGAACACTCTTTCCATTACCGGGAACATTGGACAGGGAAGATTTAAACCAACCTCTGAAAGTGATATTTTGATTGATTCACTATACAGTACTGTGACTTCCTCTTTCAGTGAACGCCTTTCAAACAGCAACAACAAGTTTAATAATGCCGGTGCTATGCTAAGCTTTAAACACCTTTTCCCCAAACAAGGAGAAGAATTAACGGCAGATGTTACCTACAATAAAAGTAAGAACACTAACCTGAACCTTGTTTCAACTGATTATTATAAAATACCCGGCAATACATTTCTCAGTTCATTCAAACAGCAACAGAACGGAAGTGGAAGCAATGATAATATTGTTATACAAACAGACTATACAAAACCTATTACCGAAAAATCAAAACTCGAAATGGGATTAAGAGCCCAGTTCAGAACTGTTGATAACAGGAACGATTTTTTTGTCGTTAACTCCGCCGGGTCGCTTGTGTATGATCCGCTGTTATCAGTAAACTATACCAGTACTGATAATATTTATGCTGCGTATACAACATATTCAAACCAGATTAAAGATTTTGGTTACCAATTAGGTCTAAGGGTTGAAAGTTCAGATTATGAGGGAATTCTTCCTGATAAGGACCAGGCTTTTAATATAAAGTTTCCCGTAAGTTTATTCCCGAGTGTTTTCCTGACTCAGAAATTGAAGAACAATCAGGATCTGCAATTAAATTATTCCAGGAAGATCAATCGTCCTAATTTCTTCCAGTTGTACCCGTTTACTGATTATTCAGATTCACTGAATATCAGCCGTGGTAATCCAAACCTGAGCCCGGAATTCACTAACTCACTGGAATTATCTTATCAAAAAACATTTAAAAACAAGGATAACTTCATTGCCTCAGCTTATTATAAAAACACCACAGACCTGATAACCCGTTACCAGGAAAAAGAAATCAATGCCTCCAATGGAAAGGACATGCTGGTAAACACTTATATCAACGCAAGCTCCAGTTATGTAACAGGGCTTGAACTGGTTTCAAAAAATAAAATGACCAAGTGGTGGGATATGACTACTAACCTGAATCTTTTTACCTCCAAAATAAACCTGGATGATCCAACTCAGCCAGAACAGGACCAATTTGCCAGCTGGTTTGGTAAACTTAATAACACATTTAAATTACCAAAGAATTTCAGTTTACAACTCTCCGGAGAGTATCAGTCTAAAACAATCCTGCCTCCCGGCGGTAGCGGAAGCAGTGGTGGTGGTGGAGGTCGTGGGGGTGGAATGTTTGGTGGAGGCGGCGGCATGTTTGGCCAGGCCAGTGCTTCACAGGGGTATGTAAAAGCCAACTATTATGTAGATGCAGGTATTCGTTTTGAGTTTTTAAAAAACAAACAAGCTTCTTTATCTCTTAATGTGAATGATATATTCAGAACCCGTCGCCAGAATATTTATTCTGAATCTGCTTACTTCGTGCAGGAAGTATTTCGTCGTCGTGACCCACAGATTTTGCGTCTCAATTTTAACTGGCGGTTTGGTAAGTTTGATCCAAATCTTTTTAAACGGAAGAACAATAAAAACCAGGGCGATGGTACAGAAAACATGAATATGGGGCAATAAATAAGCTGTAAATTAATAAATCGTTTAAGTAGAGAAGGTTTTGCATATTTGCAAAACCTTTTCTTTTAACTCTATCAGCAGCTTTTTTGAAACGGATTTATTTTACAGTTACGAATGATCTTACGTACGACCAACGGATGCACCGGATCTGCACTTCCCTGGCAGCAAATGGCTATGCAGTTACATTAGTGGGAAGAAAACTTCACTCTTCTCCCCCACTGATATCAAAAACTTTTGCACAAAAGAGAATCAGTTGCTGGTTTTCCAAAGGGAAATTGTTCTATGCTGAATATAATATTCGCCTCTTCTTTTTTTTATTACTTAAGAAGATGGATGCTATTTGCGCCATAGACCTTGATACAATACTCCCTTGCCTGTATATTTCTAATTGGAAAAAAATCCCTCGTATCTATGATGCACATGAATTATTTTCAGAATTAAAAGAAGTGATCAGCCGGCCCGGTATACAAAAAGCATGGCTGAGGATTGAAAAGAAAGCGGTGCCGAAATTTCAATATGGCTACACCGTAAGCGACAGCATTGCAGCAGAATTTCAACGACGATATGGGGTAAACTATGCTACTATTCGAAATGTACCGGTATTAGAGAAACTTTCTGTTGTATCAACAACTGAAAGATTTATTTTATACCAGGGTGCTGTTAATGAAGCAAGGGGTTTTGAATACCTTATACCTGCTATGCAGTGGGTAAATAGCCGGCTGGTGATTTGTGGTGACGGCAATTTTATGCCCCAACTAAGAAAACTGATCGAAAAATACCAGTTACAGGATAAAATTGAACTAAAAGGCATGTTGCCTCCTTCCTCTTTATTTATTATCGCCCAACAGGCATATATTGGTGTAGCGATTCCTGAAAAAGAAGGATTAAATCAATACCTGGCTTTGCCAAATAAGTTTTTTGATTATATCCATGCAACATTGCCTCAGGTAACAGTTGATTACCCTGAATACAAAAAAATAAACGGCCAATTTGAAGTGGCGGTGCTTATTGAGACCCTCGACCCAAAAAGAATTGCGGAAGCCATCAACAATTTACTGGCCAATGATGTTTTATACAAAAGATTGAAACAAAATTGTCTTAAAGCCAGGGAAGAATTGAACTGGCAGCAGGAAGAAAAAAAGTTAATAGCCCTTTATCAATCAATATTTACTGTTTGACCCGGCATTTACATATTGTCTGTTTTGATGTACCCTGGCCTGCTGATTATGGAGGCGCCATTGATATGCTTTACAGGATAGAAGCTTTACACAGAGCCGGGATCAGGATTCATCTTCATTATTTTTCCTATGGCAGAAGAGGAAATCCTAATGAACTGAATCAGTATTGCGAGACAATACATGTCTATGAGAGAAAGACAGGACATCAAGGATTTTCTTTTTCTATTCCTTATATCGTTTCTTCCCGGATAAGCACAGAACTGATCAAAAATCTGCAACAGGATGACTATCCTGTTCTGCTGGAAGGGGTACATTGTACCGGCATGTTAACTGATATAAATAAGGGTAACAGAAAAATTGTAGTAAGGCTACATAATAATGAAACCGATTACTACAGGCATTTAGCCGCAGCCACATCCAATATTCTAAAAAAAGTGTACTACAAGTTCGAGAGTCACCTGCTCAAAAAATATGAATCCGGGTTACCAAAGAATTGCTTTTATGCCTGCATCACAAAAAAAGATGAGTACCATTTCAAAACTGCAGGTTTGATAAACAGTTTCTTTCTTCCCGCATTTGCTCCTTTCAAAACTGTGAATTCTCCTGAAGGTATAGGCAACTTTTGCCTTTATCATGGCAATCTTTCTGTGGCAGAGAACGAGAAAGCTGCAATATGGCTGCTTACAAAGGTATTTTCAAAAATAAAAATACCTTTTGTGATTGCAGGTAAAGACCCTTCCAGGAGATTAACGAAGCTGGCTCATCTCTGCCAGCATACATGCCTGGTAGCAAACCCGTCAGCTTCGGAAATAAATGATCTTGTTAAGAAAGCTCATATCAATATACTTCCTGCCTTTAGTAATACCGGGATAAAGCTGAAACTACTGCATGCTCTTTTTGAAGGAAGACATTGTGTTGTAAACGAACAAATGATAAGAGATACCGGCCTGGAAGCTGCCTGTCACACAGGTACAACTGCCAATGCCATTGCGTCGATTATTATGCAATTGAACCATCAGCCCTTTACAGAAGACGAAAAAAGATTAAGGGAAAATTTACTGGCTAACACGTTCAACAATGAAATGAATGCCAGGCAGCTTATTCAATATTTATGGTAGCATTATCAATTACTCTGCCTCTTTCAGTTCTTATCATACGGGCAGGGAATTTTTGTACCACAATATAATCATGAGATGCCATTACTACAGCCGTATTATAATCCCTGGAAATCTGGAAGATCAGGTTCATGATCTCGTCTGATGTTTCAGGATCAAGATTACCGGTAGGCTCATCGGCCAGTATGAGCTTGGGGGAATTCAACAAGGCTCTTGCGATATCAATACGTTGTTGTTCCCCACCGCTCAATTCAAAAGGCATTTTGAAGCCTTTTGACCGCAACCCTACTTTATCAAGAACATCAGCAATTTTTTCATTCATAAGTTTTTCGTCTGTCCAGCCTGTAGCCCTTAAAACGAATTTCAGGTTATCATTTACATTACGGTCGGTAAGCAGCTGAAAATCCTGGAACACCACTCCAAGATTACGGCGCAGGTAGGGTACTTTTTTCCAATCAAGGCCCCGCAGGTTAAACCCGGCTACAGTCGCTTCTCCTTCTTTTAATTCCAGCTCCCCGTATAAGGTTTTCAAAAGACTTGATTTACCGGTGCCGGTCTTGCCTACCAGATAAACAAACTCTCCTTTATTAACGGTGAGGTTTACATCCTGTAAAATGAGATTATTGCCCTGGTAAATATTTACATTCTTCAATTCAATGATTGGCTCGGACATTATTTATGGGTTTGGTGCAAAATAAAGCAAACTGAGCCTGAAAAAACAGAAAAATTTACTTTAACTAAATTTTTAGTTGTTTAACTAAAAAAATAGTTTTAGCTTCGATTACATAATATCTGAAAAATGAAACCCCTTACCAAAGCAGAAGAACAAATCATGCAAGTGCTATGGAAACTGGATAAAGCTTTCCTGAGAGATATTGTAGATGCAATGCCAGCACCCAAGCCACATCAGAATACAGTAGCCACCCTTTTAAAAATATTGACAGAAAAAGAATTCGTGGCCGTAGAAGTGTTGGGAAGACAACATCGCTATTCACCTCGCATATCCAAACAGGAATATTCTGGCAAGAGCATAAAGCAACTGGCCAAAAACTATTTTGAAGGCTCATTCAGCAATGTGGTCTCCTATTTAGTTAAAGAGAACAATATTTCTGTCGAAGAGCTTGAAAGCCTTCTCAAACAAATTAAGAAACAGCAAAACCAGCAAAAATGACAACACTGCTTTATTATGGGCTGCAGATGACCATTATTTCAGGCATATTATACAGCTATTATCATTTTTTTCTGCGCAATAAAAGATTTCACAAATACAACAGGTTCTACCTGCTGGCAGCAACTGTTGCAAGTATTACTATTCCTTTTTTGAATATACCCATTTACTTCACTGAAGCTGAAACCAACTCTTCATTTGTAGTACAAACTCTTTCGGTTATTTCCTCAACAAGTAATGAGAACCTGGTTGTATCAGCAACAAGACCGGAAACCTATAATGACTGGATTACCTGGAAAAATCTTACCACTTCATTTTATATACTTATCGCTTTTATCATTTTAATGAAAATTGTTTTCTCCCTTTTAAAAATCAGAAGAATAATCAAAACCAATCCTGTTGAACAATTAGATAAAATACATTTTGTCAATACTGAAGAACCGGGCACTCCCTTCTCTTTTTTCCGCTGGCTATTCTGGAATAAGAAAATTGAACTGCAATCAGAGAAAGGGGAACAAATATTCCGGCATGAATTATTTCATATTGAACAAAAGCACAGTTGGGACATCCTCTATATTGAACTACTGGCCGTTATTGGCTGGGTCAACCCGTTCTTTCATCTTATTAAAAAAGAAATAAAAGCTATCCATGAATTCCTGGCTGACCGGTTTGCTGTAACAGAAAATACAAAATGGCAGTATGCCGAATTATTACTTATGCAGGCGCTGAACACTAATCAACATCTTGTCAATCCTTTTTTTCATAACCAGATAAAAAGACGTATAGCCATGATTACCACATCCAAAAAAACAAGCCATCAGTATTTGCGAAAAATGATGGTGCTGCCACTCACTGCCATTGCAGTGATTCTCTTTGCATTCAGTTATAAAAACAAAAAGGAAACCCCTTTAGTTGATCATTCCAATGGGCCTGTTACTGTAGTAATTGATGCAGGACATGGCGGTGCAGATAAAGGAGCGATAGCTGCTGACGGAACTGCAGAAAAAGATATTGCCCTGGCAATTGCCCAAAAGATAAAGGCCCTTAACGAAGATGAGAATATCAAAATAGTGTTGACAAGGGATGCAGATATACTTCCTGGATTAAGGGCAAGGACCGATTTTGGAAACCAGCAAAGCCCTGCTCTGTTTTTATCATTACATGTAAATTCTTCTCCTAATAAATCAAAAACAGGGTTTGAAGTAGTTATTCCTTCAAAAACAAAAAATTTCAGTAGCGAAAACAAAATACTGGCCTCCATACTACTTGGGTATCTTGCACAAAACTACATCGTCGATAACAGCGCCAAGCAAAGAGATCAATCTGTTTGGGTACTGGAAAACAGCAATTGCCCCTCTGCCCTATTAGAATGCGGCTACATCAGCAACGAAAAAGACTTTGCATACATTAAAAATTCAGATAACCAGGAAAAAATCGCAAAAAGTATACTGCTTACAATCGATCAATACCTCATGCAACAAAAGAGTTCGGATTGGGAAGAAAGAAAAACAGTATTCCTTGACACTTCATCCGCATTAAATAAGGTATTAAAAAAAGCTGTTAATGGAACCAGTTCTGGCCATATGGAATTTTATGATACTAAAAATGCAATATATGTTTCATCTGATTCTATCATATTTGAATCAGATGCCAAAAATTCAGGAACAGATATTGATCACTCATTGATTGTTGTAAATGGTCAAAAGAAACCTTATGATTATTTATTGGGGAAAAAGGTAATTGCCAAAAAAATAATTATCTACCCGGCTAATGATAATTATGCAATGAAACTCTATGGGGCTGAGGCAAAAAATGGGGTAACAGTTCTTGAGAATGTCAGCATTATGAAATTCGACCCAGTTTCATTCCCTGCTGATACAACCAAACCGTCTGAAACGGGTAATATTATATTCGACAAAGTTGAAATCGATCCTGCTTTCCCGGGTGGCGATACTAAATGGAGACAATATTTGGAGAGGAACCTGAATGCATCCATACCTGCCACCAACAAAGCACCCGAAGGGGCTTACACGGTAGTGGTACAGTTCGTAGTTGGTATAGACGGGTTCATATCAGATGTGAGAGCATTGACCAAACATGGGTATGGAATGGAAGAAGAGGCCATGAGAGTAATTAAAAAGGGCCCTAAATGGGTACCGGCCATTCAAAATGGGAAAGTGGTAAGAGCATACAAAAAGCAACTCATCACATTTATTATGCGAAAAGCCGATAAAGTATTCAAACCTGATAATAGCAATTCCAAAGAAATGCTGAATGAAGTGGTAGATATTACACCGGCAAAAGGAGTTGAGATTAAAGAAAACCTCACTATATACAATAAAACAGCCTCACTCCTAAAATCAAATGTACCAATCAGGCTAGATCCCCGGATGCTCTATATTGGGATTGATAACACTTTAAAGATAGATGCACCCGGGTATGATATCAGGAAGATTTCCGCTGAAATAAAGCCTCATGGAACGGTGAGCAGGTATGATAATGATTTTCTTATAAGAGTACAAAGTGTTTCAGATAATTCAACACTATCATTTTATAGTTATGATGGCAAGAAAAAAATGTTATTAAAAGAAACAGTCTTCCCAACCAGAACAATACCTGAGTATGGACAGCCGGTTGAGGGGGTTCAGGTTAAAATTAATATACCCGAAATTTCAATTAGTAACTTGCAGAAAGCCAGTGTCACGGAACTGCTACAACTTCCTCCCGGAACCGAAGTAATCAGCTATACTTTCACAATTGACACAGAAGCCGGGGAAATTGTATCTGTCCCAAATACCGGGAATGAATTCAACCAGGCTACCCGATACCAGATAAAGAATGCCAAAGCAGGAAAACTGATCACAATTGACAGGATCATCATCCGTGATGACGGGAAAGATAAAAAAATTGCGTCCCTGGTATATAAGTTGGTGGATTAGTAGGACAGAATACCATTAGGTGTTTTGATATGGATTTCTTTTTTCTCACTCTCCTCCACCCTGCCAATAACTTGTGCCTTTACACCAAAATTTTTTGAGACACCAATAATCGAATCAGCATCTTTTGCATTGGTATAGATCTCCAGCCTGGTTCCCATATTAAATACCTGGTACATTTCTCTGTCATCCGATTTGCTGGCTTTCTGAATGAGTTTGAAAATTACAGGTGGTTCAAACAAATTGTCTTTTATGATGCGAACATTCTCCGGAACATATTTCAGGCATTTGGTTTGACCCCCACCGCTGCAATGTATCAATCCATTGATGGACTCAAAATGATTTTCCAGCAACTCCTTCATTACTGGAGCAAAGGTTCGGGTGGGAGAAAGCAACAACTTTCCAACTTCGTATTTTACTCCTCCATATTCCACTTCATCAGTCATCCTGTGTGGCCCGATGTATACCACCGATTCATCAAGTGAAGTATCATAGCTTTCAGGAAACCTTGCTCCGTATGTCTTTTGCAACACATCATGTCTTGCACTGGTCAGTCCGTTGCTGGCCAGGCCACTGTTATATGATGACTCATAGTTGGCCTGTCCATAACCTGCCAATCCAACAATCACATCACCGGCCTTAATTTTTTCGTTGGTAACTAACTTTGATTTGGGCCAGCGGGCAGTCATTGTTCCGTTCACTGCAATCGTTCTTACTACATCTCCCACATCAGCTGTTTCACCTCCCATGAAGCTGATAGTAACCCCGAAATTTTTCATGGTATCAAAGAATTCCTGGGTTCCGGTAATCACTGCTTCCAGTACCTCAGCAGGAATCACATTCTTGTTCCGGTCAATAGTGGAAGAAAAAAGCAGGTTATTATAAATACCCACACAAAGGAGGTCGTCCAGGTTCATTACAATGGCATCCTGTGCTATGCCTTTCCACACGGATACATCACCCGTCTCTTTCCAGTACAGATAGGCAAGTATACTTTTGGTGCCGGCTCCATCAGCATGCATCACATTCACCCACTCATCATCTCCACACAAAACATCAGGGTATATTTTGCAAAAGGCATTTGCATAAAGGCCCTTATCGAGGTTTTTGGTGGCGGCATGCACTTCTTCTTTTTGGGCAGAAACCCCTCTTTTTGAATACAGGCTCATACTGAAATTTGTGCCGCAAAACTAACCATTCCTGAGTAAAGACTTACTAGTGCTTACTAATGACTAATATTTATCTTCGCAGCAATTTATGCAGGTACATTACGACATTGAACAACTACCCGTTTTCAGAAATGCTATTATCACCATTGGCACCTTCGACGGGGTGCATATGGGGCACCGCCAGATCATCGATAAATTGAAAACAGAGGCAAAAAGTCAAAATGGAGAAACTGTAATTATTACCTTTCATCCGCATCCCCGTAAGGTGGTTTCTTCCGCTATACTGGGCATCCGGCTTATCAATACACTAACCGAAAGGATTGATTTACTTGCAAAGTTGGGGATAGATCATCTTGTGGTAGTACCATTCACAGATGCTTTTGCCAACCAGACAGCTGAAGATTATATTAAAGATTTCCTGGTAGATAAATTTCATCCTCACACCATCATCATTGGCTACGACCATCGCTTCGGCCGGGACAGACTTGGTGATTATCGTTTACTGGAAAAGAAAGCAGTTGAGTATAATTATCAGCTTAAGGAAATTCCTAAACACATACTGGAAAATATCTCCATCAGTTCCACTAATATTCGGCAAGCAATATTGCATAATGATATAGCTACTGCAGATAAGCTACTTGGTTATGATTTTTTCTTTTCTGGGAAAGTAATACATGGAGACAAACTTGGAAGAAAACTGGGCTATCCCACTGCTAACCTAAAAATCAACGACGAGGAAAAAATAATTCCTGGCAATGGAATATATGCTGTGTATGCACTGCCTGAAGGGTATAGTGAGAAACTGAAAGGCATGATGAGTATTGGTTTCAGGCCAACCGTAGACGGGAAAAAAAGAGTGGTAGAAGTAAATATTTTTGACTTTGACAAAGAGATTTATGATCAGACTTTAAAAGTATTTGTCAAAAAATATCTCAGAGAAGAAGTTAAATTCAATGGGCTGGATGAACTGGTGAAGCAGATCGATCAGGATAAGGTGGATAGCTTGAAGGTATTATAAAAAAGGGGATTGAAAATCAATCCCCTTTTGTCTTTTAATTCTTAATACTCTATTCTGAATTCCAGTTTTGCCGGATCATCGAAGAAATCATCCAGGTCTGAAGACATAGTCACCTTCATTTTATCCTCAGATAATTTGACCCCTTTCCCTTCAGCAACTTTAGCCGGCCTTGGAAGATTAATAACATAGTTCGCCTTCATAGTTAACCCCATTGAAGCAGTTTCCTTCATGCTTTTCATATACTCATCATCTTCAACCTTTGCGAATTTTTCTTTATTAAGTGTCTTTGTCAGCAACCCATTTGTAAACTCGACAATATAATAATCATCAAATGAACTTGGCTCCGGCATTTCACCCCCCATGGGCATCCCCTCTCCCATTTGTTCTTTCAATGTCTCTGTCATTATCTTTCCAGAGAGCCTGTTATAAACTATTATTTCTGCAGGTGCCTTAAACGGAAATGAAAGTTTGGTCAAAAACTTCTCATTCTTAACATCCACATTAAAACGAAGATTACCTTTTCTCGCCAGCTCTCTTTCTTCTGCTGTAAGATTAGGTATACTGTCGGCTCCTTCCACCATTGAAATACTGGAATCAATTACCTGGTCTGCCCCCTGCATGTCTTCCCCTCCGCCCATTTGCTTGGCAATACCGATAAGGGCACTCATATCATTGGTATTTGAAATAGTACCGCTGCCATCTTCATTCAGAGTTATTTCCTGAGTAGTTTCAAGGCAACTGGTAAGTAATAGGGTAACAGATACAATTAAAAAGAAAGCGATTTTTTTCATTGATTTATAAATTTATCAGAAGATGAACAGGGTTTTTAATCCGTTGCACAAAGAAAGGGAATTTTGAATAATACTGAAGAGACTGTTCAGGTAAGCATTTTTACCACCAGCTCTTTCATCAGCGATGCATCCTCAACAGAACTGCTCCCTATACCTACACTTTTAAGATTATACTGATGAAGTAGTAGTAAGACCTTTTCGACTCCGGGGTAAGTATAGAGCTTTGCAGCCTGTGCATAATCCTTCATAAAATATGGATTAACACCAATACTTGCCGCAATCGTTTTCTCATCTGTGGTGCCAGCCCCAAAAACCATAAACACCTTGCTAAAGAAGCTGTATAAAGATGGTAGTATCAATTGTATCGGCCCTGCTTTTGGATTTGCTTCAAAATATTGTATGATCCTGATGGCACGGGGCAGATCCTTTGCCGCCAGCGCTGATTGTAATTCAAAAACATTGTAATCTTTACTTACTCCAATATATTGTTCGATATCATCCTCTGTAATGCTGGTTCTTTTACCAAGATTAACAGAAAGTTTACCTATTTCATTTTCTATCCGGGTCAGGTCGTTGCCAATATGATCAGCCAGCAATGCAAGTCCCTTAGGCGTAATAGTTAGCCCCCTCGAGTGAACTAATTCCTGTGCCCAGCTGGGTACATCTTTGTCATACATCTTCTTGGTAGTGACCAATACACCTTTTTCCTTCACCAGTTTTGCAAACTTTTTCCTTGCATCAAGTTTTTTGTCCTTGTAAGAGATAACGAACACTGTTGAAACGAGAGGGTTTTCAATATATGGCTCCAGTTTCTCCACATCCTTCATTTGCTGTGCCTCTTTGAGAATGACTACCTGTCGTTCAGAAAACATTGGATAGCGGCGACATGCATTCAGCACATCCGCCCAGTTGGCATCCTTCCCATAAAAAACAGTTAAATTAAATGAAGCTTCGCTTTCATCTAATATGTGGTGCTCGGCATATTCTATGATTTTATCGATAAAATACTCCTCTTCCCCCTCAAGCCAGTAAACCGATTTGAACTGCTTCTTTTTCCAGTCTGAAATTATCTTTTCCACACTCATAAGCCGCTAAGATACAGGCTTTCAGGTTGCCTGAAGAACAAAAAAATTGCCTTTTCTCCGCACTGGTTATTTCATTCTGGCACGGTTTTCGAAAACTTGTGTTCCGGACGTTTTAACAGGATTTATTCATTTAGCTTGCAACTACTAAAATACCTTGCAGCCGGTTTATGAAAAAAAGTTACTAATCCATCATTTTAATAATAAAAATTCCATTTTGTATGACAAACACGAATTATCCTTCGGCTTCTGCCACTCCTCAAAGCCAGCCGAACAAAAACAAGAATAGCAAGAATATAGTGATAGGCTTGCTGGCCGCAGGCCTTTTGGGTACCTGGGGTTACCTTCTCTGGGACAAAAATAAATCCGGAGAAACGATCTCTAAGCAACAAACACAAATCGCTGCATTGGATTCTGCAAAGACAGATATTCAAATGGAGTTTGACAATGCCCTGGCAAGATTAGATTCCGTTACCGGAGCTAATAATAACCTGCAGGGACAATTGACCGACAAACAAAAAGAGATCGATGCAAAAAAGTCTGAGATCCGCAAGATCCTTAATGATAAAAATGCTACACAGGCGCAATTAGCCAAGGCAAGAACGATGATCTCTGAATTAAACGATAAGATCACAGGCCTGGAAGCTGAGGTATCTCGCCTGACAGGCGAAAACCAGGAGCTTACAGCAGCTAATACTACCCTGAAAGAGGAAAAAGCAACACTTGAAACAAACCTGACAACTACTAAATCAGAAAAAGAAAGCCTGGAAAAAACGGTTGATGTAGGGTCTACTTTCAGTGCTTCAAACATACAAGTAACTCCTGTTGATGAAAAGAAAAGCGGTAAAGAGAAAAATACAAGCACTGCGAAGAAAGTAGATAAGCTTGTAGTTTCATTTGATGTTGAAAATCGTATTGCCAAATCAGGTCCTGCAGATATGTACCTGATCGTAACAGCTCCTGACGGAAAAGTAATTTCTGAAGCAGGAAGCGTTTTGAATACCCGCCAGGATGGTGAAAAGACATTTACTGCAAGAATCCCTGTTAACTATGAGCAAGGAACCCGTAAGCCGGTTCAATTCCCTATCAAACAGGGGGATTTTAAAACTGGTGATTATAAAGTAGAAATCTATCATAATGGATTTAAAATTGGTGAAGGCATAAGAAGCCTGAAAAAAGGTGGTTTATTCAGTTAAAAGCAGTTAACTCCTGCATGAAGCCGCCTCGTTTGATACGAGGCGGTTTTTTTTGCCATTATCTCAACCTAAAGAATGTATTTTAACCACATTTTTTTCACATTACACTGCTTCCTGAATAGTATAAAGTAAAACTGCGTGGTATTGTAGTATTTTTATCATGAAGTAAAAAATATAACATGCTGCACAAAATTTTCCGGCAACTGGTTTTGCCTGTTGTCTTTCTTCTAACATCCTTAGTAACTGTTGCTCAAAATACTGTGCAGCCCAAGTATAATAATTCTTCAATTTATACTGGTATTGAAGTTGGCTCAAAAGGAGTGAAGATGAGTATCATTGAGATTGGGAAAAATGCGCAAAGTACCGGTGCGTTTAATATCATAAAGGATACATCTGTAAATACAGATTTTATTAGTTTTTCCCAGCCAACATTTAATGCCACCCTTGATGGATTATATGGACTGTATACAAAAGCGACTAAAGACTTAAAGGTACCCTCTAAAAGAGTTTTCACTGTTATTAGCAGCGGGGTAAAGATGCAGGCAGAAAAAGATCAGAAAACAAGTATGGTCAGGCAACTAATAGATTCATTCAGGAACAGGATCAACGAGCCCGAAAGAATGGTTGAAATTGTGGATGTGATGCAGGAAGCCCGGCTTTCCCACCTTGGTATAGTTCCTGATAAAAGACGTTTTACTACTTTTTTAATTGATATTGGTAGTGGCAATACAAAAGGAGGCTTCTTCCCTGATGGAATGAATACCAGCAACTTTAAATTGTTTCAATTGAATTGGGGTACAAAAAGCACATTCAATGAAGCAGAAAAAAGATGTGATGGAGATATGAGCATGTCCAATTTCGGTAAGAATCTTTCCAGAGTATTGATGAATGCTGAAAATGCAGATATCATTTATGCAGTCAACTCAAGCGGGGCCTATCCACTCAGTGATAATATTGCAGTTAGTGGCGGTATTGCCTGGGCTACTGCTACACTCATGCACCCGGAACTGATTGATAATCCTGTTATCTCAATTACTTTTGATGAGCTGGTAAAGTTCAATGAAAAACTTGTCAATAATTTTGGAGCCCTTTCAGCTGATTTCCTCTCTTCTGTTGCAGACAGACCTGATTTAAAAGAACAAATAAAGCAGGAAGTCGCCAGGGTGCATAAGGTGTTTGATCAAAAATCACTTATGTCAGGTGCAGGCCTTTTATGGAAAATCATGCGTCAGTTTGAATCTGCCTTTGAAACCAAGCAATTCTACCTTGTAAAAAATGGACAGGTTGGCTGGGTCTCTGCATATGTAGATCAGACCATCTCCAAGTAAATCAATAAAAACTTTACCATGTATAAATTCATCTTACTGGCTGTTGCATTTAGCCTGAGTGCATGCGGGTCATCTAAAAAAGCAGCCTCTGCCAGTTCGGCTGGCAGTTCTTCTGCCTCAGCAAGCAGTAACAAGACCTATTCTAAATCGCAAGCCCGGTTATTGAATAATAATACATTTGAACTGACGGAAATTTCTGATGATGAAGCGTATGGATATACAGAAAAGAACCCTATTATGGTAGGTGGGGTAAAAAACAGCGAAGGACCGCTTAATGAAAGAAGATTCCTGAATGCATTGATGGGACCCGACGGCGAAGAGGTGGAATATGTTAGAAAAGGTAGTTGCTGTCCTTTCACCACACCTAACGGATTTATCAATAATGGCGGCTTGCTTGACAAGTATGAAGTAACTTACCAGGGTCTTGCAAAACCTGTTTACATTTATATAAATATGTATGATTTTGGTATATTAAAGGCTCCCAAAGGTTTTACATTCAAAAAATAAATTTTCTCGTTTATTTAATAGCTTGTCCCTATGAAGGATATTAAAACCCTGTTATTGGTTATGCTCTCTGTCGGATTGGTAGGCACATGGGTTTATCACCTCTATGACAAAACACAATATACCAACCACCGAAAAGAAATATTTATTAAAGATTCAACAGCTGTAGCGGAGGCTGTTCAGGATTCGCTTAGAAAAATATATTCTACTTCTCTTAATAATCTGGATCAGCAGTTGAGTGCCACCCGTTCCGGTGCCGACTCTCTAAAAACAGAATTAAATGTGAAACTGGGAGAGATCAACAGATTAAGATCCGAGATAAATGGAATTCTCAGAAATCGTGGTGCCAGTCAGTCTGATATGACAACAGCCCGGAAGAAAATAGCTGAGTTGCAGGTTTTAGTGGATGAACTGCGTGGTGAAAAAACTAATATCGAAGAGGAAAAGAAACGGCTAAGTGATGTAATGGTGCAATTGAATGGAGAAATAACAGGTCTTCAGCAGTCAATGAAAAAACTTGGAGATGAAAACAAGATTTTATCTGAAAAAGTTGACCGGGCTTCTTTGTTTGTTGCGTCAGAGATAAAACTTTCTCCCGTTACGTTAAAAAATGACAAGGAACAGGAAACCAATATTGCTAAAAAGGCAAGTAAGCTAATAGTTTCTTTTGCTGTGCAGAATAATATTAATGACTACAGCAGTGCTGAAGTATTTATTATCATCACCCAGCCAGATGGTAAAGTATTAACTCCTGATGTATGGGAGTCTGCATCACCAATGATTACCCATACAGGGGAGAGAAAAAGCTATACCCGTAAAATAAAGTTTGAATATCTGAAAAGTGAAACTAAACGACTCTCTTTTTCGCTTAATGCAGACAACTACCTGCCGGGCAATTACACTTTACAACTATATCATAACGGAAATCTTATTGGCCAGACCAGTAAAGCATTGAACTAATATTCAATTTGATATCTCACACCGGTATTGCCAGTAAAATGAAGAATTGGAGGTTGATCTTTCCTGATACTGATATCAATTCTCCTGATCTCAGGAAACAAAGAGTGAATTAATTCAGCGATTTCCATTGCCAGTGTTTCAAGCAATGCTCTTGGTTTTTGCATTTCCGTCTTTAGTATTTCATACAACCTTGCGTAATCAACAGTTGAATCAAGATCCCTGATTATTGTATTGTTTGGCACAAAACTGACCATGAGATTTATTTCGAAATCATTGCCTGTTTTTTTCTCTTCCGGAAAAAGTCCATGAAAAGCATGAAAACGGAGCCCTTTTAGCTCAATGGTCATTATACCATGCATAATATCAGATTAATGAACTCCTTTTGCACTAAGGTAACGTTCAGCATCCAAAGCTGCCATACAACCACTTCCGGCTGCAGTAACCGCCTGCCTGTAAACTTTATCCTGTACATCCCCTGACGCAAATACACCTTCTACATTTGTTTTGCTGGTACCCGGAATGGTCTTGACATAACCTGCCTCATCCATATCTATCCAACCTTTGAAAATATCAGAGTTTGGCTGATGTCCAATTGCCACAAAGAATGCACTGACAGGTACCTCTTGTTTTTCCCCGGTCTTATTATTCTTAATTCGTACCGCATTCACTTTTTTATCTCCCAATACTTCATCTGTCTCACTATTCCAGTATATTTTGATATTAGCTGTATTCTTCACCCTATCCTGCATCACTTTACTGGCCCGCATTTCATCCCGGCGTACGATCATGTGCACCTGTGAACATATCTTTGATAAATACAAAGCTTCTTCAGCTGCTGTATCACCTGCTCCTACAATGGCTACTTCTTTCCCTTTAAAAAAGAAACCATCGCATACAGCACAGGCACTTACTCCAAAACCATTCAGTCGCTGCTCACTTTCCAGCCCCAGCCATTTTGCAGAAGCACCTGTTGAAATAATAACCGCATCAGCTTCTATCCATTTCTCTTCGTCGATCTGCACTTTATGAACCGGCCCTGTAAAATCAACTTTGGTTGCCAATCCATACCTGATATCTGTACCCATCCGGGCTGCTTGCTTTTCAAAATGTACCATCATATCCGGCCCCTGGATGCCATCCGGGTAGCCGGGATAATTCTCTACTTCAGTAGTGATGGTCAGCTGACCGCCCGGCTGAATTCCCTGGTATAAAACAGGATTCAATCCTGCCCTTGATGCATAAATAGCTGCTGTATATCCTGCCGGTCCAGATCCGATAATAAGACAATGAACCCTTTCTGTAGTTGCCATTTCTGTTCTTTTATATTCCTTCAAAAATAGTGGTAAATACAGTTCCATATTATCACTTATGTGACATCCTGAACTGTGTGCATAAAAACATTGCAAGTCCTCTTACCTGATCCCCCAATCATGCAATATGGAATCATATTGTTCTTTCCTGAATATTTGTGCAGTGTCTTTATTACTTTTAAAATACCGGTACGATCTCCAATAAAGAGTATCTTTCTCCTTTATATATAACGGATCCAAAGACGAGTAGTTCATTATTAAAGAATCGGAATTTTTCCTTCCGTACCTGAAACTTAGTACCTCACCATTCCTCCCATTATAGAGATTATTCTCCCATACCAGGAAAGGCTCCTTTTCGCCCCAGCCATACCATACAACGATCTTTGTATCAAAGCCCGGGTATTTACTGGCTGGATTTTTCCATTCTGCATAATCTCCACCGCTATTGACCAGGTAAAAATCTTTGGTCAGCAGCGGAAGTCCGTTTTCTCTCCTGTACTTATTAAAACTCATTGTGTATTTCCTCATTCCGATGCTCCAGGCAGTATCGCCTTCAGCACCAATTTGTAACTGGTCTGATGCATAAAGTTTATGCCTTTCTTTACAGGAAGAAAAAAAGAGCATTACTATACCAGCTATAAACAAGATTTTCCTCATCAATTATATCGTAGGCTTATTGCGGGATGATGATCGTTCTGTATTGGGCAGCATAGCCACCAAAATAACCAAGTCCTCCTCCGTTAATATTACTCATCACCTTAGTCGGGGAAGAGAAGGGGTTACCTACGCTGGCATATGTGAATTCCATTGTTCTCCAAAAATCATAAGTCGCCTTATCAATATTGCTGAGTTTGACTGTAACCGTATCCCCTTTATCAAAAAAACTATATGCTTCTGGTGTAGAACCTGTACGCAAAATGCCTCTTTCCACCTGCACCTCATATGTTGACCCGTCAATTACCTGGTCATCGTACACTGAATTAAGCCCCGGATAAAAAGGATCCCCGTTTTGCTTTGTAAAATACCGTACATAATCTCCAAAGCCAGCCGGATCAGTAGCTCTTATCATTACAGCCACTTTCTCCGGAGGATTGCCTGCAGGAGCAGGTTTCCAAAATAACGAGTCAATTTGCCGGGTAATATTAGTAATACGGGTAGTAGCTGTATATTCTTTGCCTTCCCATAGTATTCGCAAGGAGTAGGTGGTATTTAATTGCCCCGTGAAAGCGGTTGCGAGATCAGCTGAATCGATAGAGAAATAATAAGCATTATATCCGCCGCCTAAAGGCAAAATGTATTCCTTCAGTTTATGCATTAAAATACCGTTTGAAACAAATACCTCAGCATTTCGTACGAAGCTGTTAGCTAATATGTCAGGACTAATCTCTGAAAAATAATCAAGGCTGCGGGAAAGATAAATTATGGGAGGCTGCCCATTTTCGATTGTTCCTTCAACGACAAGTTTAGGAGAAACTTCATCCAGGTCAAAAGATACATTCCTTTCACAGGAAATAAGTGAAAAACATACTATAATAAAAGATAAGAAATGGATTCTCATAGAACTATTTAACAGATAAGAATAGTAATTGTTTTGAAAAAACAATTCCGGCCTCACAATAAGCGAGAACCGGAACTATTTTAAATTAACCCACCATCTTAAATATCTTAACCTAAATAGGCTTTCAATGCACTGCTGTAACGGGCTTTTTGCAAACGCTTAATAGCTCGTTCTTTGATCTGCCGGATACGTTCTTTTGTCAAATCGTACTTTTGTCCGATCTGCTCAATAGTTACTCCATTTTCGCCATCCAGGCCAAAATAAGCATTTACGATTTCGGCTTCTCTTGGAGACAATGATTTTAAAACCCGGCGTATCTCATTTCTTAATGAGTCTTTCATCACATCATCATCAGTATCATCGCTACCTTCCAGCAGATCACCCATAGCTACATCCTCGGCTTCATGCACAGGTGCATCCAATGATGTGTGACGGGTATTACTTTGGAAAATATTGTTGATCTCAGTCTCACTCATCTCCAGTAATTCAGCAAGCTCTTCAGTAGAAGGCTCTCTTTCATGCTCTTGCTCAAAAGCCATATAGGCTTTGTTAGCTTTGTTATAGGTGCCAATTTTGTTTTGTGGCAAGCGGACTAATCTGCCCTGCTCTGCCAACGCCTGCAGTATAGATTGGCGAATCCACCACACAGCGTAAGAAATGAATTTGAAACCTTTAGTTTCATCAAAGCGTTGTGCCGCTTTGATCAAGCCGAGGTTACCCTCGTTAATAAGGTCACTAAGTGACAACCCCTGATGTTGATATTGCTTTGCCACAGACACTACAAAACGAAGGTTGGCCTGAACAAGCTTATCCAAAGCCCTTTGAGAATCAACGGGATTTCTGTTGAACATCTTGATACGCTGAGCAAGAGTTGTCTCTTCCTCCGGCGTAATCATAGAAATTTTTGAGATCTCCTGTAAATACTTTTCTACGGCCTGGGAATCCCTGTTCGTAATCTGGGTAGCAATTTTGAGCTGCCTCATAACTTAAGAAATTTTATAATATCAACAAATAGAAGACAGTCTTTGTTTGCAAATTGTTGCAAATGGATAGTTAATGCAGAGTATGAATTTACCGTCCGGGACTGTCTGCAAAAATAGCTAAAAATAGCCGTTTCTCATAGCGTTTAGACGTGAAAAATTACCCACAATTGTATCGCAAACGATTCCGTATTTTAACTAATCACGGAAATGCAGTTCTGGCAAGGGTTTGGGACAACAACTAAAAAATAAAAATCCCGAAAAAAAAGTAAAAAAAGGACTCCTTTCTACTCCTTTGTGGATTTCTGTTGTTTCGCTCTGCGGTTGAGCCATATCCACAAAACTAACCCTGAAATGAAAAGCAAGGACGAAATAACCTCAGCCTGGGTAGGTTGAAACCCAAAAACATTAAGCCGGGTATTTACCCGGATCTTTTCAATAAAAAAACGTTCCAATCCATTCAACATAAGGTATAACGCCATAATTGTTCCAGGTATCTTAAGTTTTTTTCTAAGCGACCAAAGTACAAGAAACAGGATGAAACAAATGACTATCTCGTAAAATGGAGTTGGATACACCCCGACAGGCAGTTCATTACAGAATTTTGTATCGTTACATCCCTGGATAGGAATTCCCACCTCATTCACATTATGAGGGTATTTGTAAGACCACATCCAGCCGGGCAACCAACCAAAAGGCTTGGCATTTGTGTTTTCTATTCCCCAGTCACCATCTCCGGATACCTGGCATCCGATTCTCCCTACAGCATAGGCCAGCATCATCGTTGGCGCCAGGGCATCATTCAAGTGCCAAAATCCTATCTTATGCTTTTTGGCATACCACCAAATAGCAAGGGCTGCACAAATAAGTCCCCCATAAAAAGTTAAGCCTTTGGCAGAGAAAATATAATCAGAAGGACGTTTGAGAAAATCACTCCAGTTTTCAAAAATATCAAAGAGCTTCGCTCCCAACAAGCCAAACACCAGAGCAATAATCGTAATCTCACCTACCCTGTCCTGTGGCCATATTCTTACTGTTCTTTTTTCAGGCTTATCCAGTTTTTGTTTATTCTTTTCCCACCATTTCAAGCCGGCAAAGAACAACCCAAGTACAATACCCGCCGGCCAGCTGCCTAGCGAAGAAAAGATAAAAGCCTGAGGATCTTCGGTGGCAGAGCTGTCAAGTATAAAAAGTGCCACAATCTTATAGCCAAGAAGAAATCCTAATAAAAAATTGAGCAGCAGATCTGCTATAGTTGCAGGCTGCCCCACCATTACCTGCATTTCAGTAGGCTGGAAAAGTCCCTGTTTACTCTTACGCCGTAATTCCGCAGCTAGAACCATAGCTGCAACAATGAATGCAACGGCAACAAAAAAACCAAAAGAGTTAACAAACCTGAGAAACGGCCATTCCACTCCAAAAAGGTCCTTAAAAGCGTAATATAGATTGGGATACATGTTGTTATTTAAAGAAGGCGAATATACTAATAAGCGGTGAGCTGTTACCCTCAAACAGGGAGTATTTATTATAACAAAAAGCTCCGACCACCAAGGGATCGAAGCTAAAAATAAATGCTAAAAACTTTTAATTACAATGCTGCTCAAACGCTCCAATGAGATTTTGCGCTATTACCTGGGCAGGCCTGCCTTCTATCTGGTGCCTTTCAATAAAATGAACCAGCTGTCCGTTTTTAAATAATGCAATAGCAGGTGATGAAGGCGGATAAGGCATCAAATGCTGGCGCAAGGTCTTTATTGCTTCAATATCAAAACCTGCGAAGGAAGTAGTCAAAAAATCCGGTTTTTTGGCGGCATTAGCCACAGCCATTAGTACGCCGGGGCGGGCTGTACCTGCGGAACAACCACAAACAGAATTGATCATTACCAGCGTTGTGCCTTCTTTTGTCAATTGTGATTCTACTTCCGCAGAGGTCAACATCTCAGAAAAGCCGTTTTCTGTCAATTCTTCTTTCATCGGAATTACTATTTCTTCAGGATACATAATTTGTTTTTTATGGAACGCAAAAATAATGAAATAGTTCGTTGCAGTTCTGCGATAGTGTAACCAAAGGAAATTATGTCAGCAAAAATTCCCCTTTTCGGAAATTTTGTCCTTGAAAACAGCAAACATTACCCTGATTGACATGAAAAAATGCTGTATAGCCTGCTGGTATATAGTTTGACAAAGTTCCTGTGTCCAAGCAATTCAAATAATAAAACTAAATAACTATGGCTTACGTAAAATTTAACAGCAGACCTTTTGAAGGAACACTCAACAACTTTGTTGATGATCTTTTTACTGAACTACCTGTATTGTTTAAAACCGATTTTAACAATCCTGAAAGAAAGGGTTCGGTGCCGGTAAACGTCAAAGAAACAGAAAAAAATTACCTGCTGGAAGTAGTAGCTCCAGGCTTTGAAAAAAATGATTTTAAAGTAAATCTTGATCAGGATTTACTTACTATCTCAGCCGAGAAGGAAAGTGAAGCGAAGGCAGAAAATGAAAAGCAGGTTCGCAGGGAGTACAGCTTCCGTTCTTTTAAGAGATCTTTCACACTAGATGAAAAAATTGATGCAACGAACATCGAAGCTTCTTACGTCAATGGAGTGTTGACATTAAACCTTCCGAAGAAAGAAGCAGTCAAAGCATCAGCTACAGAAATTGTAATTAAATAAGTTCTTATCATAAAAGTTTTCTCATAAGCAGTTGGTTTTGGTTTACACCCTCCGTTTCCACGGAGGGTTTCTTTTTGCCTGCCAGCTAATGTTTATTTAATTACTGTGTACAACCCTGCCTTCTCCTGGTATCCACCAGGTATTGAATTTTCCATCCGGTACTAAACCGGATAACCTGGAATGAGTTTACTCCACAATGGCTGAACTGGCCATTAAAGTAAAAATTGTAAGGTGTCCATACTATTGCCAGGGGTCCATCTATTTTAATAGTTTCAAAGCTGATCCTTTCATCAGCCGCTCCTGGTTTTTGTTTGCTGACAAAATCAATAAAACCTGCAGGATCCTCATTCTTAACAACTAATTTTCCTTCTTTATCCCTGGATATGGTTTGCAAAACCATGCTGTCGGCAAAACAACTTTTTAGTAATGCTGCGTCAGCATTCTTCATTCCTGAAAAAAGGTTATTGATAACGGCCTTAACTGAATCCTCAGCCGTTTGAGCTTTTACAGTTACTCCATAAGCAATTACTGTTAATAGTATGAAAAAGTATTTCATGTTCTGTGATTTTAAGATTTTATGGCAAATGAATTGAAATGTAATTACGTTGTTAAGGTAACTAAAGTAAAATCTATAGCCATGCAAGCATCTAAAATAGTACAAGCGGTTATTTTGATGATAATAGTGGCACTGGCTGCAAGTTGTGCAACCGGTAAGGAATATGTCAGCCGGTTATTCAGACCAGCAAATAACCTGGCGAAAGACACTCAGGCTGTTGCCATCAGGTTCCTGGAAATAGATAATGATAGTTTGCAAGAAAACAATATTGCTTTAGCAAAAGGTATGATCGTCGCTGATAAGGATTCGACTGTAGCTACTAAACCTGAACCGGTGGTTACTGAAACCAAACCCCCTGCCGGTACAAATGAGCCTGTTGCCAAAACCAGTAAGCCCGGAGAAGTAAGAACAAAAAGAAAAAGAGACTAATAATAGACCAACCCCTGTTGCTGTAAAATATGTTCGTATTTCCTAATCATTAAAATCAGACGCATGAAAAGAACATTTATCTTACCTGTGGCAGCTATACTAACAGCTGCAATTTTTTTAACCAGTTGTGGCCACAGTCGTGTTTGGGCCACCAAAGACAGAAGAGATGCTACACCAGCACCAACTCCATCCCCAACCCGTTCGGCCTCCTATTTTAGCGGAGCTCCATTGATCATCAGCCCCACACCGGGTTTTACAATGAGCCGTCATCCAAGCGGTCAATACTTTCACCGGGGACCGCAAGGGCTTATGTACTGGAAAGGCTACGATAATCGCTTTTACTTAGACAGAAATTATATTAACCGTTCCCATTACAGCAAATGGGAATACAATGAATGGAAACGCTACAGTAAACAAAGTAATACCCGGTACAGGTAAACAGGAATTTTAATAAAAAACCCTTTCTTCTGAAAGGGTTTACTTTTTATTTATATCCTAATATCTTCAGCATGCTTTGTGCTGTTTGTTGTTTGGCATACACCCAATCAGTTAGTTTACCATTTTTATCATACCCAACAATTACATGTTTAGGAGAAGGTATCAAACAATGCTTAATACCCCCGTAACCGCTTATCTGATCCTGGTAAGCGCCGGTATGGAAAAACCCAACATATAAAGGTTCACTGGTGCCATTTGTTTTTGGCAAAAACACTTCATTGATATGCTCTTCTGAGTCATAGTAATCATGGCTGTCACAGGTAATACCTCCGAGTACCACCCGCTGGTAATCCTGGTCCCATTTATTCACCGGCAGCATCAGGAATTTCTCCCCTATTCCCCAGGTATCCGGTAATGTGGTGATAAAAGATGAATCGATCATGTACCATGTCTCACGGTCATTTTGCACTTTCTCTGCAATAACACTATAAATATGGGCCATACTCTCTCCTACTGTGTAACTTCCAAATTCTGTGTATATATGTGGCATTGGCACTTTTGCCTTCTTACATGCTACTTTAATATTCCTTACAATTTCGTTGATCATGAACTGGTAGTCATACTCAAACCCAAGAGAATGTTTGATGGGAAAACCACCACCAATATTAATTGAATCAAGTTCAGGGCAGATCTTTTTTAACTGGCAATAAAGGTTAATAACCTTGTTCAACTCACTCCAGTAATAAATGTCATCCTTAATTCCTTTGTTCAGAAAGATATGGAGCATCTTCAGCTGAAACTTACTTTCATACCCTTCGATCCTGTCCACATAAAACTCCAGTATATCTTTTGCACGGATGCCAAGCCTTGATGTATAGAAAGGGAAGTTAGGTTCCTCTTCTGCTGCCACCCTGATACCAAGCTTAAAGGGAACTTTCACAGATTGTGCATAATCTTTCAACTCATCTTTGTTGTCCAAAACGGGTATTACATTGCTAAATCCTGAATTCAGCAGGTTGGCGATCCGGCGGGTATACCCTTTCTGCTTGAACCCATTACATATGATATTAATGTCCTTTGTTATTTTCTTTTTTGCATAAAGTTTCTTGATGATCTCAATATCATATGCATAGGATGTTTCCAGGTGTATATCACTCTTCAACGCTTCTTCCACTACAAAACTGAAATGAGAACTCTTGGTACAATAGCAATAAAAATACTTACCCTCGTATTTATGCTTTTTGAATGCAGTGGCAAACATCGTCTTTGCCTTTTTAATCTGCATCCCTATCTTAGGCAGGTAAGTAAGCTTCATGGGAGTGCCATGCTTGGCAATGAGAGCTTTCAGGTCCAGGCCATTAAAGTAAAGATTGCCATCTTCAACTTCAATTCCTTCCTGCGGAAAATTGAATGTTTGCTTTACGAGGTCGTGGTAAGAGTTTGTCATTTTTGAATAACGGGTTAGTCCAGTATTTTAAAACCGTACAAAAGTATAGGATTGGAGAAATTGAAGAGAAAAAATTTGAGGATTGTCCGGTGAGCTTAATCAATTCCTGAGGGCTGCTTCTTTCTGAAACCACTCCACCAATAGTTTTTAGCTCCTTTCCGATAAAGAAAATACAACCCAATAGCCCAGATTATCGTTGCGGGAGCCCCGGAACCTACTCCCAACGGCGTAATGCCAATCAGAAAAAGGATACCGCCAATACAGCCTATTTTGAAAATCTTTCCTTTGAGTACCATAGAAAGCCCAATCATTAACTGGCAAATGGCTATACCAATGACAATTGCTGTTATATTCCTGCTAAAGAACCCAAGTATTATACTCTTGTAAAAAGGCAAAAAAGTAAAATCGGCATATTCCAGGTATACATGAGGAGTATTAAGTGAAGTAACCGCATTAGTAAACCCTGCCCATACAAACAATAAAAAGAACAAGGCTCTCGCCGTCACCGGTCTTTTCCAACTGTACCAGAGCATCAACAATGCAACAAGATTAGAAATGACATAGCCGATGATAATTATTTTCGAATCCGTGTAGTCCATGGTTTCAATTTTTGTTGCCTTTGATTCGTTTTATATACCATACCAACAAACCTGTACTTATTATGGTAAGCATTCCCATTATAATTGCAACACTATAATTCCCCTCTATACCACGTTTTATCATGATCAGCACCAGGCTGCCAATTGTGATATTCATTAAAACAAAAAAGGAAAGAAATACTGGTTCCATCATATATCCTGCTATCTTTCTTTTTAGTAACAGCACTCCGGCAATAAATAAACCCGGAAGAAAAACAGACAGATCAATAACATGAACTGCGTTAGTGATCAAACCGGTTTCTTTTACACTTTTGGGAACTTCACCACTAACAACAGCCGGTATGATCTCCACCATCCATAAAAAATAAAACAACGCCGCAATAACGATAAAATAAATGCCAACGATCCGATGGGGAACAGCTGAAAAGTGAACAGCCGGAGAGGGTCTGCTTAGTTGTAAAAAGAAAAACCAGCACCAAGAATAAAAAGATAAGCCCAGCGTAAAACAATAGAAAATAAATAATTGGTTAAAATGTACAGCGAAGCAATAAATAAGAAATGTGTAAAGCAAGTAGGCTATTACCGCACCCCAAACCAATATAGCCGCTTTCCTTTTATGGTATGCAAACACAGCACTAATCAGTAAAGCAGGTACTACTATGAAAAGGTCAATTAAATCCTGTCCTGCAGATTGTGCCTGCCAGTTAGTAGTCTCTGCGGCATAAAATCCCGGGGTACTCAATCCGGTCGCACTAACAAAAACGACCAATGCTGCCAATGGTAACGAAAACCACAGCACCCATACATCCTTGCCGCTTCCCTTCATTATGCAAAACTAATTCAGGCAAAAGGGCAGTAATTTGATATTGCTCATAACAAGCACTGAACTGCATCATCGAAAGGCTAATTTTCCAGTCAAAAAAAGCCGCCTGATCAGGCGGCTTTAATTAATTCAGGTTCCATTTACGTATCCTGTCACTGGCAGAACGCATTTGTCGTTGCCGGTTCCACATTTGTGATACAGTAAATGTCTGGTTTTTGTTGTTGATAGCATCTGCCGCTACCGTTTCTTTTACCTCCTGTGACAATTCTTTCTTTGTTTCATCATTCAATTGCACAGTTGAGGGCATAATAATGCTCTTCATAAATTCTCCTTTTTTTAATCTGTCGTTTAATAATCGTCTGAGCGTCCTTTGAAGTAAGAGAACCAGGTGGCAAGCGGATAAGGCTGGTCAGGTTACATTCTTTGTAGTACAGGGTACATTTTGCTCATTCTTGCGCTGCAAAGATACGACAGATAAGGCTCTCTTCCAAATGAACAATTGAAGAAATTGTTAAAGGAAATGTTTGACAGAAAGTTCCCTGTATCAATAATTCAGGAGACCTTATTTAAGAATAAAGGAAGTCCGGAAACCCATTCACCATCAATCGATAACTCAAATGAGTAACGCCCCGGTGCTGAGAATTGCAGTTGATTAAAATTGATAACCACATTAACGGATGCAAATTGTCCATTGGGAGGGTTGCCAATACTGATATTACCTTCAATTGGCTGAATTACTTCCTTGCCTGCAGAGTCGATCAGTCTTAATTTGAAATCATGAGTCCCGGCCTCTTTAGCCGCAAACCGAAGACGGCAGGCTATGGCACAGGCGGGATGCTGCACAGGGAATTGTTTAGCATTAATACTGTCAAACGTTCCTACAATGGTCAATTTTGAATTATTATCCTGTGCAAAATCAGCAAGAGTGAATATTTCGATTTCCATACTTATAATTTATATATTGGTCTTGCAAGGTACTACTGTTTATTGCAATGCCCGGGCTTACCGGGAAGAAAGTATTATTAAAAAATAAATATCTTTCTGATAAATTAAGTAACATGAAAGGTTTTATTTCTGTCCTTCTGAGTGCATTATTATTATTTTTTTCTTCAAAGACTGCGTTTAGCCAAACGCCGCCACCACCCCCTCCTGCTGACACAACAGGAAGTCTTGATAAAATTTTTGACCGGGTGGAAGTGGAAGCCAGTTATCCCGGCGGTGTGAATGAATGGATCAAGTTCCTGCAAAAGAACCTGAATGCAGAAACACCGGTAAATAATAATGCCCCTGCCGGAAAGTTCACCGTACTTGTACAATTTATTGTAGATAAAGACGGAAGTATATCCGAGATAAAACCACTCACCAGTCTTGGCTATGGAATGGAACAAGAAGTGGTCAGGATACTAAAACAATCAGGCAAATGGACACCAGCCATTCAAAACGGACGACCGGTGAAAGCTTACCGCAAGCAACCGGTAACATTCCAGGTAGAAGATGAAGAAATTGATATAATCACTAAAACACCTTTCGTACTTTATGCCAATACAGACAATCCACTCACGATAAACGTATATAAAGTAAAGCCAGAAGATGTCTTGCTGACTATTACACAGGGAACAATTACCAGGACTGGAGACGGCCGCTTTGTGGTTAAAGTAAACAAACCCGGCAGAGTGATCATCAGAGTTTACAACAGCAAAAAAGATAAGGAAGTTGGTGCGGTGAGTTTTGAGGTAAGGGAGTAATAGTAAAGTTGGAGATATTACACAATCGCCCCTTGTATTTCCGTATTTTTCATCCTTATTTTAGCTATCTTTCAGAAAAATACTGAATTGAAAAGATTGTTCATAATAGGCTTTCTATCTGTGCTCCTCTTTGGTTGCCAGAAAGAATCAGTTCCTGATGTACAATCTGCTTATCCCGGAGTGGGATTATTCTCTTACAAAGGTTCAATTACAAGAACTACCCCTGTGTCAAGTATCACCAACAATTTTGCTTTTGATTCGATAAGAATGTCGTTTCACGCCACTGATACTTTTTACATGAAATGGATTACCGATGGAATAGAAATACCAAACAGAATATTTTACAGTCCGGGAACCGGTTATTATTATGTGGCAGGCATTATACCATATTTCATTTTTAACCCTGTTACTGATACTTGTATAAAAATAATTAATGCCCAGCCAATTCCCTCCAGTACACCTGCTGAATTCGACAGAGTGAGTGGTTATACCAGCCGCTTCGATTCTTTGGCAGGTGTTTATTATCTGACTTACAAAATGGATCAATTAAATATCCCGGGTATATACTATACTTTTTATGATACCCTGAAATATGTTGGATTGTAACGATACGTTTGAAAGTAAATATAAATTGCTTAAGAAATAAAGTACAAGAAAAACAAAGCCTTTGCTAAAAGCAAGGGCTTCATATTAAGTAGAATGATTTAAGCCGGGTATTTTAGCATCTTATCTCCTTCTACCGTTACAAATTTATCCGGCCCGGTCATATAGCTTGTTTTTACTTTAACAACTCCGCTACCCGGAAATTCAAAAGTCGCTTTTACCCTGCCCAGCCCGCCTTCAAAACTGTTGTTGCCTTTGTAATCCATGGCTTCCATGATCTGTCCATTCACTTTTACAAAAAGCTGGTCATCCTGCCTGTAAAATTCACACATCGATTTATCTTTCATTTCATAAAGACCTGACACTTTCTTAAACGCTGCGGCATCCAGTACATATTCATTTTTCAACACAATATCAAACTTCACTATTTTTTCATTTTTATTATTGGTGGAAGATTCCAGTATACGGTTCAGTGACCTTGGGTCTCCGGCACTTTCATCTTTAGCAAGATACTCATCCCCTTTAAAGTAAACCTGTGTTACCAGGTCCTGGTGATTATTACCAGAGATACGCATATGTATATGGGCCGGCCTGCTTTCAGTTGGCCCTATTTTATAAGGCACAGGCAATATGGTTTTGAAATGATACTTGCCGTCACTGCCGGTTTTAAAAGAAGCCCGGTAGATATATTCATCAGATGTATTATCATACACCCCGCTTTCATCACAATGCCATATTTCAACCAATGAATCTTTTAGTGGGGTTTTTGCATCTTTAGCAAATACAGTTCCGCTGAAATGAAGCAGCTGGCCTTTGGTGCCCTGCTGTACCAGTTCGCTGCGGAAAGGTGCCCCTGGACGATAGAAGGGTCCAAGAATATCGGTAGTGGTAGGATCTTCCCCTACATAAGCATGGCCATCCCATTTGATCTTACCAAATACTCCCACACTCATAGCAATGAGCGATGAGTTGTAAATAAAATTTCTTCTTTTCATGTTGAAGTGATTAGGTGGTGAAAAAACTCAGAGGGTAAGACTATGGCAGGAATCAGAGGGGTGAATTATATTCGTTGGTAATAGTAAGGTAGGTTAATTAAGTGAATAGCAAAAAAAAGGTTCGTGTTACCACGAACCTGTCAGTATTCAGCGAAATAAAATTATTTCTTTAATGTATCGGTTACAGGAGCAGGCGCCGGTGGCATCATCTGCATCATTTCTTTTGGATCCATATATATCCAATGCTCTACGGCTTTACCATCTTTAAATTTTGATACATCAACACTGGACATGGTAACCGCTTTACCATTCATCGTTCCGGACATTGTTGCCCATGTATAAACATACTCATCATCAGCAAGACTCCGGGTCATTGTTGATTTCATATCAGGCATCATAGTACGGTAGCGTTTCATTTCGCTGACGATGTTATCCAGGCCTTTTACATCGCCGGTTTCACCCCCATGATCTACTGCATCAGCAGCAATATAATCACCCATTTTAGCAAAGTCGCCGGCCTCATAGGCCTTCATAATGGCATCATTTACTTCCAGGTTTTTTTTAGCAGTGGCTGACATACCGCCTCCGCTGTTGCAGGAAACGAAGAAAATACTCCCTGCTGCAAGACAAACTAATAAGATCTTTTTCATGTGTTACTTTTTTGTTTTAGAAATTTGTCACATAGAATTCACCGTAAAAATTAACATCGCCGGTTTGTATAAATTGCTCGTTAATTTTATGGTTCATTTCATGTTGTTGATTTTTGAGGATGTAAAAGGTATACCATTTCCCGGTAAATCCAAAGAAATTGTTATTGTTAGTCATAGAGGCCCGCCTGTTATGGAATAAATTATAATTTCCATCACTTTAGTATTCTCAACTATCAAAACCACTATATGAAAAAAACTTATTCCTTTGTTGTAGTCCTTATTGTCGTAGCCATCTCCGCCATCACCCTAACCTCTGGCATTGATAAAAGCCGTGGCGGTTACAAAGACCTTGTCGAAGAGTTTTATGACCAGGCGGTAAAACAAAACAGCAATCTCGAAACGATTGAAGATGATATTGAAAATTTTTACAAAAAGAGAGAAGATGCTATTGAAAATTATAACAGTTTTACTTCCTACAATAACCGTTACTACACAGATGCCAGGGCAAGAGCCGCCACAATAACTGATGCAGTCATAAAACAGCGGGCCAGCGATCATATCAATAAAAGCGAAACGGCTTACCGAACCAGAATGGCAAACTGGCAAAGTTCCATTACTACTTTAAACAACAATGAAAGAGAACTGAGAGATTTGCATACCTTACTTAAAATAATGATAGCTACTCCTGTCATTGAAAAATACCAGCAGAACAACATGCCCGATAACAGCAAACTGAATGAAGCCAATGCTGACCTGCTGAAAGTAATAGAAAAGATAAAAGCTATTACGAAATAGAGGTTTGATCTGCTTTAGTTACACCTGATACTCTGTTGTTTTATTATACCGGGCCAGGCGAAGCCGACCCGGTAAGTGGTAGCATTACATCATTGGTGCCGGGGCAGCAGGAGCCGCTGGAGCAGCCTTTCTTCTGCGTTTGGCATTCCCCGATGTCTCTTCTGTAGCCGGGTCAATCAGCAAGCTGGTAAGAAACTGGTTAACTTCTGTTGTACAATCATTGCTGCCAGTTAATAACTCAACAAAAAAGGTTTCCTTGCCATTGGTAAACGAATAAAAATGGACCCTAACTTCCTTTTCATTCACCGTGCTGGTAGCGTAAGATGAAAAACCAATATTTCCATTTGTCTCCGTCTTCACCACCTGTTTCAGACTCGGATTAAATCTGGCATTCGTCCCATTTTTACCTGCACGGTACTGCAAATAGGTATTTGCTGTAGTAACAGCCGTATTTTCTGTCCCGTAAATGGTGATACGACAAAGGGTGCCTTTACTGTTTTTATTTTCCAGCACAATTGAAGATGTCTGTTGTGTGCTTTGCCAGCCAAAAGGCACCGTATATGTGGCAATGCCCAATTTATTTTGTGAAAACAGGTTGCCTGCAAATAACAGCAGCAGAACAGGAAGGAAATAATGTTTCATAAACGAATGCATTTTGATGATTAATAAATTTATTTGTCAAACGTATTCAGAATGAATTGCATCCTATATCCTGCAAAAAGGGGATTTTCTTAACACCAAATAATCTGGCAGCTATGCATTAGATACTTTCTGAATCGGCTATGCCATTCCCGAAGGGAGACTATTCAGCATATAGCCGCTTTCAAGAATAATTTGTTATCTCAAAACATTTTAGTCCTATTAACATTCCTGCAAAATTTCCTTAACAAAGGCAGGAATACCTTTATCCGAAACTAAAACCAGGACCATGAAACTTATTTATCCCCTCCTGCTTTCCGGAATTTGTTTTTCTGCCAAAGCACAACTGAAACAAGGTGACTGGAACTTTGGTACCAGTACCAATGCCCCGTTCAATCTTCAGTTGAAGAAAAATAATGCCGGACTTCGCTCTTATGATTTTTCCTTTCATCCGCAGTTTGGCTATATGCTGAAGGGCCGCTGGGAAATAGGCGGTGGCCCGGTATTCGGATTCAACGGCAGCCGTTTTAAAGATGGATCGGGCAATACTATCTGGAAAAGCAATAGTCAATCTGTTGGAGCCAGTCTTTTTACCCGTTATTATTTTAAATCCTCCGGCAAACTGGTTCCTTACCTGGTAGCCGGCATACAGTACACTCATGAAAAAGGCACTTCAATTGATTTAAATTCCACAAAGTATAGCTACAGTCAAAATCTCTGGCAGTTGAAAGCCGGAGGCGGATTGAACTGGTTTGTATCTCCCCGCACAGCACTTTTCACCGAACTTACTTATACGGGTGACTGGGGTTCGGGAAACGGTTACCTAAATGGCCTGAACCTGCAATTAGGTATCCGTTTTTATTTCGGTAAAAAGAAGAAATGAGCCGGTGAAATTACTCCCCTGCACTGTTTTTAGTTTTAGATTTACTGTCCATTAAAACAATTCATATGATAAAAGAAGCACTCATGGGTGAATTTTTGCATGAAGCAGAAAATACCCGCAAACTTTTAAATGCCATTCCTGATTCAGCACTGAGCTACAGGCCGCAGCCGCACTTATGGTCGGTGGGGCAACTGGCATCCCATATTGCTGAAGTGTACAACTGGTTTGATGCTACTTTTAACCAGGATGTATTTGACATGGGAACTTACAAGTATGATAAAGGCGATATCAGCAAAGCTTCCAACATTGTCGCCAAGTTTGAAGAAAACCTGGCGAAAGCAAAATCAGTACTGGAGAATGCAGACGAAAGCAAATTCTTCAATACCTGGACCATGGAGGTGGGCGGCATGCCCGCCATGCCACCGATGCCCAAGATACATGTGGTAAGAGGATTCTTATACAATCATCTCTATCACCATCGTGGTGAGCTGGTGGCTCATTTAAGAGCAAGCGGTAATAAGGTTCCGGGTTTGTATGGGCCTACTTACGAAGAATCACAGGCCATGATGGCTCAGCAGAATTAACTTGACAAGAATAAAAAACCGAGAGCAATGCTGTCGGTTTTTTTATTTATTATACTGGATCCGCAATGCTGAATTGCAAACTCAGCATAACCATAAAGGTTTTACTTATTGAACTCTAAGAATAGCCGGCAACCTCACCAAACATTCAATTCTCTTCCATCGGTTGTTCCAGTATTTTCTCTACTGGCATCATCTCTCCATCTATTAATAAATGATGAGGTGACTGCATGCTCACTTCCCGTAACAACTCCGTATCTATCTGCTGAAGGTCTTTTATAAAGTTATTGACAGGCAGCAGCATGCGATTAAAGTACTGACCTGTTTCCTGAAAAAGAGTGGAGAACTCCTCTTTAAAAAAAGTGGCTCCCTCCTGCAGCAGTGTAACTCCGTTTTCCAGCTGCTTTTTTGCTTCATCATACGATTGTTTCAAAAATGAATGAATAGTGAGCATATTTTTCTCCAGCACATCTGGCTGTACGAAGCTGTTTGTGTTTGTCATAACAATCGATTTGCAGAAAGTACTCAAATATCCGTGCCAGAATTTCTTCAGAAGATGACGAAGCAATGACAATCATCCTATCAGTGCGGTGAATGTGGAAAAATAGCAGGGCAGAACAAAATCGGCTTTACAATCATGTTTTATATGTTAATATACCTGCAGGAGGTTACTTAGTCTGCGAATGTTAGTGGAAGGCTAGTTTGGAAAGGAAAGAAACTGTTGTTTATCTACACTGAACCTGCTTTACCAAACCCGGCTTGGAAGAAGCAATAAACTTCATATAGTTTATTTTCTTTTAAGTTCAAAAAACCCCTCTCCTGGCCAAACACAGACAGCATTGCTTGATCTGCCTATCAAGTCTGTAGTCACTTTAACATCAGCGTTTGCCGGAATGGTCAGTATTACTTCGTCAGGAGACGGAGCCAGTAAGTCAGGATAGTCCTTATTCAACACCTCAACTCCATTTACTGTGATCTTGCCTTTTATCCCGTAAGTTGGGCACAGACTGGTATGAGTGAACCGGAATACATAAACAGTCGCATTCTGTTCGTGATAGTTTCTCTCCACACTTCTTGCATTGGCCCCTATCTTCCACTTATCATCTGCTGCTTCGGTATTATCTGCTGTCAGTTCTCTTTTGCAGGAAAAAAAAGAAACCATACCGAAAATCAAAGCGACAATTATTCCTGAGTTCAGTGCTTTTTTCATACTATTTTTTTAATTGACTTGAAAAAACCTGGCAGAAAACGCTGCACTTTCTGTAAAGTTATACAATGAAATCATGATAAATATATAGTATCCGGGTGCTAATTTGGTCATTCTATATTAATTTTTGCCCGGAACAGGGTCTAATGCAGGCTTTGCCAGACTCGGCAACGAAGTAAGAATCACAGGCTATGATGGCTCAGCAGAATTAATTTAACAGGAATTAAGAACCGACGGCAGTTGCTGTCGGTTTTTTTATTTATTCATTCAGATATTGGTGAAGAGTTTTAGTACCGTAGTCTGAAGTGGCACCATCAACGGCATGAATTATTTCACTTCATTTGATTTCCTTACCTCTTCCATCCTTTTGATATACCGTTTCAACAGGCTCAGCCAGGCATCGGAAGAATTAGAAGGTCCATAGCTTAGCCCTGTTTGCCTGTCCTTCAAACTATAGCTGTAGTTATAAGTAGCAGGCTGCCGGTTGGATCCCATTCCCTTTGCTTCTACAAATTCAATACCCGTCTCCAGGTAATACCTGTATTTTTTGGTATCCTTATACTGCCCGCTTTTTAACATCCCTTCAGGGATCATTTCTACTGTGCCGGAATAGTATTTCTCAAAAGCCTGCTGCATGTCTTTGTTTACTTTATTACGTGGCGTTTCAAGTAACAATATAGTTGTGGGTTCCTTACCCAGTTCAGGCGGTACGGTATCTTCATCCCGGGTTGAGCGCTGATCAGAAAAACCGGAAATAACAGCAAAGACAAATAAAAATAAAAGGGCTTTAAAACTGTGTCTCATAATTTTTTTTTTTGAAAATTAAATATACTATTTATCCCATATTTTACTTACCGGGTTTCCCCGCCTGGTATTGTGAATGACAGACCGGCAAGGAAGGAGAACGATGTTAAAATGAAATTATTTTCAGTACATTTCTATAATGAAAAAAATACTTTTTGCATTTCTTGTTTTACTACCATCATTTTATGCCCGGTCACAAAAGGCGCAGGACAGCATTGCTATAAAAAATTTATTGGAAAAGGAAGCCGTCACCTGGCGGGCGGGAGATGTGAAAGCACATGCAGATTGCTGGCATATTCAGCCCTATAGCCGTATTTTAGTATCCACTGCGGATGGTAACTGTTATGATGTGTCCCCGGAAAATGTTATAAATCCTCCGGCCGGGACGATGGGCAAAGGCGGTTATGCTGTACTCAGTAATTATACATTCAGCATACAGAAAAAACATGCATGGGTAAGCCATGATGAACTATCGGTGGCAGCCGATGGTGGCAAAACATATTCTTATGAAATAAGACTGCTGGAGAAAATAAAAGGGCAATGGAAATTAGTGGGGCAGTCAATACATATTTATAAACCTGGATGAATTCTGTGTTGTTGGTGAGAAATACCAACAACGGCGTAAGTAGAAGAACTGCTGAATCAATTTATAGGATTTTCATAGACATAGCCTCTTTTCAAAAGCAAGATGCCTTTGCTTGTACGGAATTTTGTTCTGAGATAAGAATCCTTTTTATAATTTAATATCCGTTTGACAGAGAAATGCAGATGTGGCCTGATTACATACCCTGTCTCACCACTGTAGCCAATTAAATCTCCCTTTCGAACAAATCCTCTTTTTGCAACAACACCATTATACTGTAAATGCCAATAACAGCCGAAGCTGCCATCCGGGTGTTTTATCATAATGTAATTAGCTTTGTTTTTATACTTTTTGTAGGGGCCACCTTCATTATTGTTTTCTTTATAGCTATACACTACACCTTCTCTTGCTGCATAAATGGGTGTGCCAACCGGCATTTCAAAATCAATTGCTGCAGTGCCATAATGTGAAAAAAAGCCACCATATCCTTGTACTATATTAAAAGATGCTCCTTTTTTGAAAGGCAGATCATAGATGTAAGCATCTGTGTTTTTGGTTACACTACTTGCACCAAACCAAAAAAATACTGCTCCTGCAATTAAAATAAAGGCAATAAATAGCAATATCTTTTTCATGTAAAGGATAACCTTTAATGCTGTGGCTGTCCAAACTAATAAAGAAATTTTATTTTTTGCAGCAGTTATTTTGTTAAATCCTGGCCATGTGTGAGGACACACATCGGGGCACTTTTATACCCGGACAGAAACAGGGCGAAGGAACTTCGAGACTGGAAGTCTCGAAGAGCTGGGGGGATTCGCTTATTACACATATCATTAACGGCGATGCTGTGCTGCAGTATTCTAAACCACAAATTGGCGGTGGCGAGGTAAACCGCTACAGCCCTGAAATAAAAAAAGACGGGCAATTGCTCAGCAGCAGTTTTATTGCGCTGCAAAGTGAAGGGCAGCCAATAGATTTCAAGAATATCCGCATTAAAGATCTGTCGGGGCAGTATAAAAAATAATACACTTTCCTTAAAAGTGTATTTTAAGGCTCTTACAAAGTTTGTCATGCCAGTTCTTACCCGGTATCTTTTATTTACATACTGATGCTGAGTTGCAAACTCAGCATAGCCTTAATTTAAGTAACCTACGGACAACTGAGTTGGAAAAAGAGGAAAATGGTTGTTTGCAGAACCCTGCCGAATGTCAGACAAACTAACGGTAAGAATATTCAGTTTCTAAGGTGCTGAAATTAGGGCCAAAATCCTTTACCACTTTTACAGGTCTGTTCTGAGCGTCAAAACTTACAGTAGCCGTGTATCCTGATATCCAGTTGATAGCCGGTGGCGGATTCGCATAACCTGTTTGCGTTTGGTTGATAATATTATTTACAAAGGGATAGTCAGATGCGTAAGAATAATAGAGAAACCCTCCTTTTTGCGGATAAAGAGGCGGCGATTTGTCATCGTACTGATTTTCTAATTTATAACGGATTAAAAAAGGATCTGATTCTCTGTTTCTGTTATACGATTGCAGAAGTACCATATTCCCTCTTGCATCATAGCTGTACGTAATAGAATCAGAGAGAAACCTGGGCAGAATGAATGAAGTATAACGTTTCATGCATGTGACCCTTTTGGCAGCGTCTGTCACATAATAAAGTGAATCTACCACTTCAAATTTGCCTGTATTGGTGTTTTTTGAACTCTGTACCTGGTAAAGCGGGGCATTGGCCGCATCGTAATGATATTTGTATGCTACATAATAAAAATTGCTGCCGGGTTGCGACTGCTGCTTTGTCAATATGCTGTCCATGTATCCCTGGCTATTGTAATAATATTTGAATTCTGAAATCAGTTTACCGTTTACATTCCAGTTGTCTTCCACCCTCCTGCTTTTTAAAACCTTGTTCAGGTCATAGGTATATATCTCTTCCAGCTTTACAAGTCCGTTTTGTGATTCTGTTACAAATATCTTCAGTTCGTTTGTTTCAGTGTTTTTTTTGCAGCCGGCTGCAAAAAAGATCACAAGAGCAAGGCAAAGCCTGCAGAAATTACTTTTTTTTGTAAGAGGCATATCTTAAAATTAATATTTTCCTCCCGAAAGGCGAAATACGAAGGAAGACCCGATGGGAAAAAGCAATAAATTCTTTGAACAGCCTTTGTTGTGTCTTGAGTACCGGCAATGTGCCTGGCGAAATGGCCAACAAATGATTTGAGGAAACTTAAACCATTGTGCTGTTGGTCTCTTGCCTGCTCTGCAATACCCACACACAAGACGCAATTTATCTGCCGAAGGCATGACAGCGGCGTGTTGCTTGTTTCGCAACACCAACAAGGGCTTAAATATTATTCTGAATTCATAGACTCTTCCGAAATTCTGATCATCTCTTTTTCAACCCCGGTTAGTTTTGCCAGCTTGTAGTTTTGCTGGCCCTTTATGAATTCAATGAGCCTTTTTGAATTATCGCTCAGGGCCATCGTATCTTGAATTTTTAAAACTATCACTAAGTTTTTCTTTTCTTCCGCAGCCATGTTGCTACAATAAAGAATCCAGGTTTTCATATTACTAGCAGTGGATAATTTGAAATTCGAGCCGTCAGGTTCAAGATCGTTTTCGTAGTGAAAGACATTATTCGTCTTGCTAATCAATATGTGAAGCAAATAATCTTTTTTGTACAAAGAATCGCCATAGCCCCCGAAAAATTCCGCAATACTAAATAGCAAACAGTATAGCTTTATCATATACTCCTAAAGTTACAGACAATCATCCACTCAGTTGCGGCCTTTGTTATTCTAATGAGCCGACTATGTGCCTGGCGAAATGGCTAACAAACGAATTAAAGAAAATCGGTATTGTAATATTGGATTTCTCAATCCCGATGTGTGAAGACGCACATCGAAGCACTTTTACATCCGGACACAAAGCAGGGCGAAGGAACTTCGAGACTGGAAGTCTCGAAGAGCTGGAGCACCAAGGGAAGACTGGCAGCAGATTGACTGCTAAAAGTGCCAAGTCGGCTTTACCAGACTCGGCAAAGAAGGGATACGCCGGGGCGGCTTTTTCCAGAATCGGTTTGGAAGGAGAAATATGTTAATTATAAAAAAATAAAGATATTTGAATGCACAAATACGAAACTCTCATTGAAGAACTCAAAACTGAATTTCTTTTATCACTCATTTAAACAAGTAAAGCCATTCTATTGGTTTGTTTTTTTATTCGCAATCATTTGCCTCCTAAATTATGAGTGTTATATTTTTACCAGAACCATTGAAAACAAATTCACTCGTGGAATAAACCACGTAGTAGTACAAATAATTTACGCCTACGTTACAGGAGTAATCTTTTATTATTTTATTGAGCTATATCCAAAGAGTAGGAAAAAAATTTCTACTTTCACAATTACTAACAATAGTACATTTCGAATTAATCAGAAGGCCACTCAGCTGATCAGTGCAGTTTGTGATACAGTATTAAAAAAAGGAGAAACATGTAGAGTATCACATTCAGAATTTAATAAAGCCTGTGACAATATATTAATTACACAAAACAAAGTAATTCTCAATGGCCAGTCAATTACTTTTCACGACTTTGTCGTTGATTGTTGTGATAAAATTTCAAAGAATATTGATGCGTTAATGAACTATTCTGATTTTTTTGACCATAACTGGATCAATCATCTATCTCGAGCAAATAATTTAGTTCATCAACTTGAGTGTGGATTAACGGTTGCTGGTCCAAACTCAAAATTGGGTTTATCATCAGTTAATATTTGGCCATTGTACTTTGAAGCGAAAAAACTTCTTGAATTATCAAACGAATATTCCAAAGATTATAGAACGATTCACACAGTACAAAATCCAATAGGGACAGGTTTTTACCAGAACGAGTTTATTGAAACAGAGTATAAAGGATCTTTTCATTTTTAAATAAATAAGCCCCCGCATTTCTACAGGGGCTTTAATAAAACTTGTTTCTTAATACTCAGATCCCTCGCTTTGCTCGGGATAGCAAAACAATTACTTCACTTCCTCATACGGCACATCCGTTACATTATCCGTACTTCCTGCATCAGCGGTATGTGGTCCTGCACCGGCTTCAGCATTTGGCGTTGGGCCTCCTGCATTTTCTTGCGTAGCCTTATACATATCCTCGCTGGCAGCTGTCCATGCTGCATTCAAAGCAGCCATAGCTGTATCAATGGCCGGTATATCCTGTGCCTTGTGGGCTTCTTTTAATTTTTCAGCGGCCTGCTCAATAGCGCCTTTCTTATCAGCCGGTATCTTGTCACCATATTCCTTCAGTTGTTTTTCTGTCTGGAATACGAGGCTGTCAGCCTGGTTCAGTTTTTCTACTTTTTCTTTCTCGGCCTTATCACTGGCTTCATTGGCTTTTGCTTCAGCTTTCATTTTTTCCACTTCTTCCTTGCTTAAGCCGCTGCCTGCTTCAATATGTATCTTTTGTTCCTTACCTGTTCCTTTATCTTTTGCCGTAACATGTAAGATACCGTTGGCATCAATATCAAATATCACTTCTATCTGCGGTATGCCTCTTGGTGCCGGTGGTATACCATCGAGATTGAAGATGCCAAGGCTCTTGTTGTCCTTACTCATACTTCTTTCTCCCTGGAGTACATGTATCTGTACACCGGGCTGGTTATCGCTGGCAGTAGAGAACACTTCTGATTTCTTGGTCGGTATAGTGGTGTTGCTTGGTATCAGCGGTGTCATCACACCACCCATTGTTTCAATACCGAGAGAAAGCGGTGTTACGTCGAGCAGCAATACATCTTTTACTTCACCAGTCAGTACCGCACCTTGTATAGCAGCACCTACAGCAACCACCTCATCAGGGTTTACCCCTTTGTTTGGTTTTTTACCAAAGAACTTCTCTACTATCTCCTGCACTTTAGGTATCCTTGTAGATCCGCCCACCAGTATCACTTCATCAATTTGTGAAGTAGATAAACCGGCATCTTTCAATGCGGCTTCGCAAGGCTTCAGGCAGCGGGCAAATAAATTATCGGCCAGTGATTCAAATTTTGCACGGCTCAGTTTTTTAACGAGGTGCTTGGGCACTCCGTCAACCGCTGTGATGTAAGGAAGATTAATTTCTGTTTCAGAAGAAGAAGACAGTTCCACTTTTGCTTTTTCTGCTGCTTCTTTCAAACGCTGCAGGGCCATCGGGTCTTTGCGCAGGTCGATGGCCTCATCATTCTTAAACTCCTGTGCCAGCCAGTCCATGATCACTTTATCAAAGTCATCACCACCAAGGTGGGTATCACCATTGGTTGATTTTACTTCAAATACTCCGTCACCCAGTTCGAGTACGGAAATATCAAACGTACCACCACCGAGGTCAAACACGGCGATCTTCTGGTCATGCTTGGCTTTATCCAAACCATAAGCCAGCGCAGCGGCTGTCGGCTCATTTACAATACGGCGAACGGTAAGACCAGCAATTTCACCGGCTTCTTTGGTAGCCTGGCGCTGGGCATCGTTGAAGTAAGCTGGTACGGTAATCACCGCCTCGGTCACTTCATGGCCAAGGTAATCCTCGGCCGTTTTTTTCATTTTTTGCAGCACCATAGCGCTGATTTCCTGTGGCGTATACAGTCTGCCATCTATGTCAATACGAACGGTATTATTGTCACCTTTTGCCACTTTATAGCTCCAGTGGCTGATCTCTTCAGTCACTTCATCAAACTGGCGGCCCATGAAACGCTTCACCGAAGCGATGGTATTATGCGGGTTGGTGATGGCCTGGCGTTTGGCCGGGTCACCCACTTTACGTTCGCCATTCTTTAAAAAAGCCACTATTGACGGGGTCGTACGGCGTCCCTCATCATTAGCAATCACCACCGGTTCGTTGCCTTCCATTACGGAAACGCAACTGTTGGTGGTTCCTAAGTCGATTCCTATGATCTTTGCCATGGTTTAAATTTTGTAGTTCGCTATAGCTTGTCAATCATTGTGCCGTGAGGGTTTGGGGTGAAAAATTGTCAGGTTTTGAAGCCATCGTCCGGTTCATTGGGCATCTAAAAAAGACCACAGAGGGCTGCTGAGTATAAGAGAACCAGAGAGAAATTTTCTGTGCAACTCTGTTCCTCTGTGGTTCTCTGTGGCCTGAAAAAAGCAAGTTCCAGCAACCCAATTTCCACAATCCGCTTAATTTTAAAAACACAAATCAACCAACATGCCTAACAGCATTTCTGATAAATTAAGGATCAAACCCCAATTCACCTTGCTGACGCTGAATGCACCGGCTGATTTTAGAAAAGGATTGCAGGGTTTACCTGCCGGGGTGAAGATAACAGACAGCTCCAAAGAGTATGACCAGGTACACTGGTTTGTGATGAGTAAAGCTCAATTAGAAAAAGAGATGAGCAAAGTGATGAAGCTGGTAAAACCGGAGATAACCGTTTGGGTGTATTATCCCAAAGGAACATCTGGCATACAAACCGACCTGACCCGTGAAAACGGATGGGAATGCCTGATGAAAGAAAAAGAGAAATTAAGCTGGATCAATCTTCTTTCATTTGATAAAACCTGGTCCATCTTTGGTTTCCGGGCCAAAACAGAAGCCGATAAAAAGAAAGAAGAGAAAGGAAAACCTGAAAGAGAAATTTTCAATTGGGTAAATCCAAAAAACAAAGAAGTAAAACTGCCGGATGATGTGGCAGCAGCACTAAAAAAGAATAAAAAGGAAGCCGCTTATTTCAACACACTTTCTTTTACCAATAAGAAAGAATATATCGAATGGATCGTAACGGCGAAAAGAGAAGAAACAAGAACAGAAAGGATAAAAGGAACAGTAGAAAGGCTTGGCAAACAATGGAAAAACCCAAGAAACTTGTAGCTAATTGGAATGGTAACTGGCTTAGTATGATACAACCCAAACTAATTAATACCGGAGGGCCAGTGGCGTAAGCCTGGCTATGCGGAAAAGTATGAACTGGCCTTTTTTAGTACGGGATATCAACAGGAGGATCGCTAGAGTAATCATAGAGTGTATATTATTTATTGCAGGACCACGGAGTTCCGGGCCAGAGGTAAAGTACGTACAATAAATACGCATTAAAAACAGAAGCTTTGTTAATTCATTTGCCGGTCTGCCGCAAACAGGTCTTGAAGTTGTGCTACTACCCGACCTCTGATTGTACTCTTTCCCGCCGAACAACAATTTTTACCTGGTAATTTCTTCACAATTCTTTTTCCTTTGTTTAGCTATTTTTGACCGTCAACATGTATCATGAAAGGAAAAGGGATTCTTATTTTACTTTGTTTATTCGGTTTTATCGCTTCTCACTCCCAAAAAATAAATCCGGCTAATCCAGATTTGTCACCCGGCAATTTCAAACTGGATTCATTGCCTGATTCTGAAATTAATATTCCGATACAGATAGACCTGAAGCCTGTCTATGCCATGGCCGAGAAAAGTGTAGATACACTGTTTACTTCCCCGGGCTACCCGGATGGCTGGGTGCAGGTTGGTTGTGATACCCGTTATAAATATTCTTTCCGAAGAAGCAGGCTGCAGATGAAAGCCTCCGGGATGTCATTGAACCTGGGATTCACCGGCTTTTACAAGATCATTGGTTCCACCAGGGTATGTGCTAATGGAGTTATTCTTTCCCCCTGGACACCTCCCTGCCGTTGCGGTTTTGATGAACCTGAACGAAAAGTGACTGTATCCTTCAGCAATACACTCACCCTGATGACCAACTACAAAGTAAAACTGGACATAAAAAGAAATGAACCGCAACCATTGGATAAATGTGAAGTGTGCTTCTGGGGACAGAATATCACTAACCAGGTGATGAAAGGATTAACAACAGAGCTTGATGCTGCTAAAAAAGACCTGGACAAAAGTTACAGTTCTACTGATCTGAAACCACAATTTCAAAAAGTGTGGGATCAGCTGAATAAAGTGTATGGAATTTATGGGCTGGGCTGGTTAAAGATCAATCCGAAAAGTGTTCATATCAACCGGCTGTATACCCAAAATGATTCACTGAATGTAGTATTGGGATTATCTGCCAAACCTGTTATCAGTTTTGAAAAACCGGTAGAAGAAAGTTCATGGGTACCCCATATCAGCAATGCCGTCGGCAAAGACGGATTTTCAATTTTCCTTGATGCTGTATTAAGTTATGATTCCCTCAGTCAGCTGATGAATGAACAGGTAGCCGGCAAACAATTCGATTTTAAAAAAGCCTTTGTAAAAAAGAAGTTTATTATTGACAGTTGCAAAATTTACGGTGGCGGATTTGAAAAGCTCATCATCAGGATCAACTTTTCGGGTACCAATAATGGTATTGTTTATCTCGTTGGCAAACCGGTTTATGATACCACCAGCAGAACCATCCAGGTAACAAATATTGATTTTGATATCAAGTCAAAAAATGTGCTGCTTGGTTCGGCAGACTGGTTGTTTGATAAAAAGATCACCAAAGAGATCAGCAAACATGCCCGGTTTGAACTTGGGGCCTATATCGATTCAGCCAAAGTAACGGTCAATGAACAACTAAACCAGGAATGGATGAAGGGTATACGCAGCTATGGCAACATCAATGATATAAAACTTGCCGGTATCTATCCCATGCAGCAGCACCTTGTGATACGAAGTAATTGTAAAGGCGATCTCTCTGTAAAAGTAGATTCCGGTAATTTCAGTCTCTGATCTCTTCATCAATTGCAGATGCCTTGAAAGAAAAATTCCTTTGTGCCAGGTAACTAAATACTACTACGATCACCACTGTCATTACCTGGGCAAGTATGGGCTGCACATTCAGCTTTTCTACAAATATTTTAAGCAAGAGGTAGTTCAGAACCAGGTTAAACATGCAGATCATAAAATAACGGAACAGCTGTATTCTCCCCTTCATGTTCGAATCAGTAAAGACCACATATTTCGACATAAAGAACCCAATCGGGAATGTGATACAAAATGAAAGAAACAATGCGGCTATATGCCCTTTAAAAGCATAGAAGCCAAAATCGAAATCTTTTTCAAAAAAAAGGAACTTATAGCTCAGTGAATAGACAAGGAAGCCCAGCAGCACATTACCACCTCCAGATGCAGCATAGCGAAAGGTCTGCAGGTTCATCAGCCTGCGGAATGGCGGATAGAAAAAATCAATAACGGGTAGTATGAAATCCCTGGCACTATGTAAATGTTTTCGCATGGACGGGCAAAGGTAATATGGGAATTGGTAATTAAGGAATTAGAGGTAAGGTTTCGTAAATTTGCCGGCTAAAGCAAGAAATGATGAGTATTGTAAGCAGGATCAAACCATTAGTAGCAAGAGCACTTGATGATCTATATAAACAGGCATTCACAGAAGCTGACCTCACCATAAACTCAACCAAACCTGAATTTGAAGGCGATTATACGCTGGTGTTGTTCTCCTTTGTAAAACAGCTGAAAAAATCACCAGAACAATTAGGGAATGAAATTGGCGAAGCACTGGTTAAAAATAACCCGGATCTGTTCAGCGGGTATAATGTTATTAAAGGTTTTCTGAACCTGGCAATTACTGATGCATACTGGATAGAAGTATTGCAATCGAATTATGATAATGCAAAATTCGGTTTCAAATCACCCAACGGAGAAAAAGTAATGGTAGAATATTCCTCTCCCAATACCAATAAACCATTGCATTTGGGTCACCTCCGGAATAATTTTTTAGGATGGAGTGTGGCGCAGATACTAAAAGAAAGCGGCTATGAAGTGATCAAAAGCTGTATTGTTAATGACAGGGGTATACATATCTGCAAGAGTATGATCGCCTGGCAACTGTTTGCAAACGGGGCTACGCCACAATCAACCAATACCAAAGGCGATCACTTTGTGGGAGAATACTATGTAAAGTTCAATGATGAATACAAAAAACAAGTAGAAGAATTGGTAGCAGGGGGAATGAAAAAAGAAGAAGCGGAAAAAGAAGCCCCTATCATGAAAGGCACACAGCAGATGCTGCTTGACTGGGAAGCCGGTAAACCGGGTGTAATTGACCTATGGAAAAAAATGAATGGCTGGGTGTATGAAGGATTTGATGTGACCTACAAGAGAATCGGCAGCGATTTCCAAAAGATGTATTACGAAAGTGAAACCTATCTACCGGGCAAAAAATTTGTGGAAGAAGGATTGAAACAGGGAGTATTCTTTAAAAAGGATGATGGTAGTGTATGGATCGATCTGACAGCCGAAGGCCTTGATGAAAAACTTGTATTGCGGAAAGATGGTACTTCTGTTTACATCACACAAGACCTAGGCCTGGCACAACAGAAATATGAAGAGTTCAGGTATGACCAGAGTATTTATGTGATAGCTGACGAACAGAACTACCATATGAAAGTGCTCAAACTTATCCTGCAGAAATTAGGCAGACCTTATGCCAATGGTATATACCACCTGAGTTATGGCATGGTGGAATTGCCGACCGGCAGAATGAAAAGCCGTGAGGGTACAGTAGTGGATGCAGATGATATGGTGGAAGAAATGGTGAATGTGGCAAAAAATAAAACAGAAGAACTCGGGAAGGTCAAAGATTTTACTGAAGGGGAATTGAAAGAACTCTACGATACGATCGCCTTAGGTGCATTAAAATTTTTCCTGTTGAGAGTTGATCCTAAAAAGAAAATGATCTTCAACCCGGAAGAATCCATCGATTTTCACGGTTTTACGGGCCCCTTTGTACAATATACCCATGCGAGGATAAAATCGGTTTTAAGAAAGGTACAAGACACAAGGCATAAGGTACAAGGCACGGTAAGTCTTCTGAAGCTTGAAAAAGAACTGATCGTTTCACTGGAACAATACCCGATCATCATTGAGCAGGCTGTTGCAGAGCATAATCCATCTGTACTGGCTATTTATGCCTTTAACCTTGCCAAATCATTCAATACCTTTTATACGGAACATTCCGTCATGAATGCAGAATCTGAAGAAAAGAAACAACTGCGTTTGCAGCTTTCTGCAATGACAGCTAACGTAATTGCATCTGCAATGAGTCTGCTGGGAATAAGAGTACCGGAAAGAATGTAACTCAAGTATGTAATCAATAAACAGGCTGTAATAAAAAAGCAACCATGAAATTCATGATTGCTTCAATTACATCCAGAGAGGTTATTTAAAGGCCTGCCATCATCTTCTTCTGTTTCAAAGAAGCGAGGCTGGGGTCTAGTTCGATCGCTTTGTCGCAAAGAGCTATACCCTTCTCTGTATTCTCTCTTCCACCTTTTTTCTGGTAGCTCATCCCGATCATATATAATGCAGAAGCGTTTTCTTTATCATACTCAAGTACCCTGTCCCAGTATTCAATGGCCATGTCATACTTTGCCTTGTAATAGCAAGCCTCAGCCACCATGTTCAGTATATTCAGATCGCTTGGTTTCTTTTTTAAAATTTCATTCAGCATAGCTACACCAGAATCCAATTGCCCGACATTCAGGTAAGCAATAGCAAGATTCTCCAGGTAATCATTATCTTTTTTGTAGCCTTTATCAGCTGCTTCTAAAATGTATTTGAGAGCATTCTTATCATCATGCATTGCATAACAGATAAGGCCAAGCTCATACACCCAATAGCTTTGTTTAGGATCAAGTTCAATCGCCTTCTTGAAATATGGAACAGCAAGTTTATAATTCATCATATCCGCATAGCTGCGGGCAATCATATAAGGGACTTCTGCATTGGCAGGGTCTTCTTTAGCTGCTTCATTCAATGCTTTTATAGCTTCCCCGTAATTATCTGTATCATAATGCACTTTTCCAAGATAGAAGTTCACTTTCTCAGATGGGTCAGCTTTCTTCAGCCTGGCAGCATACTCAATCACATCATCATTCTGTTTCATCTGGTAAGAAAGCAGCATCAGTTGCTTAAATGTGGCCGGAGATTCATCACCCAGCGTAACCAATTTCTTATACATCTCCCTTGCATTTCCATACTTGCGCAGATCATGATAGGCAGAAGCCAATTCAGCAGTTATTGTTTTACTGTTCGCATCATACTTAGCTGCTTTTTCAAAATTTTTCAGCGATTCAAGGCGACGTCCATTTTGTTTTTCCAGTAAACCTTTTTGCAAAAAGAAATCAGCACTGTCAACAGTGAGGTTGATCGGTGAAATTGAAGTTTGTGAAAACACCACCGAACCCGTCAGCAACAGACACAGGAAGAGTATATTACGTATCATAGGATGAATTTTGACTTTGACACAAAGAGTTTCTCATCACTAAGATAGATTTGGAGATTTACTAATCAAAACTTAACCGCCTCTTTATCAGCGAATTTCATTCCAAAATAGTAGTTATTTCAGAATAATCCCAGCAAGTGCAGGTAAATTTACGGTAACACGGTATTTTTTTTGACCCTTGTCAACCAGCTCACATCTCAGTTCGGGATTATAAACGTCGCCTGTTCCCCAGTATATTGTCTTGTCGCTGTTAAATATTTCGGTTTTATAAGGCTTTCCAATTACTTCGATTTGCCAGTCATTCCGCACTACCGGTGTCATATTCAGTACTACCAGCAGGTCATCCCCTTTTTTCTTTCCTTTTCTTTTAAATACGATCACACTTTCCGCCCGATGGTTAAGATCTACCCATTCAAATCCATCCATATTGAACTGGTTATGATGTAAAGCCACTTCGGTCCTCAATAGATTATTCAGGTCAGCCACACAGTTTTTAAGTAACCGGTGACAATCGAATTGTAACAATTCCCATTGCA
>JAEUVO010000055.1 GCA_016786885.1 Chitinophagaceae bacterium | reverse complement strand
AATATGGAATACTGATTTGCCACTAAAGCAATAACAATGGCGGAAATAAAAACCAAAAAGAATGACGCATCTGTAGAAGTTTTTCTTCAAACATTTAGTGAAGAAAAAAGAAAAGACTGTGAAGTTGTCCTGAAGATGATGAAGCAGGCGTCGAAGGAAGAACCAAAAATGTGGGGTAGCAGTATAGTGGGCTTTGGCAGCTATCATTATAAATCTGAAAGGAGCAGACAGGAAGGAGACTGGTTCATTACTGGCTTTTCTCCCCGCAAAGCAAACCTTACGCTTTATATACTACCATCTATTAATTCTTATCCTGAGCTGTTGAAAAAGTTGGGCAAATGCAAAACCAGTGTATCTTGTCTATACATCAATAAGTTGGCAGATGTAGATACAAAAGTGCTGAAGGAGCTAATAGATACAGCATATAAGAAGATGAAAGAAAAAGTAAAAATTACTTCTAAATAAAAATAAAACAATCAACATGGATAACGCAATCAGCTGGTTTGAAATACCAGCCACCGACATTGACAGGGCTCAAAAATTTTATGAAACAGTCTTTCAAATTAAAATGCAGCCAATGGATTTTCAACAAACAAAAATGCGGATGTTCCCGATAGATGATCCCATGAAAGGGATTGGTGGAACACTTATTGACAGCGGAGGATTTCACAAACCTTCTGCTACCGATGGTCCGTTGATTTACCTGAATGGTAACCCCAATGTTCAGATTTTTCTGGACAGGGTGGAGGCCGCAGGAGGAAAAATAACGCTGCCAAAAACAGAAATAAGCCCCGAATACGGTTATATGGCTATGTTCCTCGATACGGAAGGAAACCGTATTGCTTTGCATTCTATTCCTGAAAAATATTTACAACAATAAAACCACATAAATATGATCGTATTGTATATCATTCTTGGCATTATTGCAGCACTGCTGATTGCCGGATTAGTCATTAGCAAGGATATCAGCGCCACAAAAGAAATCATTATCAACAAACCCGTTGGCGAAGTGTTTAATTACATTAAGTATTTAAAAAACCAGCAGAACTACAGCAAGTGGGCAACGCTTGACCCGGATATGAAAAACGAGTTCCGTGGTACGGACGGACAGCCCGGGTTTGTCAACTCCTGGTCAGGAAATAAAAAAGTGGGTGTTGGCGAGCAGGAGATTACTGCGATAGAAGAAGGAAAAGCGCTGCATACTGATTTGCGTTTTATCAAACCGTTTAAGTCTTTTGCCAAATCAACCATGACTACAACGGCGATTGATGTTAATAGCACTAAAGTTACCTGGGGCTTTGCAAGCAAAACGAACTACCCGATGAACATCATGAAGTTGTTTATGAATATGAGTGAAATGGTGGGAAAAGATTTCAGCACCGGGCTCAGTAATTTGAAAGCAATAATGGAAAGATAGTTTTATGAAGCTGATTACCTGCGCAATATTGTTTGCAGCGTTGGTTTTTCTCGGCTGCAGCGACGCAAAGAAAGAAAAGATTGCAACTGTCAGCATTTTTAGCTGGCTTAATGGTCACTGGACTATGCCTGAAAAAGACGGCACTGTAACCGAAGAATGGAAAATAGTAAATGATAGCCTGATGGATGGAAAATCAGATTTTGTAAAAGGCGACTCTGTGATTCCTTTTGAAACAATCAGGATATTCAGGAAGGATACTTCATTTTATTATGAAGCCAAAGCAGCAGGTCAAAACAATGAACAGCCCGTTGCTTTTAAGCTCACTTCGTTTTCTGATACAGGATTTGTAGCCGAAAACCCTCAACATGATTTTCCGAAACGGATCAGTTATACATTGGTAAATAAAGATTCTATTTATGCATTCGTAGATGGCGGGCCGCAACAGCCAGACAAGAAATCAGATTTTTATTATTCTAGAACAAAAAACTAAGCCATGGAGGAAATTAACTGGGGCAGATTTGTTGTTCGAATTGATGTAAACGCTTCGCCAAAAGCACTCTATGCTGCATGGGCTACCCGTGCCGGTATTGAAAGCTGGTTTTTGCGATTGAGTGAATATAAAGCTGCTGATGGAACAATAAGGGCCAAAAATGAACCTGTGCAGAAAGGCGATACCTATAAGTGGATGTGGCATGGCTGGCCGGATGAAACAGTAGAATACGGAACTATATTAGATTGTAATGATAAGGACTTCTTTCGCTTCAGCTTTGGAAAAGCAGGTAACTGTACGGTAAGGGTTTACAAAGAGCAGGGAGAAACAATTGTGGAAATAATGCAGGAAGACATTCCGAATGATGAAACGGGAAAACATACCTGGCATGTAGGTTGCAAAACCGGCTGGACCTATTATCTCACCAATTTGAAATCGGTGTACCAGGCTGGCACCGATTTGCGTAATAAAAAAGATGGCATTGGGCAGTTATTGAACATCTAAAAATTTACCATGGCCTACAGTGAAAAACTGGCAAACATGACAAGGGAATTAATTTCCCTTACCCACAAAAAAGTGGAGGAGAAAGCCATGTTTGGTGGTCTTTGTTTTATGGTGAATGATAAAATGTGTGTGGGTGTTGAAAAAGACAGGTTGATGGTGCGGCTTGACCTGGAAAAGTATGATGAAGTGATCGAAAAGGAAGGATGTAAGCCGATGGATTTTACCGGCAAAGTGATGAAAGGGTTTGTATTCGTGGATGCGGATGTATTAACAACAAAAAAGAGACTTGACTATTGGATAAAACTTGCGTTGGAGTATAATAAAATCGCTAAGGCAAGTAAGCCTGCCCGCCGTACAGGCGGGAAAAAAACAGTGCCCAAAAGGGCTTCGAAGAAAAAATGACATTCACTATTGACAAATCATATCAGGTACTGGAGAGTACCCCCGCCGTTCTGAAATCATTGCTTAGTAACCTGCATGATGGCTGGGTGATGAGTAATGAAGGACCTGAAACATTTTCACCTTATGATGTGGTGGGCCACCTGATTCATGGAGAAAAAACTGACTGGGCTATCCGCATCCGGCGGATATTGGAGCATGGTACTGCATTATCCTTCGAACCTTACGATCGCTTTGCCCAGTTTGAAGAAAGTAAAGGGAAGAATTTGCTGCAATTATTGGATGAGTTTGAGCAATTACGGAATGAGAACCTGACCTGGTTAAAATCACTTGAACTAAAAGAAGCCGATTTTGATAAAAAAGGAATGCACCCGGCGCTGGGTGAAGTGACACTGAGAAACTTGCTCGCCACCTGGGTGGTGCATGACCTGACACATATTGCACAGATTACAAGAGTAATGACAAAACAATACAAAGAAGAGATAGGGCCATGGACTGAGTTTTTTCGTATTTTAAATTTCTAAAAGTTTCATTATGCAATCTAAAGCTGCAACAGTAGATGCTTATTTGGCCGAATTGCCTGAAGACCGGCAAAAAGCAATAGCAAAACTCCGTTCGGTAATAAAGAAAAACCTGCCTAAAGGATTTAAAGAAAGCATGGGCTATGGCATGATGGGCTGGTGTGTGCCGCACAGTATCTATCCTGCCGGTTACCATTGCAATCCGAAAGACCCGTTGCCATTCATGGGCCTTGCCTCGCAGAAAAACTCCATCAACCTTTACCACATGGGTATTTATGCCAATCCAAAACTGCTCAAGTGGTTCCAGGATGCACATGCAAAAGCATCGCCCAAAAAATTAGATATGGGCAAAAGCTGCATCCGCTATAAAAAACCGGAAGACATACCGTTTGATTTAATCGGGGAGCTGGCAACCAAAATAACGGTAGACGGCTTTATTGAAATGTATGAAACCAATTTGAAAGATCACAGGAAGAAAAAATAACAGCAGATGAATAAACTAATTTTAATCGCTGCGTTTTTTATCAGTTATCAATCACTGGCGCAGGACAGCACAAAAACAAAACCAAAAGAATGGCTCGGTGTGCTTACGCTTACTGAAAAATTTACGACAGAGACCAATTGGACACCCGCCGACCAAGCCGTAGTAGGGGAGCATTTTCAACGATTGGTAAAAATGAAAGAAAGCGGAACCGTAATACTGGCCGGCCGCATGGAATTAGCGATGAACGACCCTGAAATGAAAGGCCTGGTGATATTTTATGCTGAGGATGAAAAAGAGGCTAAACAGTTTATGCAGGATGACCCGGCCATAAAAGCAAAGATCATGCAGGCGAAAGTGTACCCCTATAGTGTGGCGGTAAGTAAATGCGATTAGCCATGAACCTGAATAAAGCCACCCCGCTCATGTACACTAACCAGCTAAAAGAAACAGTGGACTGGTATGTAAATGTGTTGGGCTTTACCTGCAGCGATTTTGTTCCTGATTATGGCTTTGCAAGAGTACAGCTGCATAGCGCTGATTTTATGTTTGTATTGCCCAATGCACATGTTTCGTTTGAACAACCACATTTCACCGGTTCTTTTTATATCAATACCAATAATGCCGATGCCTGGTGGGAAAAGCTGAAAGACAAATGCAAAGTGTGCTACCCCATAGAAACTTTTGATTACGGCATGCGGGAGTTTGGAGTGTATGATATTAATGGGTATTTGCTTCAGTTCGGACAACCTGTTAATACTGAATGATTCTACAATTCCACATACCACCCCCGCCGCTTGCTCATTATGTGGAGCTGATTACGTATTATAAAGGGTACAATCCGCCACACACCATAGAAAGGCTTTTACCCGATGGTGGAATTGATTTGATAATTGATCTTACTAATGTTTCCAAACACATTTATAATAATGAAACACTGACTGAAATCCAATCCTGCAAACGGGCATGGATCTCGGGTATGCGGACGGAATATATTTCCATACAGGCAAGGGCTGCAGAATCTGAAATGCTTGTGATACGTTTTCGTCCGGGTATGGCCTGGTCTTTTTTACATATGCCGGTACTGGAGATAAAAGACAAAGTAGTAGATGCAGAACTGGTATTTGGCAACGAACTGCTTTCCTTCAGGGAGCAATTACTGGAACAAGCAGAACCAGTGCAAAAATTTACCATTGCTGAACAATACCTGTTGCAAAGAATCAAAAATCATTTTGAAATTCATCCGGCCATCCGGTACTGCATATCACAAATTGGCAGTAACCCTTCGCAGGCGTCTATCCGTGAAATAACACATAAAACCGGCTACAGCAGCAAACACCTCATCAGCCTTTTTGGAAAGTATGCCGGCATTAATCCTAAACAATATGTAAGTGTGCTGAAATTTCAGCAGGCCGTGCATTTGCTGGATAACAATCCCGGTCAAATCAACTGGACAGGTTTGGCGCTTGATTGTGGGTACTACGACCAGGCGCATTTTATCAATGAGTTTAAGCGGTTTTCGGGTTTCAATCCGTCTGCCTATATGGAACTACGGGGGGATTACATAAACTATATCCCGGTCAGTCAGAGGTAAATTTTTTCCAATACAGTGAAATTGGTTTTCAATACCTTGCCCCTAATTAAATTATATCAATATGGGAATGGAATCAATGGACAAGGCAACACAGACACAAATAGCCAACATTGAAAAACACACAGGTAAAGCACTACAACAGTGGATTGACATTGTCAATAAATCCGGATTTGCAAAGCATGGAGAACTGGTAAATTTTCTGAAAGAAAAACACGGCTTCACCCATGGCAATGCAAATACTGTAGTTCATTTTGCCAAACAGTCTCATGCAGGCGCAGCGGAGAACAGTGATGATCTGATTACAGAACAATACAAGGGTAAAGAAAATCTGAAACTCTGGTATGATAAGATAATGGCTGAAATAAACAAGTTTGGCAAAGATGTGGAAACAGCTCCCAAGAAAACCTATGTGAGTTTGCGGAGAAAAAAGCAATTTGCTTTGATTCAACCATCCACTAAAGACCGGCTTGATGTGGGATTGAATATTAAAGGCGTTGCACCTTCTGGCATTGCTACTGCTTCCGGAAGCTGGAATGCCATGTGTACCCATCGCATCAAAGTAGAAGACGAAAAAGCTATCAGCAAAGAATTATTCAACTGGATAAAACAGGCTTACGAACAGGCAGGCTAATATATGTGTATGAGAAAACTAATTATTGCAATACCTGTATTGTCTTCCTTGCTTATTGCAGGGCAAAAAAACAGGAAGTTTGACGAGTTGTACCTCACCCAGTTAAAAACAGCAGAGGCCTATTATCGGCATAACCAGATTGGTGAAGCAAAAAAAATGTTACTGGCTGTCCCGGAAGGGAAAAGAACATTTGAATGGCAATTGCTCAATGCAAGAACCGACCGGAGTGTATATACCATAGCCGGGCACACTAAAGCAGTAGTGGGCATAGCAGTGAGTAAAGATGGGAAATTGCTGGCAACCGGTTCTGCAGACAACTCCATTATCATTTGGGATGCGAATACTTATCAGCAAATAAGGAAAATTGAATCACACAAAGGGCAGGTAACCACTCTTGATTTTACCCCGGATGGAAAATCACTCATTAGTGGCTCAACAGATAAATCACTTCGCATATGGGATATTACAACCGGCAATGAAATCCGGAATTATAATAGCGAATTTAAACAAGGTATCTACCAGTGTAAGTTCAGTCCCGATGGAAAATTGCTGGGGGTCGCCTCATGGGAAAGAGGAGCCAAAGGAGTGCAGGGTTTTGCCAAAGTACTGGATGTACAAACTGGTACTTTAATAAAACGTTTTGATACAGATGATCATCCTGCATCAGCAATAAAGTTTTCTGCTGATAATAAAAAATTGTATACAGGAACATGGGGTTTTCAAATCAAACAACATGATATTACTTCAGGAAATACGGACTGGAATTATGACATGCGGGGATTTGATTACTATACTGCAGTACAAAGCATGGATGTAAGCCCGGACAATAAATATGTTGTGCAGGGAGGTAAGGATAATAAAATACGAATGCTGAATGCTTTGGACGGCAAGCTGCTGTATGAGATTGAATCCTGGCAGGGGCATAAAGAATGGGTGAATGGCATCCGGTTTTCTTCCGATGGATTGAGTTTTGCCAGTGTTAGCGATGATGGCTTACTGAAAGTATGGGAAACCAATAGTGGAAAAAATCTTCTCACCTTCAGAGGCCATATTGCCGGGCTTAACCAATTGGCCTGGCATCCTGACGGGAAAAAAGTTTACACCACATCAGCAGATAATACAGTTAAAGTATGGGACATCAATAATCCGGGTGAATTGGTTTTCAAAGCAAGCATTGTGGGTCCATGGAATGCACCTCTTTCTCCCGATGGGAAATGGATGGCCCCTGTTAATAGTGATAAATACCTTGCGGTATATAATTTGAACACCGGCAAACCGGAAAATTTTTTGGACAGTCTTTCTGCTTTTGCCGCAGCATTTTCTTCTGATGGGCAATACCTGGCAACAGGTTATAGAAATATCAATATTTACAACACTGGCACAGGGAAAAGAGTAATGAACGGCAAAGGGCATTCAGGAGTAATTTATGGGATGGATTATAACAGCAAGCTCAACCTGTTTGTAACCACTGCTGATAATACTGTCAGGTTTTGGAATACAACCGATACAACCGCATATAAAACTGTATCAAACATAAAAAATCCTTTTACTGTAAAATTTTCTCCTGATGGAAAAAATATTTATGCTGGCTGTGCTGACGGAAAAGTGAGAATAATTTCATCAAGCAGTTGGTCGGTTACTGACAGTCTGCAAAGCGGTACAACTATATTTAACATGGCCGCATCGGCAGATGGAAAATATTTACTTACCAGTGGCAACGCAGAGGTTATAGTGTGGGATTTGAAAAGGAAAAAAAATATTTCACTGGCCGGACATACCAAATGGGTGTATGGATGTGCTTTTCATCCCTCTTTGCCAATTGCCGTTACGGCCTCCTATGATCGTACTTTACGTTTTTGGGATGTAGAAAAAGGAATTAATACACTAACCTTGTTTGGATTTGATCATGAACTCTATACCGTCTCTTTCTCTAGTGACGGTAAAAAACTGGTAGTAACGGAGACCGGCGGCTTAGCAACAGTAATACATCTTTAGCAGCATGTAGCAACGTTGTTTTACTTCCTTTATAGTTTAATTGATTGGTTTTGCAGGATTGCAGTTAAACGGAATTCCTTTTATGTTTACCTTGCCGAATGAATATTTATTGCAATGTTGGATAGCAGTAAAACGATAATAGTATAGGAAGTGAAAGCAATCGTGTATACAAAATATGGTAAGCCCGATGTACTTCAGTTAAAAGAGTTAGATAAGCCTGCCCCAAAGAAAAATGAAGTACTGGTAAAAGTATATGCCTCCTCCATTAACTCCTGGGACTGGGACATGCTAAAGGGAAAGCCATTTTTAGTACGTCTCATCGGTGGATTGTTTAAACCTAAAAACAAAATACTCGGAGCAGATATTGCAGGAGTAGTTGAAAGCATTGGAGAAGAAACAAAAGACTTCAAGCCTGGTGATGAAGTATTTGGCGATATTGCCGGTGCTGGTTTTGGAGGCTTTGCTGAGTATGTTGCCGTTCCTGAAAAATTATTGGCAAAGAAATCTGCTAAAATGAGTTTTCAACAAGCCGCTGCTTTACCACAGGCTGGATTATTGGCTATGCAGGGGCTTCGTTATAAAAAACCTTTGCAGGCGGGGCAGCATTTATTGATAAATGGAGCAGGCGGAGGCGTAGGCCCTATTGCTTTACAGTATGCCAAATCAATCGGTGCTTATGTAACCTGTGTAGATAAGAAAGAAAAATTTGAGATGCTTCGATCATTGGGAGCAGATGAATTGGTGGACTACCGGGAGACAGATTATACCAAAACAGGAAAGCAATATGACTATATTCTGGATGTAATAGCACATAAGCGAAATGCTGATTACAAACGGGCATTAAAACCCGGCGGCGTATTTGCTATGATTGGTGGTTCCATGGGCGGTTTATTACTTCAGATGATGGTGCTGCAACCATTCCTTTCAAAGTTCAGAAAGAGGAAAATGGGAATTATGGGATACAGGGTTAGCTGCGAAGGACTAAATGAGTTGAGCACCCTTTTTGAACAAGGTAAAATCGCCCCTGTAATTGATAAAGTTTTTCCACTGGAAGAAACACCCGAAGCCTTTCAATATTTCAGCCAGGGGAACTTTAGGGGAAAAGTAATTATCAGTATAGCAAAGTAGCCCATTCGTTTTCCATCAATCAATCTATACCGTTTGTCATAAATAACCTGCACCGCGATGGGCCTAATATGTACCTTGTAATAGAATCAAAAATAGTTGATATGAAAAAGCTCCTTTCTTTTTGCCTTTTGATTTTTGCATTTTTACTTTCAAATGCTCAGCAACCGGTTATTGTATCACCACAATGGCTGAATGAAAATATAAAAGACCCTGACCTGGTAATCCTGTATACAGGATTTGTGATAAAAGCGGATTACGACAAGGAGCATATTGAAGGTTCCCGTTTTCTCTGGCCCGACTGGCTGGCATTTGATAAGCCCGAAGGCAGCATGTATGCACCCGATGTAAAGGCAGCAACAAAAGTGTTGCAGGATCTGGGCATTAATAAAAATTCAAAGATTGTAGTTTGTCACCGGGGAAGCGATATAACAATTGCTGCCCGCATGTTTATGACACTGGAACATTTTGGCCTAAAAGGAAAGGTTTCATTTTTGAATGGCGGTATCGAAGCATGGAAGAAAGCAGGCTATTCGGTTACCAGTAAACCAGCAGAATTTAAAAACGGAAATTTTGTGGCAACTGTAACCGGTACACTGGTGGATAAAGATTATGTGCTGAATGCTTTGAATACAAAATCATCAGAAGTGGTAGATGCAAGAGCAAAACGTTGGTATGACGGTGACCCAACCGGCAACCCGAGAGATGGCCACATCACTGGTGCGAAAAATGTTCCTTACCCTGATATGGTGGATTCTACGAACAGCATTAAACAAGTTTCTGTACTGGAAAAAAATTTTGCTACCGTTGTACCTGATAAAAGCAAAGAAGTAGTGGTGTATTGTTTTATCGGACAAACTGCCTGTGTAAACTACCTGGTTGGGCGAAGCCTGGGTTACAAGATGAAAGTATATGATGGCAGTATGCAGGAGTGGAGTCGTGATGAAAAACTGCCGATGGAGAAAACGAAAAAAGAGTAAGCATCTTAACAAAATAAAAACCCCGGAATAATATTCGGGGTTTAATATTTAAGAAAGAATCTTTTTACATTTTCCTGGTAAATTTTATTTCCATGTTCTTAAATTCTTTTCCATCTTTCATACCAAATTGTTGCATGATCTGGGTATTATCGTCAACTATTTTAAGTGTTTGTCTCACATCAGTTACCTGACCGGTCATGGGGTCGGTCACCTTTCCTTTCAGTTCTATTGTTTTGGTAGCATCATTCCAGGGTCCCTCCAAGTACATGATACCAGTTCCCATATTATCTATCCATGTTGAAACAAATATTTTTCTGGCATTATCCCATCCTGTCAAACTAAGTCCTTCAAATGGCATTCCATTAAAAGAACCCGTATTAATGCTTTCCTGGTAACGGCCACCTAAAATCATTTTATTTACACAGCTTGCTTTCATGCTCTGTGCAGGGGCGTTAGGGTCCATCCACATTTGAATTTCCAAGTTCCATTCTCCATCTGATGCAGCCAACATTTTATGTACATCTGAAGGGGTCATGTAATCCATCCATTTTTTCATTTCATCCGGAGTCTGGGCTTTTGTAATAGTAAAAATTGCAGCGAAAGCAATAAAAAAGATAGTGAAGGTCATTCGTTTCATAAAAATAGTTTTAGGAGTATAAGTTACAAACTCTGCACATAGTTATCAAGAAAAAAGTGATTGAACTGGAATTTTACCGAACATATCAACTGAGCTGAATTGTCTTTATCTGCATTACCATAGCAATACTCGTTGCTCTTTCTTTAGCCAGAAATGCTATTTTCCCTTCAAATAGCTCATCAATAGATTCTTTAAAATACCGGAGCCAGGTTTCAAAATGATGCTTTTGTAATGGCGACTGCCGGTGTAAATCAAGATGGGGCTGCATGGCATTTTTATGATACGTATCTGACTGAAATAAAATAGAGTCCCAGAAATCAACAAGAACAGGTAAATGATGTGAAAGATCAATCTTGGCCACATCAGTAAAAATGTAACTGATAGAAGCATCTGCTAATAGCTTTTCATAAAACCGGGTTACCAGTATCAGCAGATCTTCCCTACCTGCAATATCTTTTTTCATTTCTTATTCATTAATAGCTGCATATAATTTCTCCGCATCGCTTTTGTTGAAAAGTTGTGTTCCATCGTTCATGGTAGCAGCACTACCGCAGGCCACCCCAAACCTAATCGCTTCTCTAAGTGTTCTCCCCTTTTGCAAGGAATAGGTGATACCCGCTACCATACTATCGCCTGCACCAACTGTACTTTTCTTTTCCACTGGAGGTGCTTCTACAAAATATCTTTTATCGCTGCTTACCATCCATGCACCCAAAGCACCCATTGAAACAACCATAATTTCGGAAAACCCATCCCTTATAGCCTGCTGGGCAGCATCGGGTACTTCTTCTTTATCCAGCCAGTCAACATTCAGCATTTTGCATAACTCACCAATATTTGGTTTAATCATGTATGCATGTTTGCCTTTTAAAGCCTGTAATGCCGGACCACTGGTATCCACAATACATTTGGCGCCAACAGCTGCTGCATTCTTTACGATCAGGCCATAGAAATAATCAGGCAGACCGGGAGGCAAACTGCCACTGGCCACCACAAATGTGGGAGTAAAGGAACGTATCTGGTCAACTAATGTTTTAATAGTTTCTTCCATTACCTCCCTGCCCGGGAAAGTGAACCGGAATTGATTATTAGTGGATGTTTCTAATACGATCCAGTTCTCTCTTGTTTCCACTTTAGTATCTACTGCATGAAACAAAATCTCTTCTTCTTTTAAAAGAGAGCACAACATATTTCCATTATGTCCTCCTGCCGGAAACAATGCCACTGATGAAGTTTCTAATTTTTGCAGCGCCTTACTGACATTAATACCACCTCCGCCAGGTTCGTTTACTACTTCTGTACAGCGAAGTTTGCTTTCGGGTTTTAATTTTTCAACCCGGGAACTTTTATCAATGCAAGGATTAAGCGTAATTGTGAGAATCATTATACTATCTTTTAAATGATTATTTTTTTTGTTTCTTTTAATACAGCTTCAATTCTTTGCTTTAGTACTTCATAATCAGTAAACCCTTTAGCCAGCAGGTAAAACTTTTGATCAGCTACATGCATAAGCAGCTGCGGAAAACTCGTTGCCTGTAATTGTTTGCAAAGAGCAAATTCGTAATGTGCTTTTTCCTTGTATTCTTCACTATCGACCTTATTATAGAAGTCATCAACCGGGATTGTATATCTTTCCAACAAATGACGGTACGCTTCATTGTCTGTTAAATCTCTTCCTTCAAAATGTAAAGCATATTGAAGATCGGCAGCAAAAGAAACCTGCCTGCCTGGAAAAATTTCTTTGACTATACAAAGGGCTATTGCTGATTTTTCTGAATGCTGATACCAGTCGCTTTGTTCAGGGTTGAAAATATGCCAGAGATAATCCTTTCCGAATTGAATGCCTGTTGTTTCTTCTACTTGTTTGTATGACTGGCTGATGTAGCCTGCAATGGCACTAATCGGTCTTGTATACTCTTTCGGAATCATTCCCCCGGATAATACCTCAAAAGGTATATTTTCTTTATACTCTTCCGATATTTTTTTTATTACGGGACTAAAACCATAACACCATCCGCAGTAGGCATCATAGCAATAATATATTACGGGCTGCATAAGAAGCAAACTTATGGATATGAGAAGCTAAAAATTTATGACTTCGGAAAAAATTAATGTGCTTCCAGCCAATTGCTTCCCTGACCACATTCTGCTATCACCGGTACTTTATGCGGTAATGGTAATGCGATTTGCATGTTTTCAATAATTAATGGCTTCAACTCTTTTACTTCCGATTTTAATGCATCAAAAACTAATTCATCATGTACTTGCAGCAGCATCTTGCTCTGCATCTTTTCTTTTTTCATTGCAGCATGCACTTTTTGCATGGCCAGCTTTATCATGTCGGCTGCAGTTCCCTGTATCGGCGAATTGATAGCATTTCTTTCCGCAAAACCCCGGACAGTGAAGTTGGCAGAATTAATATCCCGCAACCATCTTTTTCTTCCCATCAGCGTTTGTACATAGCCATGCTCCCTTGCGAAGTTGATGGTGTCATCCATGTACTTTTGTATACCCGGAAACTCCTTTTTATAGTTATCAATGATCTCTTTGGCTTCTGTTCTTGATATACCAAGATTGTCTGCTAATCCGAATGCCCCCTGGCCGTAAATGATACCAAAGTTTACACTCTTGGCTTTATAACGCATTTCCTTTGTTACTTCTTTTTCAGATACATTATACACTCTTGCTGCAGTTGCTGTATGGATATCTGTTCCGTCTCTGAATGCCTTACACATATTATTATCACCACTGATAGCGGCCACTATTCTTAGTTCAATCTGAGAATAATCGGCAGATAGTAAAATATGTTTACTATCTCTTGGAATAAATGCTTTTCGCACTTCCTTACCGCGGTCTGTTCTTACAGGTATGTTTTGAAGATTAGGGTTATTGCTCTGTAAGCGACCCGTTACGGCAACTGCCTGTCCATAGGAAGTATGCACCCTTCCGGTTTTGCGATTTATCAATTGTGGTAAAGCATCAACATAGGTTGATTTTAATTTGGTCAGCTCTCTGAAGGCCAAAATATCGTCGACGATCTGGTTACCTTTGGCAGCCAGTTTCAATAAGACATCTTCCCCTGTCTGATATTGACCTGTTTTTGTTTTCTTGGCTGAAGGATCCAGTTTGAGTTTATCAAAGAGAACTTCACCCAGCTGTTTGGGAGAGGCCAGGTTGAAACGAACCCCGGCTTGTTTGTACACACTTTCTTCCGCTTTTTTTGCATCTTTTTCTAACTCCTTCGAGTAATCGTTCAGAAAATCCGTATCAACCTTTATCCCTTCATATTCCATATCTACCAGCACTTTCACTAACGGATTTTCTACCAGGTTAAATACTTTTTCTACCTCCTTTTGTTTCAGAAGCGGCGTAAATACATTTTTCAGCTGTAAAGTAATATCGGCATCTTCGCCAGCATATTCTTTGATCTTTTCAATTTCCACATCTCTCATACTCCCCTGCGTTTTTCCCTTTTTACCAATCAATTCTTCTATGTGTACTGGTTCGTATCCTAGAAACTTTTCGCTGAGTATATCCATACTTCTTTTGCCATCTGGCTCTATTACATAATGGGCCAGCATGGTATCAAAAATATTTCCTGTTAACTCGATACCATACCATTTCAACACCAGCATATCATACTTGGTATTCTGTCCAATCCATACTTTCTTTTTATCAGCAAACAATGGTTCGAAATGAGCCAATATCTCTTTTGTTTTTTTCTGATCTGCCGGGCAGGGAACATAAAAGGCCTCACCTGGTTTTACAGCAAAGCTCAACCCCACCAGCTCAGCATCATTGGCATCTATACCTGTTGTTTCAGTGTCAAAGCAAATCTCATCGTGTTTTTTTAATTCAGCTACCATTTTTTTGATAGCAGTATCACTCTCTACAGCTTCATATTTATGCGGAGTATTGTTGATATTCTTATTAACTGTTAAGGCTGCTGAGTCGTTGTCATCTGGTATTGGATCAGAATTTTTTTGTTCCGGGCTTTCTACAATGTTTCCAAATAAATCAGTTTGTACTCCCTGTGGTATTTCTTTTTCGACCACGGATTTTGCAGGAGCTGCTACAGAAAAATCGTCACCCAACAACCTCTTGCCTAAGGTTCTGAATTCCAGGTCGGCAAAAATCTCTTTTAATTTTTCTTTATTCCAGTCTTTTAGTTTAAAGTCCTCTTCATGAAATTCTACTGGCACCTCAGTAATAATGGTTGCCAGTTTTTTGGACAGAATGGCCATCTCTTTGCCTTTCTTTACTTTTTCACCCATGGCCCCTTTTATCTTATCAGCGTTGGCCAGTGTATTTTCAAGTGATCCATATTCAGCTAAGAATTTTGCTGCAGTTTTTTCCCCTACACCCGGTATACCAGGAATATTATCTACTGCATCTCCCATCATACCAAGCATATCCACTACCTGGCTTACATCGTTAATATTCCACCTGGAACATATTTCTTCAGGGCCCAGTATTTCTGCATCATTTCCCTGGTAAGCAGGTTTGTATATTTTTATTTTTTTAGAAACAAGCTGACCATAGTCTTTATCAGGGGTAACCATATATACTTCATACCCTGCTTTTTCTCCCTGTTTGGCTAAAGTCCCGATTACATCATCTGCTTCATATCCATCAAGGGCAATAATAGGAATATTGAAGCCTTCAATTATTCTTTTAATATCAGGAACTGCAGCCAGTATGTCTTCCGGTGTTTCCTGGCGGTTTGCTTTATAATCAGCAAAGTCAGTATGCCGTTCCGTAGGAGCGGAGGTGTCAAAACAAACAGCCATATGCGAAGGCTTTTGTTTATTGATCAGCTCAACCAACGCATTGGTAAAACCAAACTGGGCATTGGTGTTTTTGCCCTTCGAAGTTAAACGGGGATTGCGGATGAGGGCATAATAAGCCCGGAACACCAGCGCAAATGCATCAAGCAAAAAAACTCTTTTATCCATGCCACTAAGGTAAAGATTTCATGCATGGGGAGAATAAAACACAGCAACCCCATCTCGCCTTGGGCGAGATGGGGTTGCTGATATGTTAACGCTGCTTAGCTTAGTTGATAGAAAGTCTCAGCGCAGCTGAGTTCTCTTCTGTTGATTTGGGAGTCTCTTTTTTCTCTGAAGCCACTACTACTCCGGCAGTTTCATTTTTCTTTTGTATATACTGTTCAGGATTGTCTACCAGAACAGTACCACTGAAGGCTGCAGTAGTTGCCGGGGCAGCAGAAGTACTGACAACAACAGCTTTATCTTTATGAATAAAGTTCAGGTAAAGGGCGAAGAACAACAGATTAAACGCAAAGAAATTGGCGATCTTACGGACACGTCTTTTCATAATTCGGATTTATTGGATTTTAAAAAAATGGTTTATTCGGATATCTGTGGCTAAGATAAACCCATGTGTTACTTACTGCAAGTAATGGGGGACTGTTTTAAATAAAATAGGGCACAAATACGAAAGGGATACTCGTAAAAATACGAGAGACAGAAAATACAAAGACAAGGGCTCAAAACAAACAGGGTTGTTTTTCAAGTTTCCAATAAAAGCTAAACGGAGCAACAAATAAATGAAATGTTACTTTTTCATTCCTTCCAGTTTTTTCTGCAAAACAAACATTTCATCCCTAAGTCGTGCTGCCTCCATAAAATCCAGATCCCTTGCTGCTTTCTCCATCTCTTTCTTAATTTTTGAAAGAGCTTTTTCCATTTGCGGAATGGTTTTATATTCTTCCTGCTCTTCAGCTGCCATTGTTATCATGTCCTGCTCTGGTGCAATGGCATATGGATTTTTAATGTCGTAACCTTTTATATCCAGCACCGAAGTTTGAGCAAATACATCTTTCGTAGATTTTTTAATAGTTGTAGGGGTAATACCATATTCAATATTCCAGGCAATTTGTTTTTCTCTTCGGCGGGTGGTTTCGTCAATTGTTTTTTGCATACTCTCTGTCATCTTATCTGCGTAAAAAATAACTAAACCATCCACATTCCTTGCTGCACGGCCGGCGGTTTGTGTCAATGATTTTTCATTGCGAAGAAAGCCCTCTTTGTCCGCATCGAGAATAGCAACCAACGATACTTCAGGTAAATCCAATCCTTCCCGAAGCAGGTTCACTCCTACCAGCACATCAATGGTCCCCAGCCGTAATTCACGGAGAATTTCCACTCTTTCCAATGTGTCCACCTCACTATGTATATATTTTGATTTGATATTGATACGGTGCAGGTACTTATCCATTTCTTCTGCCATTCGCTTTGTCAGTGTTGTAACTAGCACCCTATCGCCTTTGGTTACTCTTTTATCTATTTCATCCAGCAGATCATCTATCTGGTTTACACTCGGACGAATCTCAATGGGAGGATCTAATAAGCCTGTTGGCCGTACCACCTGTTCTACTACTATTCCGCCACATTTTTCGAGTTCATAGTCGTCAGGAGTGGCGGATACAAAAATTACCTGGTTTTGTAAGGATTCAAACTCATGGAAATTTAGCGGCCGGTTATCCAGGGCAGAAGGCAGTCGAAAACCATAGTCAACCAAGATAAGTTTCCGGCTTCTGTCACCACCATACATGCCACTTACCTGCGGAATAGTCTGGTGACTTTCGTCGATAACCATTAAATAGTCCTTTGGAAAATAATCAAGCAGACAAAAAGGTCTTGTTCCGGGTTTTCTCCTGTCAAAAAAGCGGGAATAATTTTCAATCCCATTACAATAACCCAGTTCCCGGATCATTTCAATATCATAATTCACTCTTTCGGTAAGGCGCTGAGCCTCTATGTACTTTCCTTCCTTTTTAAAATACTCTGCCTGTGCAGCTACTTCATCCTGTATTTCATACAATACTTGCTGCAGAATATCCTTTGGCGCCACATACAAGTTGGCCGGAAAAATGGCAGCATTTTCCATCAGCCCGATCCTTTTGCCAGTCACCACTTCTATGCTTTCTATTTCTTCTATCTCGTCTCCGAAAAAAGTAATACGGTAGCCATAATCAACATAAGGCAGGTTAATATCTACCGTATCACCTTTTACCCTGAAAGTACCCCGGTTGAACTCTAAGGTTGTCCGGTTATATAATGAGTTGACTAATGAATGGAGAAAAGCCTGTCTTGAAATGGTCTGCCCTTTGTTGATACGGATAATCCCGTTCTCATAATCAGTAGGATTGCCCATTCCATAGATACAGCTTACAGAAGCTACCACAATAATATCTCTGCGACCACTCAATAGACTGGATGTGGCTCTTAGCCGAAGTTTGTCCAGTTCATCATTAATACTGAGGTCTTTTTCAATATATACGTCACTTACCGGCATATAAGCTTCGGGCTGATAATAATCATAGTAAGAAACAAAATATTCCACTGCATTTTCCGGGAAAAACTGTCTGAACTCACCATACAATTGCGCCACCAGTGTTTTATTGTGTGTCAGTACCAGTGTTGGCCGCTGCACATTTTGAATGACATTAGCTATCGTATATGTTTTACCGCTCCCGGTTACTCCCAACAAGGTCTGGTACTTTTCACCATCAACAAGTCCTTCGGCCAACTGACGGATAGCTTGTGGCTGATCACCAGCAGGAGGAAAGGGAATATGAAGTTTAAAAGGCATAAGAAAATGCAATTTAACAAATGACTCCGTTAATCAGCTTGAGACTTAAGGTAATATATAAAATATGATTATCCCCGGTTAACCAGAATCATATGCAGCTCTATTCATAAAAATGCCATCTTTATCCAATTAATTTTCCGTTCAGATAATTGACAGCCTGGACCGCCTTATAAAAGCTTACTTTAACTGTAAAACTCCATACATGAACAAGGCTATTATAGCAGCAGCATTTTTTTTAGTATCAGTACTTAGCCTCCATGCTCAGCATATTGATTCGGCGCTAACTGTTCTTAGTACCCAATTCCCCACAGAGAAGATCTACATCCACTATGATAAAGAATATTATGTAGCCGGGGAAACGATTTGGTTCAAAGCATACCTGTATAGTGATGGTAAACCAAGTGGAATCAGCAATAATTTCTACCTGCAGTTTGTAGATATAAAAGGAAATATTATCAGTAATCACAAATATCCTGTTCTTGGCGCTACTGCAAAAGGAAATATCAGCATTCCTGATTCACTCCCACAGGGTAATTACTATATCAGAGCCCTAACACCTGATATGTTGAATTATGAAGAGTCATTTGTTTATAAAAAAAATATTTTCATTTTCAGGCCGGGGACAACTGCAACTGGTACAAAGCCTTCTCAAACAGTTTCATTGCAGTTTTTTCCTGAGAGCGGACATTTGGTTGATGGGATATTAACTGTTGTAGCTTTTAAAGCTGTTGACCAGTTTGGGGCACCTGTTGAAGTAAGCGGAAGTATAAAAACGACGGACGGAGTTACTGTAGCACCATTTAAAACCTATCATGATGGTATTGGCCGGGTTCAGCTTAAGCCACAAGCTGACAAGAAATACATTGCAGAAACCGAGACTATTGCCGGAAAGAGGCAGTTCAATCTTCCGGAAGTACAGGCGGCTGGTATAAACCTGAAAGTACAGGACGAGAAAGGAGGAAAAAAATTTCAATTGGCAAGAAGTAGCAAGGATAAAGAACAATTCGAAACCCTTTTATTGGTTGTTCATATCAACAACCATGTTATCTATGAGACAGAGGTATCTTTTGAAGGCTATCCCTCCATAATAGGGCATCTTCTGACAGACAGTCTGCCTTCAGGCATTTTACATTTCACAGTTTTTAATAGCAAAGGGATACCGCTGGCAGAGAGACTTTCCTTTGTTGATAATGAAGAATACAAGAGTAAAACTGATATCGATGTGGTAAAATCAGGTACAGGAAAAAGAGAAGAAAATATTTATGAGCTTAGTTTTCCTGACCTGATTCAGCGAAGCTGCTCAGTTGCTATAATTGATTTACCTGGTAACAGCCCTGATAAAGAGAATATTTATTCAAGATTATTGTTGACCGGAGATCTAAAAGGGTACATCTATAACCCGGCATATTATTTTGAAACAAGATCGGATTCTGTTAAGCAGGCACTGGATAACCTGATGCTGACACATGGCTGGAGCCGATTTAACTGGAATAAAATATTAAACAGAGAGTTTCCTGCTAAAATATACAGAGACCAGGACCTGTTAGTCGTATCGGGAAAAGTGATGGATGAGAAAAACAAAGAACTTTTGACGACAGGGAAATTAAATTTTTATCTTGAGGCAGAAGACTCTATATCGCAAAACCAGGAGACTACACTCGATGCCCAGGGTGGTTTTGTAATGGATTCTCTTGCTTTTTTAGGGAAAACCAAATTTTATTATGCTTATTCCGATAAGCAGGGAAGGCAAAAACCAGCATTGGTAGAAATCAATGAAAACAAATTAGAAAAGTCAATCCTAAATATTCCTGTGCCTAACGTTGCAGAGACTGGTGAAAAGAATATTAATGCATCACAGTTTAGTGAAGAAGTGAATAAGCGATTTGCTTATACAAAAGACTTTGAGGAAAAAGTGAAAGTGCTGGAAAACGTTGAGATAAAAGCAAAATCCGAGAAAAAGCCTTTTGATATTGTTAATGAGAAGTATACCACAGGTGTTTTCCGTACAGAGGGTAAAGTGAACCTGGATAATATTAATCAGCCGGCTAACGACAAATCTATGAACGTCGTTGATTATATTAAAAACAGGATTCAACAGGTGGAAATACAAGGAGGCCGTTTTGTAAACAGGAAGAACATAAGTTTAATGAGCGGACAAAAATGGGTTGTGGGTATTTTCCTTAACGAGCAACCGTCTGATATGGTATTGTTGAGGACAATACCGGTAAAAGATGTAGCACTGGTAAAATTTTATGAAGCAGGATTTGTAGGAGTTGGGAGTGGCTCTCCAGGGGGGGCTCTGGCTATTTATACCAAAGAAAAATTTATTGAAGAAGAAAAACCCGAGAAACTGAGTTTTTTTGAAGTAAATGGATATACTATAACAAAAGAATTTTATAGTCCTTCATATACTACCGCAGAAGCAAAGCAAGTAGGGGTGGATGGAAGAACAACACTGTATTGGAATCCTAATATTTTTACAGACACGGAAACAAAAACAATCAAACTGAGTTTTTATAATAACGATTTCAGCAGGAAATTCAGGGTAATTGTGGAGGGTTTTGACGCAGAGGGGAAATTGATTCACCTGGAAAGGGAGATAGGAAACTGATCGATGTTTAATAAAGAAAAACCCTGCAAACTTGCAGGGTTTTTCTTTATCAGTATGGTATGCTAAAATTCAGCCGAAACACTAACTTTTGGTTCTTTATCAACCTTTCCCGCTTCAATAGGTTGACCGGAAATATTGTAATCCTCCAATTTGAGTTTGAAATTGGCGGCTACTTTAATTTTGCCATTAGCAACAGTAATAGTTCCTTCTGCTTTTGCAGGCTTACTTATTCCTTTCACAGTAAGGTCGCCTTCCGCTTTTACATTATAAGTACCGTCTTTAGAAAAATTGACTTTATTTATTTTTACAATGGTACCGGTGAAAACGAACTTTGGGAACTGATCTGAATCCATCCAATTGGGGGCATTAAAGTGCTCCTGAATTTTAGGATTAGAAAAAGCGAAATTTTTCACAGCTGCTTCAAAGGCTACAGCCCCTGTTTTAATGTCAATAGAGCCAATTACTGTTTTGTTCTCTGCTTTTGGTAAAGCATCTTTTGGTGTGGTAGCATCAAAGGAAACTACAGCAGATGATGTTGTTTTCTTTTGCGCCATTACTATGCCTGCAGCAAATACTAAAGCCAATACAAGGGTTGTTTTTTTCATAATTGTTTTTTTAGAATTTAGTTTTATTTAGAGTTGACCGTTTAAAATCTATGGAGGTAGAGTCAAGGATCATGCTATAAGAACTACCACTCAGGGATCCTTTCAGTGAGATGACATCTCCCGGCTTGATGTCTTTTGTTCTTTCATAGTCATGTTTCTCAAGCGGAAAATTGATAAAATATTTAGCTGTATCAACAAACTTGATATTAACGGAAGAATCGCTGTTAACCATGGCTTCTGAAACAATACCATTTACGGTTAAAATCTTTTCTTTGTATTTATTATTACCTGCCGAATCATTAGCAGCAAACTCACGGATAAGATCAGAGGCATTTACTATGTAATCAGCCTTAAGATCATCTGTATCTGAAAAGGTTTCAGACATTACTGAACTTTCTCCTATTTTATAAGCACCGAAGGCAAGGGTGGGACCTATAACCAGCCAGATAAGTTTCTTAAGCCAGCCTTTGGTTGGAAAAGCTGTAAGAATAAAACCGGCCGCTGAGATAATACTGATGAATGCCGCTGGTTGAAGCATACTAAGTGCATTATTACCAACACCAAGATCAACCAGTGTGTTTGTAAAAAGGTAGAATACAGTAACCAGCGATAGTGTCATTGCTCCCGGCAAAAATGCTATAAGGGCTGTTTTTTTGTTTTGCGAAATCAGTACGATTGTAATTATTGCAAGCACTGGAATAAGCCAGAATAAGTAAAATGTAAATGCGAATTGGGGAAAGGGGTTTCCCAGTTTGAAATTTGATTCCGAAATCTGAAAGAATGATCCCGCTGCCATATGATAAGCGCTAACCTTTATTTCTTTCCATACCACCCAGGGGAGAAAGAAAGTAATGACCAGGCCTGCGCCAAAAAGCAGATGCAGCCATTTTAATGAGCTAATATGATTTTTACTCGTATTCATCCAAAAACTAATAACGGCTCTCCGTTTGAATAGGTTGCGGAGAGATCAAACAAATATACAATGTTTAAACATTGAATATTTGTTTTTAATGTAAAAAATTTGTGAAGAAACAAAAAACCGTTCCGCTTAAGCGGAACGGTTCAACGAACTAACCCATCGTTAATTCCTTATATATAAGCAGATTATGCTGCTTGCATTTCCTTTATTTTCTCCCTGATTTTAGTTTCGATGTCCTTAGCCAGTTCAGGATTATCTACAATCAATTGTTTTACGGCATCTCTTCCTTGTCCAAGTTTATCATTGTTATAACTATACCAGCTGCCGCTTTTTTGAATGATTCCCAGCTCTGTACCCATATCAATTATCTCACCTGTCTTGGAAATACCCTCACCAAAAATGATATCGAATTCAGCAGCGCGGAATGGAGGGGCTACTTTATTCTTCACCACTTTTACTTTTACATGGTTGCCTATTGCTTCATCACCATCTTTTACCTGCTGTGTTCTGCGGATATCTAATCGTACAGAAGCATAAAATTTTAAAGCATTACCGCCGGTAGTAGTTTCCGGGTTGCCAAACATTACTCCAATTTTTTCCCTCAGCTGGTTAATGAAAATACATATGGTATTTGTTTTGGCAATAGTGGCAGTAAGCTTGCGCAGTGCCTGGCTCATCAGCCTTGCATGCAACCCCATTTTACTATCACCCATTTCACCTTCCAGCTCACTTTTAGGAACAAGTGCCGCAACAGAGTCAATCACTACTACATCCAATGCCCCGGAGAGTATCAGGCGATCTGCTATTTCAAGGGCCTGCTCACCATAGTCTGGCTGAGATATTAAAAGATTATCTACGTCAACACCTAGCTTTTTAGCATATGCGCTATCAAAAGCATGCTCAGCATCAATGAATGCACACATACCACCTTTTTTTTGCGCTTCCGCAATAACATGGGTGGCGATGGTGGTTTTACCAGACGATTCAGGTCCGTAAATCTCTATCACCCTTCCTCTTGGTAAACCCCCAATACCGAGGGCTACATCCAGCCCTATCGAGCCGGTAGAAATGACTTCCTGTATTGCTTCAGCTTTATCGCCAAGCATCATTACACTTCCTTTACCATAATCCTTCTCAAGTTTATCCATTGTAAGCTTGAGGGCTTTCAGTTTCTCGCTGTTTGTGTTTGACATGTCGGTAGATTTTTCTGCTTTTGCCATGATTCAAAGTTAAGTTTTAGCTAATGCCGGTCTAAAAAACTAATTAACACTCAAAACTAATCATTTTAGTAAAATAGAACTAATTATTTTGGATTTTTTTCAAAAATTATCCGAAACCGGAGGAAACAGGTTATGTCAATGGCCGGGTAAATAGGTTAGTAAATTGAAGGAATCAACCTTTTTTTCTCTTTGTCTGGTCAGGGAAATATTTTTCCAGCAAAGCTCTGAATTCAGGAGTATCACGAACAAAATCAAGATCACTGTCGCTGGCAAGCTGAAAATATCCGCCAAAACCCAATTGAAGAGATTTTTCAAGGCTTTCCAGCGCACCGGCTTTGTCCTTTTTTAATGCTTTGTAACAGGCATGATGAAACCAGGTAAACATATCATGTTGTTTATATGTAAACAGCTGGTCAAATAAATAGCTGATGTGATGCGTACTGTCTATCAGCCCCGGAACCCGGATATAAGTATACATTATGGAAGCAAAAGAGAGATACTGTAAATTATAAACGGTGGTTTTGTTGCTAAAATCATTAAATGATGCGGCATCAGATTCAAAATAGCTTTTCCCAAAGTATAATTGTTGATTGGTAATAAATGCTTCTGTAGAACCGGAAGCAAAACTAATGGCAGAGTAAAACTTAAGTATTGCACTCTCGGGCTTACCTTCTTTTTCGTCTATCACCCCCAGGTTAAAATGTGCAAACGGATACGTACTATCTTTAGTCAGTACCTGCAAAAAGTATTTTCGGGCAGAGTCAGTTTTATTATTAACAAAATATATATGCCCAATATTATTATCACAGATGCTGCAATACCCATTGTAATACTCTTTTGTCTTTTCATAAAACGTAACAGCACTGTCAAGCATATTAGCCCTTGAGTAATAAAACCCTTTTAAAAAGAGTCCCTGCATTTTGCTTTTTTCATTACTGATCATACTTTCTATGAGGGCATGCGATCGGGCTGTTTCGTTGCTTTTCCAGTAAACATCAGTCAACTGAAGTTTTATATTTATTTCTTCTGGAAATTCTTTTTGCAGTGCTTCCAGCAGATCTATTGCCTTTTCATACTGTTTTAGTTTGTTATAGATAATAGCCATGGAGTACCTGGCATAGCTATCATTAGGGCGAAGGTCCAGGTACTTCTGAAAGGCGTTATTGGCTTTATCAAATTCATATACAAATGAATAACAGATACCCAGTGCAGAAAGAGTATAAGCTGCATTAGGCTCCAATTCAACAGACTCTTCCAATTGGCTAATTGCTCTCAGTACAATAGGTCTCCAGCCATAATTATACTGGTCTTCATTTAATGCCCAGATATAAGACATGGCATCCATGTATAATTTCCGGGCTTTTAAATTGCGGTACATATAGTGCTGCTCACCCAGCAGTTTCATACAACTGTCGAGTTCCAATGAAGCATAATAACATTCATTTTGAGTTGAATAGCTTATTTCACCCCTTAATAGAGGCGCTACAATGGAATCAAAACGTTGGTTGAGCGCAGCAGCAAGATTTCTCCTCATAATGGGAGTCAACGGATTATCAGTATATCTTTTCTCAAAAATTCTATAATCTTTTAGCGCATTAGTGTCAGTAGGAAATATCAACTTCTGGGCAGACAAATTCTTTTTGTAGGAAGTGTACAACCGTTGACCATCAGGGTCGAGAGAGTCAATATATCTTTCCTCTGTTCCTTTGGTATTCACTTTAGCCAGTGCGGGCCTGTCTTTAGCTTTTTGAATTTTTAGTGCAGCTAATACAGTTGGGCTGACATTTACAAATGGCTTACCCAGGTCACCAACGATCATGGGTATTTGTTTCTCTTCACTGTATGTTTCTACATTATCCCTGATATAGCGTTCCAATTCTGAAAAACTAACTTTTCCATCATTATTTCTGTCGGCCAGTCCCTTCATACCCTCTTCCAGGTGCAATGAAAACAAACCTCTTCCCCCGCCCCACTCGCCGCTTTCCAAAGAAAACTGGTTGGGCTGGCAGGAAAGGATCTTGTACTCCCTTCCCCATGAAGCTGCCAGTGCAGAAGCTGTTTTTTCGAGTCCCTTAATACCACCATTTAAGTTTCCGGAATGACAGGCATCTACTATAAATATCATTTCGATGCCTCTTTCAGACAAAGGAGAAAGATATCGTTTCAGGTCCAGTATCTCCAGCACATCGTCTTTCATGCCAAAGTAGTTACCATCGGGGCTATTGTATAATAACAAAAGACCATTCTCCACCTGGGTTAAATCCTCCATATCACCATGTCCGGCAAAAAAGAAATACACCCTGTCACCAGGTTTGGCTTTGCGGGCAATGACTGAGATTGCATCAGCTACATTATTTTTAGTGGCATTTTCATTTAAAAAGGTCTCAATATTAGCCCTGGCGACTTTGCCACCTGCCTCACTAAGTAAAAAATCTTCAAAAGCCTGCGCATCTTTATGAGCAAACTGAAGGGAAGGCACAACTTTATATTGACTGATACCGATGATGATTGCATAAGTATTTCCCTTTTGTATAACTGAGTCTTTTGTCGTTATAAATCCTCTTTCGTCAGGCTGGGCGACTGCGTAGAAAAATGATAAAAAGGAAATAATTAATATACCGATACCTCTGATCACCATTTAGTTTTTAGACTTTAACTTATATTATAAAGGTAATACAGAAAGGAGGAGCAAAACTACCCACCACATGGTATTTAGCATTTGGATATATAGTAATAACTTTTCACAAAGTTTATATATGTTGCTTATACGAAACAGTATTTTCTTGTTTCTGTTTACCATAATAAATGCTGAAGCACAGCAGCCAAAGTTGATGAGGCCTGTTGGTCATACTGATGGTGTTTCTTTTGTTGATTATAGCCCTGATGGTAAATATATCGTTACTGCTTCATCCAGTAGCTCAGACCGGGTGGCCAAAGTGTGGGAGATTGCTTCCGGAAAAATCGTTTTCAACCTGAAAGGGCATGAAATTAAGATTCAGAAATTGGCATACAGCCCGGATGGTAAGTACATTCTTACACTGGCAGGATTTCTTTATTTATGGGATGCTGCAACAGGCCATCAAACAGTTATAGCTGATTCCATTATTGCAGATGATGTCCTCTTTAGCCCTGATGGAAGACATATTGCCTACGCCCCGGACAGAATAGATTCTGTGTATATATGGGATATTGAAACCCGTAAAATAACCCGCCGATTACCAGGTAAGGGACAAAAATTTGATAAACTGGTATATAGCCGGGACGGGAAAAAACTATTTGGCTTCAGCTTTTACGTTGCGGATGCTGAAGACCAGTCAAAATTTTTTGTCTGGGATACACAAAGTGGAGCTGTCATTTTTGAGGGCTCTTGTCAAAACTCTACGGATGGAGATGCCGTTTTCTTCAAAGATGGTAAACGAATGGTTTTTTGCAGCGATAAAGATCTCCGGATTATAAACTTTGAAACAAAAGAAACAATCAAACCTGATGAATTCAGCTCAACGAAAAACGAATTGCCAATAATCACACCGGATCAAAAACGACTGATCGTAGTAACAGATTACAGGTATATTGTTGTATGGAACCTTGACAGTAATAAGACAGAGCATGAAATGAACTGGCATGAAAACTACATTGTGGATATGCTACTAATGCCGGATGATAAAAAGTTATTGAGTATTGATGCCGAGGCTAATCTTATTGAATGGGATCTTGAATCAGGCAAACCCCGATTGCAGTTAAAAACACATTATAATAATGCTAACGGAATGGCCTTAAGCCCGGACGGTAAAATGATTGCGGTAACAAGTGCTGAAAATAATGTTGTTTTACTGAGAAGCCAAACCTATACTTTGGTACAAAACTTATTTGGGTCAACAGCTTACATCAGTAATATATTCTTTTCTCCGGATGGGGAAAAGATTGTGACGGTAGAAAGATCAAGTTTGATAAAAATAACAGATAAAACTACTGGTAAAGTAGAAAAAATACTTTTTGACGAAAAGGGTAGGATCGATAAATTGATATTCAACCCGGATGGAAACCGGATCATCACTACAGGATATGATTCAACATTAAAGGCCTGGGATATCACAGCGGGTAAATTGCTGTATACCCTCCGTGCTACAAAATTTCATTTTTACGATGCTGTTATTCATCCGTCTGGAGATACGTATATAACCTGGGAAGCCCTGGATGATATCCTTTCTGTAAGAACAATGGAAACAGGCACTGTAAAATTTACTCATAAAATTACAACCAATTATTCCGGGGATGCTATTGCTTATACACCGGACGGTAAATGGCTAATGTTTAATGAAGGTGGTAACCTGCAGGTACGAGATGGTAAAACAGGACACCTGGTTAAAAAAATGACAGGTTCCGGTAATCCAATAACCCACATATGCATCAGCAAAGACAGCAAAAGGGTAGCTGCTGTTGCAGACTCCATAATCATGGTCTGGGATATACCCACTGGAAAAAAATTACTCCATCAAAAAACTTCCGTAGTATCTTATTATGCAGATAAGTACACAGAGCTACCTTCTTTTGTTAACGTACACTTTAATGACGATGGGAGAAAAATAATAGCTCCGTCTGAAGACGGTACGGCCAAAATATATGATGTGCAAGCGAATAAACTGGACATGCTGCTTGACAGTACTTTTTACTACAATTCACTCAGCGACGCTTATTATACTACAGACGGCAAACGCATTATTACTATCAGCAAACCAATGGGATTTATTGGTCAATGGGATGCAGAGACAATTACACCCCTGGTTTTTATGGGAGCTTCAGATGAATCTATAAGAGGGGTGGCGGTCGCTCCCGATGAAAAGCGAATTGTATCTGTTGCAGAGAATGACCTGAATGCATATGATTTGCTATCAGGTAAATTATTGTATAAGACTATTCTTATCGGGGATTATGATTGGCTGACTATTGATACAGCTGACCGCTATGACGGAACAGAAGCAGCCCGTAAACTTCTTTATTTTACTTGCGGAAAAGAGATCATTGAGCTGGACCAGGTTAAAGATCAGCTTTGGGTGCCCGATCTTACAGAACGAATTAATAATGGTGATACCATACATTCCAAAACGCTGAAAGATATTAATATCTGTGACCTTACTCCGCTGGTGAATGATACGATAGCAACCGGGGAAGCTTACCAGTTTCATATTATGCCCCGGAAAGGCGGGCTTGGCGATATAATTCTAGTGGTAAATGGTATTGAAGTAAAACGATATAAGCCCGAAGAATTAACGAAAGATGCCAGCCGCTTCAGGCTCCATGTAAATAAAAGTGATTTGACAGATTACTTTATTCCGGGGCAAGACAACAAAGTAACCATAAAAGCCCTTACAGCCGATAATGCTATTTCATCACGGGGGTTGATTGTAAGCGAGGATAAAACAAAGCAATCTGCTATACCTCCTAATCTTTTTGCAGTAATAGTGGGAGTTAGTGATTATAAAGGTGATGAACTAGACCTGAAATATGCGGCAAAAGATGCTGCAGATATTTCAAATGCCCTCGCTGCATCGGCTAAAAAACTTTTGAATACTGATGGTAAAGAACATGTATTTATATATAACCTGACCACTGCAAAGGAAAGATACCAGTTGCCGGAGAAGAGCAGTATTAAAAAAGTGTTTGAGGAAATAGGAAAGAAAGCAACAGCTAATGATATTTTGCTGATATTTTTTGCAGGACATGGTGTGATGGAAGGAGAAAAAAAGCAGTTTTATTTTCTCACAGCAGAAGCATCTAAAGCATCAGCAGCCGGTGCGGTAGGTGAAGTAGGCATCAGCACTGCAGAACTGACAGACTGGATGAAACCATCTTCAATTAAAGCCCAAAAACGGATTTTGATATTTGACGCCTGTAATAGTGGCCAGGCGATTAAAGATTTTGTAAAAATGGGGGCAGATGATCAGAACTACCTTGCTGCCCGGAATGATGACAAGGCACAGCAGGTAAAAGCGATTGATAAGCTCAATGAAAAATCAGGTTTATTCATTCTGTCTGCGTCTGCCAGTAATCAAAATGCCTATGAGATGGGCAGATATTCCCAGGGGTTACTTACCTATTCTCTTTTAAAAGCTATCAAACAACAACCTGATATACTGGAAGAGGGCAAATACCTGAATGTAAGCCGCTGGTTTAACGCAGCAGAAAAAACCGTAACTGATTTATCAAAAGAAAATGGTTCCCGGCAGGAACCGCAGATCGTTACCAATACCAACTTCAACATTGGAGTAGTGGATGAAGAAGTGATGGCGAAAATCATACTACCGCAGGAAAAACCATTATTTGTGGCCAGTAATTTTCAGAACAGTGATGAAAGTATTGCAGACGATGACCTGGAGTTAAGTAAACTAATCAATCTGCAACTGAATGACCTGGCAACGAGAGGGAAGGATAGTAAAATCGTGTATGTAACTGCTACAAATTCTCCTGATGCCTATTCATTAAGTGGCCGTTATACAGTAAAGGGAGACAAAATAATACTGACTGTGAATATTAAACAGAATAAAATTATCAAATCAAAGTTTGAAGTACATGGCGCAAAAGATAAACTGAATGACCTGGCTGCTGAAGTAACGAATAGGGCCGCAGGAATGGTGAAATAATCAGCCAAAAAAGTTGTCTGACCAATACGCTACCAACATTGAGGCAAAACCTGCAAGTAGTCCGCCATAAATTTCCCAGGCAGTATGATCGGATACGATGAAGCGGGCAGTACAAACCAGGCCTGCAATCAATAGTGCCATTGATATGTAGATGCCAAAATTCAACTGTTGTGTAAATGCAAGCAGTAATATAAACATAATCATTACTCCTGCACCGATAGCATGCAGGCTAATTTTCATCTTAATGTTAATCATTAGTCCAATCCATGAACTAATAAACACTGCCAGGGCCAGTTGTACAGCAGGTTTGGGATAATCAGGCAGGTTTCTCCATACGTACCAGATCCAGAAATACCAAACACCACAAGCCACTAATGGTATGATACGATCTTTTTGTTTTTCCAGGTGGAATGATTCAACGAATTTTAAAGCCCGCAACAGTAAAACAGTAACCAGTGGAAAAAAAGTAAACATGGCAAATGCCTGGGCCATGACGAGAACTTTTTCCTTTGGAGTAAACCCGGCAAACAGGTAAGGATGTTCATATACCATGAACCAAACTGCATACAATGGAATAAAAACGGGATGAAAAAGATATGAAATAACTTTTGCTAAGACCTCCGTTCCCGAAGAATGTCCGTCAGTAATTTTCAGGTTTTTTTTATCGTTCATCATCAGTGCGGTAGACATAATTAATCGATACTATTAATTGTGCAAAGTAAAGGAATTGATAAAAAGGGTGCGGTTTTTGTATATTTATTTATTCGTCTGCAACCCGTTGAATACTAATCTGACTACAAAAACCTCATTATGAAGAAACTACTGTTTGCCATTACTCTTCTTTTCGTATTGCAGAAAAGCTATTCACAAAAAATTGACAAAGCCAAAATGCAGGCGATGTATGATGCCATTAAAGCAGCGGGTATCCGTCACCCGGATTTTGTAATGGCACAGTGTATGCAGGAAACAGGTAACCTGAACTGTAAGAAATGCTGCCTGCGCTATCACAACTTGTTTGGATTTTATATAAAGGGTAATAAATGCAAAAAATTTAATTCGGATGAGGAGTGTATTGCTTACTATAAGACATGGCAGGATAAGCGATATGATAAATGGAGAAAGAAATATCCCAAGGGGGACTATTACCATTTTCTAAAGCATGTAAAATACGCTACTGGAGACAAGTACAATAATGAATTAAAACCCAAGGTTGCTTGGGTAAAGAAGAACTTACAGTTATAGACCTATTTCTTCAGCCCTTTTATTTTTTCAATATGAAAAGGGGTATGAGCGGCAAATATATTATTAATGAACAGCAGTTCATTGATTCCTTCAGTCTTCAGCATCTTTACAAAATCACCGGTGTAGTAACGCTGGTCCACCACTACTATCTTTTCGTAGTTATTAATAAGAAACGGTGCGAAGGCGTTGCCATATGATTCTTTAACGATCGCTATCTTTCTTCCATTTTTGTGCTGGGTTTCCATTTTCACTATCGGAAGATCTCCCTGCAGAAAAATTGAATAGCTGTTCACACCACTGACGCTTTCTGCATACATTTTTGATTTGCCCCAGTATGTAAGGCTGTTATTACTGCCAATGTAAAACCGTACAGAATCACGGAACAAATAGTATTTAACCGAATCCGGATTCTCTTTCAGCTTCGGATCACGGGTAAGCCTATAGAGAGAACCAAGAAAAGAAGGCTTTACTTTAAAGCGTATAGTGTCTATTGAAACCGGGATTAATCCGGCAGTCTCACAAAAGGCACGGTATGCATAGTATGCTCCCAGGCTGGTCCAGTGATGATCAGTGTTAAAATATATGTACTCTTCCCGGTGTTTCCTTATTTCATCAATAGCCCAAACTTTTTTGATATTCGAATCAAGATTATTGTAAATATTCGCAATAGCGGGCCGGTTAGGTTTTTGCAGGTTTTTATATTTCTCAGTAATCTCAAACTCCAGTGCTACCGGTATTACCAGGTTATACACCTGGAGATTAGGCAGGCCAAGCCTGTTATACGAGTTAATTACATTAGCATATGCTTTTCCGACTCCGGGCCCGCCACCAAACATTTCAAATCCCCGGTTTTTAAATACAAATAGTCGCTTCTTTACCTCACCAACAGCACCATCATCGGGCAACGGACCTGTATTAATTGTATTTTTTGTTGTATCATTCTTTTCATTCGCTTCTGCATCGTTGGCCGGATCATAGATTTTTATATCACCTGATTCATAGCCAAACCTGCTCCGGAAGGAGTTAGAAAAACTGATCCATTTATCCCTCAATGGGAAATTATCTGCATAGTATTGCTCAATATTTTTAAAATACTGACCGCTCCATAAAGCACTGTCAGAATAAACGGGAAAAATAGCCAGCTTACGGTTTTCCATTTCCGATACAGAATCTTTTTTCATTGCCAGTGAAGCAATACCTCCGAGGAAAAGTAACCCGCAGAAAACGATTACATTAACCAGGTGAATTTTTTTATTTGTTGTTTCGCTCATATTATTACGTCCACATGTTTGACCCGGTCAGAACCGGAAATAAATAAATGGGTTATAACTTTTACCTACCAATTGGGCTATACAAACAAAAAGAAGCGCTACGTTAAATCCGACAGTAACAGTGTCATAAAGAGTGATACGACTTGCTTTCTTCTCCACCCATGCTATTACCCGATGGTAAACCGGCATACAAAGAATGATGGCCATTATCAACCAGAATAAATGAGTGGTTAAAGTATTTATTACATCCACATTTCCTTCAGAGCCTGCACTGAAAGAGAATAATTTTTCGACATATGCTATAAGCATAGTAGTATCAGTAAAATAAAAAATTACCCATCCCGGAATAATGATAGCTAATGCATAAAAATGCGAGACAAATGCGGGTAGTCTGTCGAGAAGCCGTTGCAGGAATGCTTTCTCCAGGGCAATGAAAATAAAAAAATATAATCCCCAGAAAATAAAATTCCAGCTGGGACCATGCCAGAGTCCGGTGAGAAACCAAACCACAAAGAGATTGAAATAGACTCTTTTTTTATTACCTCCTAACGGGATATAGACATAATCCCTGAAAATACTCCCAAGAGAGATATGCCATCTTCGCCAGAATTCACTTATGGATTTCGAGATGTAAGGGTAATTAAAGTTTTCCCGGAAATGAAAGCCAAACATTCTTCCCAGGCCGATGGCCATATCTGAATAACCTGAAAAATCAAAATAGATCTGCAGTGCAAACATGGTGAGCCCCACCCATGCTTCAAAGCTTGATAAAGACGAAAGTTCGGTAAGGGTGAGCGGATCACTATTATCACCCATGTATTTTTTAACCAACTCGGCGGCTACATTGGCAATGATTACTTTTTTAAATAAGCCAATACAAAAACGGGAAAGACCCAGGCTGAAATCTTTCAGGTTTTCTTTTCTTCCATATATCTCTGTTTCCACATGTGCATACCGTATAATGGGTCCTGCAACTAAAGATGAATACAATGAGACATACATTAAAAAATTTGGAAAAGACCTTTGTGCTTTAATATCTCCCCTGTATACATCGACCACATAGGAAATAGTATGAAAAGTATAAAAGGAAATACCAATTGGTAATGCATAGCCGGGTGCAGTAAACGAAGTACCTAAAACAGAGTTGACGGTATCAACGATAAATACATCATATTTAAATGTTGCCAGCAACCCGAGGTTAAATATTAATGTAATAACTACTCCAACCTTTGCCCATTTGGTGCCCCGGTGCTTTTGTATAAAAAGCGCATTGCCCCAGTCTACCATCGAAGATAGTATCATCAGTGAAATCCAGATAGGCTCACCCCAACCGTAAAAGAACAGCGAGAAAACAATGAGAACCCAATTTCTCCAGGTAGCATTTTTAGTGCTGTAGTAAAGCAGCAGGTTCAATGGCAGGAAAAGAAACAGGAAGATAAGGCTTGCGAAAACCATATTCAGTGGGTTGAGGAATAATTAGCTGTGTAAAATACTGTTTTGGTTAGTTATTTAATAGCGGATAAACAGGTTTTTTTGAAAATACCCAGTGATGGGTACCAGGTAGGTTTATTGGCAGTGTATACGTACCTTCATTCTTTAAATAGTTTTACATGCAATTAACTGCAAAACTTATTCAATTATTGCCCTTGCAGACCGGAACTGGTAAAAACGGGCAATGGAAAAAGCAGGACATTATAGTAGAAACAGAAGGTCAATACCCGAAAAAAGTATGTATTTCTATCTGGGGAGATAAGATCAATGAATCGGTACTAAAAGTGGGAAGCTTGCTCACTATCTCTTTTGATGTGGAAAGCCGCGAATACAATGGCCGTTGGTACACGGATGTAAAAGCATGGAAAGTAGAACCTGCAGGTACAAATACAACAGATAAGACGGCAGATGACCAGGTGTATTTTGATGAAGGACAAACAGAAGGAGGAAATGATTTGCCTTTCTAAAGTTCCTTTCTTAACCGGGCCACAGGTATATTCAATTGCTCCCTGTATTTGGCCACAGTACGGCGGGCAATATTGTAGCCTTTTTCCTGCAGTAATTCAGTAAGCCGTTCATCACTCAAAGGCCGCTTCTTATCTTCCCCTTCAATAAAGTCACTGAGGATCTTCTTTACTTCACGGGTTGACACTTCTTCACCGCTGTCTGTGCTTAATGACTCACTGAAGAAAAACTTGAGGCGGTAGGTGCCGAATTCTGTTTGAACAAACTTGCTATTGGCTACCCGGCTCACCGTTGAGATGTCCAGGTTGGTTTTTTCTGCAATATCTTTTAAGATCATAGGCCTCAGTTCTGTTTCATCACCTGTCAGGAAGAAGTTATACTGGTGCTCCATGATCGCATTCATCGTACTGAGCAAAGTATGCTGCCGTTGCTTGATGGCATCAATAAACCATTTAGCAGAGTCGATCTTTTGTTTGATGAACAGTACGGCTTCTTTCTGCCGTTTATCTTTTTTGGCGCCCCGGTCATATTCTTTCAGCATGTCACGGTAGCCTTCACTTATACGAAGCTCAGGCGCATTACGGCTGTTGAGGGTTAGTTCAAGTTTGCCGCTATTATTAATGATAAAAAAGTCGGGTACCACATAACTTTCTGCCTTGTTGATCTCTCCTACGTTACCGCCGGGTTTTGGATTCAGCCTGATGATCTGCTGCATTACTTCCCTCAGCTGGTCATCATCCAGGTTCAGTCCCCGCTGAATTTTTTCGTAATGCTTTTTGGTAAACTCATCAAAGTATTTGGAAATAGCTTTAATGGCAATATCTACCGGACGGCCTTCATCTTTTTGACGATATAACTGTATCAACAAACACTCTCTTAAATCCCTGGCGGCTACTCCGGGTGGCTCAAACTGCTGGATACGATTAATAATAGCTTCTACTTCTTCTTCCGTAGCAATAATATTTTGACGAAAAGCTAGGTCATCTACAATGGCAGATGTCTCTCTTCGCAAATAACCATCTTCGTCAATGCTGCCCACTATCTGCTCAGCTATGGTTTGTTCTTTTTCTTCCAGCTTCAGCAAGCCAAGCTGGTCAATAAGGGTTTCATAAAAACTGGCTTCTGTTTTATATGGTAGTTGTCTTCCTTCGCCTTCTTCAGGGTAGTTATCGTCGCGGAGTTTATAATCACCCACTTCATCATCACCTTCCTGCACATACTCACTCACATCTATATTATCATATTCATCCTCACTGCCGTCATTATCCTCATGGTCATCATCACCGGTTTCGCTGAATTCATCTTTTAACTCATCGGCACCCTCATCATGTCCTTCTTCATCGAGTTCCAGGGCAGGATTTTCTTCCAACTCCTCTTTGATCCGGGTTTCCAGGTTGGCTGTAGGTACCTGCAGCAGTTTCATCAGTTGAATCTGCTGTGGCGACAGCTTCTGCAGCAATTTTTGTTGTAAGCTCTGGCTAAGGGCCATGGTTCGTTCAGTCGTTTTTTAGTTGTTGCGGGCTGATTTTTAATAAAAAATTTGCCCGTTGCACAAAAATAATGCCGTAAATTTAGATGCAAATAAAATAAATATGGCGCAACGGTTTTGCAGCTTTCTTGTTGTGTTCCTGTTAATGTTTAATCAGGAAATTTTTGGGCAGGAGAACCTCGTTCCAAAATGGACAAAGATTTCTGTAAAATCCCCTGATTATCATAAACCTATTTATGCGTATAAATCAAAATGGTCGGCATTTTCCTTTCTACATTATAACGATTGTACCGGGGGAATAAAATATACTTTGTTAAATGTACCGTCAGCATCATATTACCCAAACAGCCTGGGCTTCTTTTGCAAAAAAGAAATTCAATTAGATAAAATCACCAGGGTTCCTCTCCGCTTCAGGTTAGGGTCATTGGAGTATGTGAACTGGATGGAACAAAAACCCAATGCGGTAAAATGAGGTAGCAGGATTACAAAGAAACAGACAATTCACTCAATACTTTCCTGATTGCACTCACCATCTTCTCCCCTTTCTCTTTAATCTGTTCTTCCGTCCACAATAAACTAATAGAAGTGGAAATGCAGCGGCTCATGATCGCATCGCTGGCAGCAAAATTTTTATTGGCCTGTTTCATCACTTCAGCTTTATGCTCTTCGCTTAATGCATTCAACGTTATCCCCTGCTTCAAATGATCCCATTTGCGGATATAATGCCAGTTGTTATCATACCAATAGAAATTACCGGCTAAAATTCCCTGTGATCTAAATTCCGCCACAACAGCTCTTGTAATATCTTCTGATGGAAGAAACCAGCTGACAAAGCTGCAACTGTCACCGGCAGGATCGGGAATTCTTCTGAAAGATATTTCGGGAACCTGTTCCAGTATGCTTTTTAGCAGGCTGTGATTTTTTTTCTGAATGGTCAAAAACTCATTCAGTCTTTTTATTTGTGCCAGGCCAACTGCAGCATGTAATTCCGAAATGCGATAGTTATAACCAATGAAAGGGTGCAGGTCAGCACCGCGGTCCACACCTTTGTGGTCATGTCCATGATCTGTATAGCCATCACTTTTCAAATAAATATCTTCCCGGTTGGTCATCACCACACCGCCTTCGGCGCAGGTCATTGTTTTTACAAAATCAAAAGAGAAAGTGCCGGCATCACCAATAGTGCCCAGGTGTTTTCCTTTGTACATACCACCAATACTCTGGCAGGCATCTTCCAGTAAAATCAAATTATGCTCTTTGCAAATGGCTATCAAGGCGTCCATATCCGCCATGCTGCCGCACATATGCACCGGCATTACGGCTTTTGTTTTCGGAGTGATAGCTTTTCTTACGGCTTCAGGATTCAATGTCAGCGTATCATCTACATCCACCAATACTGGAACAGCGCCAACACTCAGCACTGCTTCAAAACTTGCCACAAACGTAAAGGAAGGGGTGATCACTTCATCACCATACCCAATGCCCAGTGCACTCATGGCCGTAGTTAAAGCAGAAGTTCCGCTGGAGGTAAGCTGCGCATATTTACTGCCGAAGGTTTCGTTAATAGCAGCTTCTAATTCTTTGCTCTTCCAGATCCCTTTCCTGGGGCCGTCAAATCCATAGCGCATCAGGATGCCTGTTTCCAATACATCATTTACTTCTTTTCTTTCTTTATCACTCCAGAGTTCGTAGCCGGGCATGTTGGGAAAAGTTTATTGGTTAATTAGTTAATTGGTATATGGGGCTGTCTCCGATAAACGGAGATGATGGCAAAGGTAAAAAAACGTTGCTATGCTTCCTTTTAGGGCTTAGGAGTATAAAACTCCCATTTTCCGTCTGGCTGAACTAAAATGGCAATTTCGCTCAACTCACTCTCATTATTATTTCTGCCCACAGCAGTAATTACATACCGGTAAGAAAAATGACCTGAAGAAAGGGTTTCTTTCAATTGAAAACCTTCCGGCTTCACCACTATTTTCGATAAGTATTTGGGTACATTACCAAAGGTCTCAGTATGAGCGTCGGCGGCATACTGGTATACTACATAATATTTTATTTCCACACTGTTCCTGGGGTCGGGTTTCACATCCAGTTGAATAATGGAGTCATTAATGATCGATCTTTCTACAATTGGTGGCCATGGCTTTTCATTATCAATCCATCGCATGGGAGGCAACAAGGCAGTGTATTGGTAATAATTATTCTTAAGGCTGTCGTTCCAGCCATTGGGATTACGTTCAAATGACTTACTGCTGAAATAAATACTTCCCTGCACATTCGGATAACGACGTAACAGTTTTATCTGGTTGGGCAACTCTTCCGGATTTTTCCATTTGGGCTGATTCTCTGTGGTGCGATAAATGCCGTGACCGATGTAGATATGTTTACCATAACTGTTACGGCTCCACCAGTCCAGCATTTTTGCATAATCAATTTTATCATGACCGATCTCAAGATAGAGCTGCGGGGTTACATAATCGATCCATCCTTTCTGCAGCCATAATAAAATATCAGCATAAAGATCATCATAGTTAGTTTGCCCGGCACGGGTATCGCTTCCTCGCAAAGGGTCTTTATCCTTATTTCTCCAAACACTGAAAGGGGAAATGCCGAAACGGCACATCTTTTTTTCGTCTTTAATGGCCTTGCTTAATGCCAGGATGATCGAATCTACATTACTCCTCCGCCAGTCGTCCTTGCTAAGTGTGCTGCCGGAACGGTTATAAGATGCTTCATCGGGAAATTCTTTTCCCGGGATACGATATGGGTAGAAATAATCATCCATGTGAATGGCATCAATGTCATACCGTTTTACAATATCACGAACTACTTTTATTACAAAGGCCTGCGCCTCTTTATTTCCCGGATCAAAATATTTCTTATCACCATAAGTAAGGAACCATTCAGGGTGAACACGGCTGATATGATTGGGAGCAACGGAAGATTGACCAATATGATGAACAGCCCGGTATGGGTTCAACCAGGCATGAAATTCCATTCCCCGCTTATGCGTTTCTTCAATCATAAACTGAAGCGGGTCATAATAAGGAGAAGGAGGTTTGCCCTGCTGACCGGTCAACCACTGACTCCAGGGTTCGTATTGGGAAGGGTAAAATGCATCCGCTGCAGGCCGAACCTGAACGATCATGGCATTCATACCGTTTTTTTGATGCAGATCCAGCAAACGGATATAATCGGCTTTTTGTTTTTCAGTGTCAGTGAGACCTGCTTGCGGCCAGTCGATATTATTAACGGTAGCTATCCAGACACCCCGGAATTCATACTTCGGTTGCGCCTGGGTAAGTTGAGTAGAAAGGAAAATGAAAAGTAGTAACCAGGTAGCGGCTTGTTTCATGTTTGTTTTCAGATTCGGAATGAATAATCCGGCGAAATTACGTCATTCATCTCCATCCCGTATCTTATCGAGCAGGTCGCTTAAAATATTAGCATCTTTTTCTGAAAGATTGCTGAGTACAGCATCCATCTCATCCTGTTTTGCATCTAATCTTTCTAATAATTTTTTTCCTTTATCAGTAATGACCACATCTACTAGCCGACGATCGTTTTTACAAGTCACTTTTTTTACTAATCCTTTTACAATAAGCCGGTCTACAATACGACTGGTATCACTCATTTTTTCCAGCATCCTTTCTCTTATCTGCAGCGTAGAAAGGGGTTGAGGGAAACTCCCCCTCAGAATACGAAGAATATTGAATTGTTGTGAGGTGATATCTTCGGCATCAAAAATGGCTTTGATTTTATCCTTTATCCAGGCCAGAGTATAAATAAGATTGATGCTTGCTTTCTGGTGAGCATTTCGAAATTTGGCCTGTTGTATGTCCTTTTCAATACCCATACCTGTTAGAACTTAATATTAAATGTAAAAAGTTTTGGGCTAAGCTGATAAGCTACCCAAAACTTATTGATGCTGCTCAAAGGTATTTTAATTATTGTAGTAGAACTTTTCCTCTACAATTTTCCCGTTTTTCCAGCGCTGAATGGCTAATTGAGTATAATTTCTTACTCCATAATCCTTATGAGTATAATCAAACCACCATTCTGTTACGGCCAGGTCGTCGCTGTAAACAGTGTTTACCACTTTAGCGCCACGAAATTCAGTAAGGCCATTTACAAAAGCTTCCTCGTACTGGCGATTGATGGCTTTTCCTTCACGGGCCGGGTAGTTGTTGTCCTGCATTACAACATCGTCTGCATAAAACTTATCAAAGGCATCAAGGATTTTTCCTTCCAGGATCATCTGGTTCAACTGGTCAACATTTGTTCTTAAATCGCTCATAGTATTAGTTTTTTTGTTATAAATGTTTGAGAGAGCAAAATTAATGTTGCAACATTGAATTATCAAAAATATTTCTGTTTACAGGGTGATTTAGCCATTTATTAACACAGGAGGAGCAGCAATGGTGCATAAAAACCCCTCTTCGTGGTATTGGCGTATATGTGTAAAATCAGTTGTTTTACACTACGAACTACAAGCCGTTAACCATTAATCTTATTGTATGAAGCTACTTTCCGAATCCATCCGCAGCTTTTTTGAAGGCTTTGCTTCCTTCTATACTTCTATCTACCATGAAATGAAGAATTGGTAAATCAGTACATAGCTGAAGTTGCTGCTAACAAATATTTTTCAGGATGCCTGGTTGCTGCCAGCTTCTTTTTTCAGCTGGCCCGAGAGTTTAAGAATAGCAAACAAGTGATGTGCTTCGTGAAGCAAAAAGAAATTGATCCATTGCAGCAGTGTCATTTCTCCCAAAGCAGGATGAATGCCTTTTTTTACAAAATCTGTTTCTGGCAGAGCTACCATTCCGGATGCTATTTCCTTCCGGGTGGTAAGCATGTCATGCATGATCTCTCTTATAGATTTGCCGCAATTATCATGAAATAAAGGATCTGTATCGGCAGTATAGCGTTCAAATGCAGGATTGGTTCCTTCAAGTATCTGTTTTACCCGTTTAATAAACGTATGCTGGTAGGTTTGCAGGTGAACTATGTTTTCAAAGATGGACCACTTACCTGTTACTATTTGCCTTCTTACCTGTTCTTCCGTAAGATCATCGATGAGGTCAACCAGTGTTTTGTGCTGGTATTGCAGGCGGGTGGATATGTGTGATGGTATTTGCATAAAACAGCCTTTTAATAATTAGTCATTGCTCCACACTTTGGTTCCTTCAGAACAATTAGCACAGATATCAATATTCTTTCTTCCTTTTAAGATGTTCTGTCTGAATTTACCGTACTCACCATTTGTCCATATTTCTTTAAAAGATTTTTTCTTAAGGTCCCCCAGCTGGTGTTGTGCATCTTTATCAAAACAACAAGGCGCCACCAATCCATCCCAGGTAATGACCGGGTCGTGCCATAGCCGCCAGCAATGATTGGAAAGCTTTCCTTTAAATGTATATCCACCGGGAGTTTTTTTATAGCGGCTGTATTTATCTATAGATGGTATCAGCTGATTAGGATCATTCTTGTAATCATATACCTGGGCTGTTTTGAACCATACATCATCCACACCTGTTTCTTTGGCCAGTTTTTTTACATCTTCTACCTGGTGCTCATTTGGTTTTACTACCAGGAACTGAAACACTACAAAAGGTTTGCTGCTGTTGAGTTCTTTCTTCCATTTCACAATATTCTTAGCGCCTTCAATTACTTTATTCAGTTGCCCGCCCACCCGGTATTGCTCATATACATCTTGTGTAGTACCGTCTATTGAAATGATCAGGCGGTCCAGTCCGCTTTCAATGGTTCTTTTCGCATTGGCATCAGTAAGGTAATGGGCATTGGTGGAAGTAGCCGTATAGATCCTTTTTTTTGATGCATACTGAACCATATCAAGAAAGGAAGGGTTGAGGTAAGGTTCTCCCTGGAAATAGAAAACGAGGTAAAGAAGTTCTTTATGCAGCTGATCAATAGTTTCGCTGAAAAAATCTTTTTGGAGCATTCCGGTAGGGCGGGTAAAGGCCCGCAGTCCGCTGGGACACTCAGGGCATCGCAGGTTACAGGAAGTAGTAGGTTCAAATGAAATTGAAATAGGATAACCCCATTGTACAGGCTTCTTTGTCCACTTACTGATGTAATAACTACTCATCACTTTTACCCCGTTCCAGGCCCGGCGGGGCGTAAGCTTGGATATTAAATTGAAACTATCTCTTCTGTTAAATCGGCTCATCAGGAGTAAAGTTAAGTTGGTATCTTCAAATGCTTTCCCGATGAAATACCCGATTATTCCATACCGTATTTTTCCGCTCGGTGACTCAGCTATCACCATTGATTTCGGAAATGTTATAGATGAGGATGTCAATAACAGTGTATTTGCCAGCTATCACCAGTTGCAACAACATTCCCTGCCCGGAATAATTGAGTTCATCCCCGCTTACAGTTCTCTTACGGTTTGTTATGACATAGTCACTGTCAAAAAAAGAGTTCATAATGGGAAAACTGTATTTGAATCGATAAAAGAATGGATTGAAGATAAATTGCATCGGCAATTCTCATTTGATGAAACAGTGCCGGCGGAAATAACAATCCCTGTTTGTTATGCTGCTGAATATGCCCCTGATATTGAACAATTAGCCAGAACAAAGGGACTCTCAGCAGAGGAGGTAATAGAAATTCATACGTCGAAATCGTACAAAGTATATATGCTGGGTTTTTTGCCTGGCTTTGCCTATATGGGAGAAGTGGATGTAAGAATCGAAATGCCGAGAAAACAACAGCCACAAAATATTTTGCCCGGTAGTGTGGGTATTGCAGGCAAACAAACAGGCATTTATCCCTTTGCTTCACCGGGAGGCTGGCAAATTATTGGACGGACACCGTTAAAACTGTTTGATATTGACAATGAGAACCCGGCCTTGTTGCAAGCCGGGCAAACAGTTCAGTTTTACTCAATCAGTAAAAATGAGTTTGAAAATTATTAAAGCAGGGGTGTTGGATACGATACAGGATCTGGGCCGGTATGGTAACCAGCAACTGGGCATTAACCCCGGTGGGGCTATGGACAAATTCGCTATGCAAACAGCTAATGCCCTGGTCGGAAATGATTTATCTGAAGCTGTGATTGAGTTACATTATCCTGCATCAGTCTTTTTGTTTTCTCAGCCAGCCCTGATCGCTTTGAGTGGTGCTGACTTTTCAGCCAGTATTAATGGTGAACCAGTCGCTAACCTTCATGTTATTGCAGTGAATAAAAATGATGCACTTCAATTTCATAGACCAGTAAATGGAGCAAGGGCCTACCTGGCTGTATATGGAGGATTTGAAATAGAAAAATGGCTGGGAAGCGGGAGTACTAACCTGAAGATTAAAGCCGGCGGTTTTCATGGAAGGGGTTTAAAGAAAAGCGATGAGATTCCTTTTAAGTGCAGCATTGATTTCTCAGCACTTTTGAATAAAAAGGAGTTCAGGGTGTTGCCATGGTCGGCTGATACATGTTTCCCAGATGATTCAAAAGAAGTACTTGTTCTACCGGGTAATGAGTGGGACAGGCTGACTGTTACATCAAAAGAAATGTTTTCAAGCACTCCTTTTGTAGTAACCAAACAATCCGACAGGATGGGATATCGTTTGGGTAATAATCCGCTTAGCTCAATATCAACGGAAGAGTTAATTTCTTCTGCAGTTGGTTTTGGAACTATTCAGTTACTGCCAGATGGAAAATTGATTGTGTTGATGGCCGACCACCAGACTACCGGCGGCTATCCCCGGATAGCCCATGTAATTACAGCCCATCATTCAAGACTGGCACAACTCAAAACAGGGGACGGAATCTGGTTCAGGCTGACAGACCAGCTGGCGGCAGAGGAATTATTGTTACAGCAAGACCGACATTTGCTGCAACTTCAAAATGCTTGTACTTTCAGGTTGCAACAATATTTACAAAAACATGGATATTAATTGTGATATGGGTGAAGGCATCGGTAATGAAGAACTGATAATGCCTTTTATCAACTCAGCTAATATTGCCTGCGGCTATCATGCAGGAGATGTTGAAACGATGCGGCACATAATAGAATTATGCAACAAGTATCATGTTGCTATCGGTGCACATCCATCCTTTCTCGACAGGGAAAATTTTGGACGAACTGAAATGCGGTTGCCCGCTAATGATCTGTATGAACTAATCACTCAACAACTTATTATTCTCAATGAGGTGGCTTCCTCAGTTGATCAAAAATTAGTACATGTAAAACCCCACGGGGCACTTTATAATATGTCCGCTGCAGATGCATCAGTGGCAACTATTGTTGCAAAAGCAGTAAAGGATTTTGATGGTAATCTTGTATTGTTTGGCTTAAGTGGCAGTCACTCTGTTCGTGAAGCAAAAAAGGCCGGATTAAAAACATGCAGTGAAGTGTTTGCTGACAGAACTTACCAGGATGACGGTACACTAACGCCCCGTTCAGCACCAGGTGCATTGATCACAGATACAAACAAAGTGGTAGAACAAGTATTGCAAATGATAAACGAAGGAACTGTTACCACTTTATCAGGAAAAAAGATTCCTGTTGTTGTTGAAACAGTTTGTATTCATGGTGACGGGAAACAAGCGGTTGAATTTGCCAAAGTAATTTATAATGCTACCCAAAAATAATTCTGCCATATTAGGTGCGGCATTCTTAATGGCTACTTCTGCCATTGGCCCGGGGTTTCTTACGCAAACTTCTTTGTTTACCGAACAATTGCTGACCAGCTTTGGATTTGTAATTCTTATTTCAGTACTGCTTGATATCGGAGCCCAGTTGAATATATGGCGAATCATTTCTGTTAGTGAATACAGGGCACAGGATATAGCCAACAAACTTTTGCCTGGCCTTGGGTTTTTCTTAGCGGCGTTGATTGCCTTTGGTGGTTTGGTATTTAATATTGGCAATATTGCCGGAACAGGATTGGGATTGAATGTACTCACGGGTATTGATACGAAAGCCGGTGCTATAATCAGTTGTATGATTGCCCTGGGAGTTTTTTGGTATTCGGAAGCGGGGAAGCTGATAGACATATTTGTAAAGATCCTTGGTTTACTGATGATCGGTCTTACTGTGTATATCGCCATTTCTTCACATCCTCCCATTGGTGAAGCATTGTTCAGAACAGTATGGCCGGAGAAAATAGATGTCATGAAGATCGTAACATTGGTAGGAGGTACAGTAGGAGGATATATTTCATTTGCCGGGGCACACAGACTTATTGATGCAGGAGTAAAGGGTAAAGAAAATATTCCGCAGGTAACAAAAAGCTCCGTCAACGGCATCCTTATCACCTCTTTTATGCGGTATATTTTATTTTTAGCAGCATTGGGAGTGGTATGGCAGGGAATAAAATTATCAGCTGATAATCCGGCGGCTTCAGTATTTCAATCAGCTGCAGGAGAGATCGGGTATAAATTTTTTGGTATTGTGATGTGGAGTGCGGCCATTACTTCTGTTGTAGGAGCCTCTTATACCTCAGTTTCTTTCTGGAAAACACTATCCCCTATTGTCAAAAATCAGGAGAAAATTATTACCAGCATTTTTATCATTATTTCTACGCTCATATTTCTTTATGTTGGCCAGCCTGTCAGGTTATTGGTATTTGCAGGAGCTGTTAATGGATTGATTTTACCAGTGGCATTAGCCGTTATTCTGATAGCAGCCGGTAAATCCTCAATTGTTAATCAATACAAACACCCATTGTTACTTAAGATTATTGGGTGGCTGGTAGTGGCAACGATGACATATATGGGCATTATAACTATCCAGCAGAGTATTGGGAAATTATTATAACAGAATAAACGAAAGGCAGTAAAAACAAAAAAGCCCAACCATAGGGTACGTTGAGCTTTTTGTTATCATCCATCCTTGTTTTGTGTCCAATCAGCCGTTTAATATTTTAGAGCCAAGCAAATAGTTCTTGCCGGGATGATATATGAAAAGACAGGTTCCATTTTTTATAGTGGTAATAATATCTGTAGCTTCTTTTTTGGGTACGGCAGGACAACCCCAGCTTCGGCCCATATATCCGCCATGCTGTACTCGGATTTCATTTACATAATCTGCACCATGTATCACAATGGTTCTCATCAATGCTTTATCATTATATCCGGGATCGACACCATTGATACGTAACGACAACCCATGCTTGCCGATATACGTATTATCAGTAATGTAAAAACCGAGACTACTTTGTAATGATTCAGGTTTATTAGAAAAGCTGTTTGCAAACTCTGCTCCGGAGTTTTTGCCATGCGCCACATAAGTGTTAGTAACAAGTTTACTATTATCGACATCTATAATATATAATCTTTTCTTTTTTGAAGATTGACTGAAATCGCAGATCGTCAGATAATTACTGCGGCTGATCATATTCTTTTTTAGCAACTGCTCATATCCTTTCCAGGCATAATCAAACGCTTCTTTTGACAAGCCATATTGCTGCAGGTTGATATCATTATATAAAGCCGTTGCGGCATCTGCTATTACAGGGGCAAAAGATAAATCCGTATATGATACAGGGGAAACTGAAACAGTGTGACTGTTTACAGTTTGATGAGATGGAATAATTGTGAACGATGTGCACAATAATCCCATAGATATTGGGACAAAAAGTTTTCTCACTCGGGTACGGTTTTTCAAACAATCAAACGAAATGCAAAGCCAAAATATTATCGGCAACTTAATAATGCAAGCAATAAAAGATTGTTTTTTAATTAATTGCGAATAATTACTAAGAAACTGTAAAAACTATACGGGAAAATCTACGAAACCGCTGTGTTTGTACGAATTATTACGATAATAAATAAGGGTAAAGCCTGTATATAATAGTATGCAGATCAGTTCTCCATTATCTTATGTATATCCCGCTGTTTGGTCACAAATTCACTGGAATATATTTTCAGTAACAGCATAAACAAAGAAATGAGCAAGGGGCCAAATATCAATCCTATGAAGCCAAACAAGTTTAGCCCGATGATAACACCAAAGATGGTGGTGAGCGGATGAACGTCACCTAATTTCCGGAGCAGGGTAAACCGAAGTACATTATCGACAGTGCCAATAATGCCAAAGCCAAATATGAGCATAGCTATTCCTTGCCAGTTTTGCCCGTTGGCAAAGAAAATGATGGCCAGCGGAACATAAGCCAATGCAGCTCCAACAACAGGAAGCATTGCTGCGATGCAGGTGACACCAAACCAGAAGAAAGGTTCTTTAACGCCGAGAATAAAGTAACCGATTAATCCAACCAGTCCTTGCGCAAATGCGATCATAGGTATACCAATAGCATTGGAGGCTACCATCTTGTTTACCTCTTTCCCCAACCTTGCCACATTCTTATCATGCAGGGGAATATACTCATAGAGTGCATCTTCCATCTTTCTGGCATTTACCAGCATGAAATATAAAATGAAGTACATGAAAAAGATAGTAGTGAGTGTATTGAATGTGGCGCCTAAAATGCCGGGTAAGCTTTTTGCAATAAAATCACCCAGCTTATTGATATTCTCATCACTGGCAATTTCAATATTAAATCGTTGTTCAATCCCCCCAACCACTTTTTTCAATGCCTCTACCAGTTCAGCAGAGTGCTGAATGGCATAGGTAACTTTTGATGATAACATATTAACCAGTAAACCGATCGGAAGCAGTATAACTATAAAAGAAATCAGCATGAGTAAAATAGCTGTCCATCCTTTTCGCCATTTCTTCTTTTCTGTCAGGTAAAGCATGGCCTTATGCATCAGTATATAAATAGTGATAGCTCCGAGGAAAGCAGGCAGAAAAGAGTAAAGCTGCCAGAAAAGGACAATACCAAGCAATAGTATAATGATGATGAAAAAAAATTGCCGGATCCGGTTCTGGTCAATTACATTGTTACTCATACGTATAAGTATAGATAGACTACTAAGGTAAAAAGGTTTTTGCCAGTAAGAATAAAGAAAGGCAGGAATTGCTTTATACAAAACAATTCCTGCCGGGGAAAAGCGTTCGGTTTATACTTTAACTTCCTTCCACTTCCCTTTCTTGAAATAATACCATGCAGCAATGGCAATCGCCGTTTCGGCAGCGGGAATAGCTATGAATGCACCAACAGGGCCCATGTCCAACGTATTGACCAACAGGTAAGCTAACGGTACCTGGAAAAGCCAGAAACCAATAAAATTTACCCAGGTCGGTGTTTTGGTATCACCGGCACCATTCAGTGCCTGTATCATCACCATACCCACACCATAAAAAATATAGCCGCAGCCGATGATTTGCAGCGCCAGTACTCCAAAATGGTGAACCGTTGGCTCCTTGGTGAATATGCTGATGATCGGTGAAGCAAACAGCAGAAATAATAACATTACCCCTGCCATAAAAATGGCGTTATACTTTGTTGCCAGCAATACACTTTTTTCTGCCCTGTCCGGTTGTTTGGCTCCGAGGTTCTGGCCTACCAATGTAGCAGCTGCATTACTTAGGCCCCAGGCAGGTAAAATAAAGAATATTACATTCCTTATGGCTACCTGGTAGCCGGCCGAAGCATCGGTGCCTCCATATCTTGCCACTAATACCGCCAGGACGATCCAGCTCCCTGATTGAATAACAAATTGTAAGGTGGCCGGCGACGCAACTTCTACAAGAGTTTTTACAACCGGAACATCCCATTTGAAATGGGAGGCTTTTACTTTAATAATGCCTTTTCCTTTAAAAAAGTGGTAGCATTGATATAATACACCAGTACCCCGGCCTATTACTGTTGCAATGGCAGCTCCTTTCAACCCGAGTTCAGGAAAAGGACCATAACCATTAATAAGTACGGGGCATAATATGATATTGATGATACTGGCGATCCATAAGCTTCGCATAGCCATGGCCGCATCACCAGCACCCCGAAAAATACCATTGATCAGAAAAAGTAAGATAATGACGACACTTCCACCCAGCATAATGCGGGTAAATACCGCTCCTTCTTTTACTACCTCAGGGGAGCCGCCCATAATTCGTAATATATCCGGCGCAAAGACAATTCCGATAGTACTGATAATAACTGTCACCAGCAGGGCTATCAGTATTGATTGCATGCCTGCATGTGCTGCAGCATCAGGATTTTTTTCGCCAATACGCCTTGCTACTACAGCTGTGGCAGCGGTACTTAAGCCAATAGCTATAGAATAAACAATGGTAATAGCTGATTCAGTAAGACCTACGGTGGCAATGGCATTGGCACCGAGTTTACCGACAAAGAACATATCAACTACAGCAAAAACAGATTCGAGACTTAATTCAAGGATCATTGGAATAGCCAGTAGTACAATAGTGCTGCGGATACTACCTTGCGTATAGTCATGCTCGTCACCACGGAGTGACTGTTTGACTAATGAAAAGAAATGAGATACCCTATTGGTATTGGTTGTTTGTTTCAACATGATTAAAAAGCTTTTGAAATTAAGCTAAAATGAAAAAATTACAGCAACGAAAAGTTGCAATTGGTAATAGCCTTAAATAACAGGTTCTTTCCCGAAGATTGCGGGAGTTAAAATGGAGTCGAACCCTGGCAGATTTTCATATTCGTATGCTTGAAAGTGGGGCGAAGATAGAGAAAAGGATAAACCCCGCAATCACATAAAAATGTGACCGCATTTTTTGCTTTTACAGGGTTTAAAATATAGCAACCTGGCCTGATTTAATGCACAGCAATGACAATTGCAGGCTTTTTGTTCTCCTGTTAAATGCCCAAAATCAGACAAATGAGTAACGTTAGTCATATGATTACACATAGAAAAAAATTGACCTTGGGTTAAATTCGGAACCATAAACCCGTAAACATGCCTGCTGATACAGTACAACTGGTGGAACCCGGGCAAACTCAAATGCTCAACCAGTTATGGGAATTGCAACTAAAAAATGGTTTTATCAATGACAACGATATAAGAAGAATTGCAGAACAATTCAACCTTGCCACTATTGAAGTGGAAGGTGTTGTTTCCTTCTACCATTTTTTTCACCGGAAACCCACCGGTAAATACACCATTTACCTCAACAACAGTATTGTTGCAGATATAAAGGGGTTCAACCGCATCAAAGAAACTTTTGAAAGGGAAACAGGCGCAGGGTTTGGCTCGGTAGACCGTACCGGTACTTTCGGTTTGTTCCTTACACCTTGTATCGGGCTGAGCGACCAGGAGCCTTCGGCATTAATAAATTTTTATCCTTTCATTAATCTGAATGCGATTCGGGTAAAAGACATCATACATGCTTTGAAGAATGGCGCCAGTCCTGAATCCATTTGTGATGCACCGGCTGATAATATCCGCTATACACCTCCCGGGGATAAGAGTATTTTCTTTAAAAAGTTTATCGATGGAAAAGCATTGTCCAATGCTGCCATGTTGGGTGCAGATGGTGTGATCGAAGTATTGAAGAAAACCGAACTGGCCGGAAGGGGTGGCGCTTACTTTCCTACCTGGAAAAAATGGAAAGCGGCGAAGGATCAGCCTGCTCTTCCAAAATATGTTGTTTGTAATGCTGATGAAGGAGAACCCGGTACTTTTAAAGACAGGGTGTTGATGAACACACAGGCTAAATCGCTGATTGAAGGAATGATGATCTGCGGTTATGCCATTGGTGCTGAATATGGCATCATATACTTGCGGGGCGAATATCGCTGGCTTAAATCAAAACTTGATGAAGCAATTGATGAGTACAGAAAGAAAGGTTTGATGGGAAAAGATTGCGGAAAAATCAAAGGATTCGATTTTGATATCAGGATACAAATGGGTGCAGGGTCTTATGTATGTGGTGAAGAAACAGCTTTGCTGGAATCACTGGAAGGCAAAAGAGGTGAACCCAGAACGAAATGGTTCTTCCCGGTAGAAAAAGGCTATTTACAAAAGCCTACTGTTATTAATAATGTAGAAACATTTTGTGCTGCTGCCCGCATACTGGAAATGGGTACAGACGAGTATATACAGATGGGCATACCCGGTTCTCCTGGTACCAAGCTCATCAGTGTGTCCGGTGATTGCAAACTTCCCGGCATCTATGAAATAGAATGGGGCATGACAGTGGCTGAATTACTGGATCTCTGTGAAGCCGATGATCCTTATTACATACAGGTAAGTGGTCCATCTGGTGAATGCATTTCCATCAAAGAAAAATATCGCCGCATTTCTATGCTCGACCTGCTGGCCCGCAAAGACATACGTTGCGGCGGATCTTTTATGATTTTTAATAAACAAAGAGACCTGGTAAAAGTGCTGTTGAATTTTTCTGAGTTCTTCAAATCAGAATCCTGCGGTATCTGTACACCCTGCAGGGCCGGCAATTTTATCATTCAGCGCAAACTGGAAAGACTGGACAACGGGCTGGCCAATGAAAAAGATCTTGAAGAATTAAAGAGCTGGAGCACTATTATGAAAAATACGAGCCGTTGCGGATTGGGTAAAACAGCTACGAACAGTTTAATTTTCTCCATGGAGAAATTTCATGAATACTTCCATAGCAAATTAGATAAAGACTTCAACGGGCTGAACCTGAAGTTTGATATGGAGGCTGCAACAGAAGAATACGAGAAATATAAAATCTGATGACATGGCAGACATGGTGAACATAACGATTGATGGCAAAAACATACAGGCAGAAAAAGGGAAGAACCTGATACAAGTAGCTAAAGAAAATGGCATTTTCATACCATCACTCTGTTATTATGAACATATAGAACCGCCACTCGGTACCTGCCGGGTATGCACTTGCAAAATAAATGGCAAATTCGGCCCGGCCTGTACAGAAAAAATAACTGAAGGTCTTTCCGTTGAAGTTAATTCTGAAGAATTAAAGGATACCCGCAAGGCGTTGGTGGAAATGATGTTTGCTGAAGGCAATCATATCTGTCCCGCCTGTGAAAAAAGCGGCAACTGTGATCTGCAGCATATGGGTTATGAACTCGGAGTTTCCTCTACCCGCTTCCAGCACCTTTTTAAAGACCGTATCATTGATTTCAAACCGAGCAGGATGGTAATGGAACATAACCGTTGTATCAAATGCCTGCGTTGTGTGGTGGATGTAAAAACAAATGACGGCAAAAAAGTTTTCAATTACCAGGACAGGGGCAATGAAACATATGTTGGTATCGACTATGAACAGGAAGTAAAGCTAACTGAAGAGCAGGCCATCAATGCTATGAAAATTTGTCCGACCGGCGCCATCATTGTAAGGGGAGTAAGTTTAGCAGCTCCATTCGGCGACAGGAAATTTGATATGGAATCTGTGCAAAAGGATTACAACAAGAAAAAAACTACGCATAAGAACAGGCCACCTGTAATGGGTAAGAAAATTGTGGCTACTGTTTCTTTGGCTGGTTGTTTTGGTTGTCATATGTCGTTGCTGGATATTGATGAGGACCTGCTGGATGTGGTCGAGCTGGTGTCCTTTGACAAATCACCGCTGACAGATTTTAAAGAGTTCACTTCCCGTTGTCATATTGGTATCATCGAAGGTGGTGTATGTAATTCAGAGAATGTAGAAACGCTGCGTAAATTCAGGGAACATTGTGATGTACTTGTTGCGCTGGGTGAGTGTTCAGTATGGGGCGGACTTCCGTCTATGAGAAACTCTATTCCACTGAGTGAATGCCTGGAAGAAGCTTATCTCAACTCCGCTACCAGTGAGCCCGGCGCCAGTATCATTCCCTATCATGAAGATTTACCAAAAATTCTTGACAGGGTGTATGCCTGCAATGAAATAGTGAAGATTGATTACTATATCCCCGGCTGCCCGCCTGATGCCAATCATATCTGGAAGGCGGTGAAAAATATTTTATGGGGAGAAGAATATTCCATTTTGTATTCAGAGTTTAAGTACGATTAATGTATTGAATTATGAACAGGAAGATTACCATAGACCCTGTAACAAGAGTGGAAGGCCACGGCAGGGTTACCATACATCTCGATGAATATGGACAAGTGAAAGATTCTTTTTTTCACATTGTTGAGTTCAGGGGGTTTGAACGTTTTATACAAGGTCATCCATATTGGGAAGCGCCGGTATTAGTGCAGCGATTATGTGGTATCTGCCCGGTAAGCCATCACCTGGCAGCTGCTAAAGCCATTGACCAGATAGTGGGCATTGATCCTAAAGATCTTTCACCAACCGCAACAAGGCTTCGTCGCCTGATGCACTTCGGTCAGGTATTTCAATCTCATGCATTGCATTTCTTTTATCTCGCCTCACCCGATCTGTTGTTTGGAGTAGATGCGCCTGCAGAAAAAAGAAATGTGGTAGCAGTGGCTGTTGAGAACAGGGAATTAGCCATCAAAGGCATCACCATGAGGAAGTTTGGGCAGGAGGTTATCAAAGCCGTTGCCGGTAAAAAAATTCATGGCATATTAGCTGTCCCCGGAGGTGTACACAAAACATTTACTGAAAGAGAGAGAGATTATTTTCTCGATGGTAAGAACATTGAGAATATAGATACGATGATCGAATGGTCTGTTGCGATGGTTGATTTTATGAAAGGTTATCATGAAGCAAACAGGAAATTCCTCGATGATTTTGCTTATTTCCCTTCAGGTCATCTCGGTATGGTAAACGATAAGGGGGGGCTTGACTTATATGATGGAAAGCTGAGGGCTATTGACAGTGAAGGCAACAGGACATTAGATGATATAGCAACAGATCTTTACCAGGATTATTTTTCTGAAGCGGTATCCCAATGGTCATACATGAAATTTCCTTACCTGAAAAAACAGGGAAGAGAAAACGGATGGAACCGGGTGGGGCCATTGGCAAGAATGAATGTATGTGACTTTATTACCACACCGCTGGCGGAGAAAGCAAGACAGGAGTTTATCGCATTTACAGGAAAGAAAGTCAACAACAGCACCATGTATTCACACTGGGCCAGGCTGATCGAAGTACTGCATTGTGCAGAAGAAATGAAAATATTGCTGAATGAACCCGAATTGATGGGAAACGATCTTATTCGTAAAGGTACACCCAGGTTGAAAGGCATTGGTATTATAGAAGCACCCCGCGGCACACTCACCCATCATTATGAAGTGGATGAAAAAGGAATGATCACCCGTTGCAATCTCATTGTATCCACCACGCATAATAATGATGCAATGAATACCGCAGTGAAATGGGTGGCCAATAATGTCATCAGCCGTAAAGGCCATATCACTGATGGCATGCTGAACCAGGTGGAAGTAGCTATAAGGGCATACGATCCTTGTTTAAGCTGTGCCACACAGGCGATGGGTAAAATGCCATTGAAAGCAGAAGTATATAATCATGAAGGAGAGTTGATCGATGAAAAATTCAAGAACTGAAAAAGGGGACATATTACTCATAGGCATCGGCAATAGCGGCCGCAGGGATGATGGGCTGGGCTGGAAATTTACCGGCCTGGTAGATCATGCAGGACTGAAAATGTTTGACTGCGAATTTCGCTACCAGTTGCAGGTCGAAGATGTCTTACTGATCTGCAGGTACGACAAAGTGGTTTTTATTGATGCATCGCATAGTGAGCTGAAGGAAGGATTTGAACTAAAACCCTGCATGGCGGCACATCATTATTTTTTCTCCTCTCATATGCAAAGCCCTGAAACGATCCTATACCTGGCCAAAGAGCTGTATAATAAAACTCCTGAGGCTTACACATTAGCTATAGCAGGATATAACTGGGGCCTTGGAAATACACTGAGCCGGGAAGCAGAACTGAACCTGCAAAAAGCCATTTCTTTTTTCGAAAAGGAATTTATTCCGGCTGTTCGTAACAGAGCCTGAAACTGAAATTAGCTGCAATATTCATCCCACATTACTGACAGAATAAGAATTAGTTACATACATAAGCCATATCATATTTACATCTGACAAGTATCATACCCTGCCCGGCTAATTCAGCTTAATATAGCACCCTCATTGACAGCTAAATTCCGGGTCATGTATTCACTAATTACCTTGCTGTTTGTTGTACCCGTTTTTATCAGCCTCCTGTTATTGGTTGTTCCCAAATCGCTGGCGAAACCGTTGGTTATAACAACAGCTTTATTGCTTTCTGCTGTATCAGTTTATCTTTTTATCAATTCCGAAGGTGTCTACTACTTCGGCGTTCCGGCTTATGTGAATGATATAGTGGCAGTGGCCGATATTATATTGCTTATTTTCTTCGGCTGGATCGCCATTAAAAGAAGAAGCTGGATTGTTGGGTTGATGAGCCTGCTGCAACTAGGCGGTTTATTATACCTGCTCAATATCATGCCGGCGCATCATTCCCTGCAATTCATGGCAGACAAACTAAGCCTGTTCATGTTCCTGCTGATCAATATCATCAGCGGTATCATTGCTGTTTATTCACTCCGGTATATTGATGAGGAACATTGCAGCCCTTTCCGCAAAAAGTATTTTCTCTCCACTATTTTCTGGTTCATCGCTGTAATGAACCTGGTTGTTTCTTCTGACAACCTGGAATACTTCTTCCTGTTCTTTGAGCTCACTACGCTGGCTTCATTCTTACTCATCGGATTTAGAAAAGATGAAGTATCAGTCAAAAATTCATTGACTGCTTTATGGATGAACCAAATTGGCGGACTGGCCATACTGGCTGCTATTTTCTTTATCCATCATAACGGCTATGGAGAAGCCACTTTTACAAACCTGCTTGCCAATGCAAAAGCAGAAAATGTTTTGCTGCCTTTAGCTTTACTTAGTATCGCTGCCCTGATCAAAGGGGCACAAATGCCTTTTAGCAAATGGCTGCTGGGTGCAATGGTAGCGCCGACACCTGTCAGTGCCCTGCTGCATTCATCTACTATGGTGAAGATCGCACCATTCATCATCCTTCGTTTATCACCGGCATTAAAAGATACACCGGTAGCAAACGTTATCATTGCACTCACCGGTTTTGTTTTCGTTGCTGCGGCTATTGGTGCCTTATCACAGGATAACTTCAAACGAATACTGGCACACTCCACCATTGCCTTACTGGCATTGATGATCATGATGGCAGCTGTAGGCACACCGGTTACTATTACTGCTTCACTGATACTGGTATTGTTTCATGGTATTTCCAAGTCCATGCTCTTTCTCAATGCAGGCATCCTGGAAAAAGTTTTCCATCTCAAGCAATCATCTGATATGGATAAGTTAGGCGAAAGTGGTCCATTTACCTCATTGGTGATCACTATTGGTTTTATGTCGTTACTGCTGCCGCCATTCGGCGCTTTCATTGGCAAATGGATGAGCATTGAATCACTCGGAGCATTAGCTACTGATAAAAAAATACTGGGCGCACTGATAATGGTAGCGGTGGCAGGCGGAGGCGCTGTGTTGTCTTTGTTATATTTCAAAGTAATGGGTTTGCTGATTGCCCGAACCGGGGAAAATGATAAGATTCATTTCGAAAAAACAGGACCTTACTATGCAGCTACTACTTATATCTTATTAGGCCTGTTGCTGGCAACAGTGATCAGCCTGCCTTTTTTATTGAACCAGTATTTTGCCCCGGTAACAGGATCTTTAACAGGCACAGCACTGACGATAGCTACAGAAGGATGGAATATTTACCTCGGAACTATCAAGCTGCCACTGGTACCTATGCTCATCGCTTTTCTTTTGTTACCTGTAACCATCATTGCGGCCATGTTCATCCGTTTCAAAAAAGTGGACAGGGCAAAAGAATATATGTGTGGCGAGAAAGTGAATTACTCATTCTCGTCCTTCTATTTCTCCACCGACAGAGCTACCCCTTATTTCGCAACAGCGGGTATCCTGTTTTTTGTGGCATTGATCATTGTGGCATTGATTTAAACTGATTGTTATGAACAACCTTTGGATTCCGATAATATTGATCATACTGGCGCCGCTGCTTGGCGGACTGGTGTATGGATTTGAACGTATCATCAAAGCAAGAATGCAAAGACGCATCGGTCCACCGCTGCTGCAACCCTTTTATGATTTCTTGAAACTGGCAGATAAAAGAAAAATGATCGTACACTCGGCACATGCTTTTCTCGGCATCATGCATTTTGTTTCACTATGGTTTGCATTGGCAGTATTGTTACTGGGTAGCGACCTGATATTGGTTATTTTTCTGCATTTGCTTTCCACTGCTTTATTGATACTGGCTGCCTATAGTACCCGTTCAATCTTTAGTCACCTCGGTGCCAATCGTATAGCTATCAGCATTCTTGCCTATGAACCGGTACTGATCATCATCGCTGTTTCCATTTTTATGCTCACCGGAAGTTTTGATGCGACAGCAGCTTTTCAATCAGAACAACCTTTGTTGTATAAAATGCCATTGGCGTTTATTGCCCTGTTACTGGTGCTCCCGATTAAACTGAAAAAATCTCCATTCGATGTTGCTGAAGCACACCAGGAACTAACAGGCGGTGTGGAACTGGAATTCTCAGGTATTTTCTATGAGGCAGTGTACACCGCCAAATGGCTGGACTATGTGTTCTGCTATACATTGGTTTACCTGTTTGCAGGCAATAATATTTTATTAGGCGCCGGGCTGATCATATTTACTTTCTTTTACCTGAATGCACTGGATAATTCTACAGCAAGGGTTAGCTACAAACAAATGCTCCGGTTTTCATTGACCGTTTCATTTTCCCTTGCCTTTATCAATTTATTAATTAATAGTTTGACATGAACTTAGCTTCGTACAGAAAAAAATCTCCCTGGATACTGCATTACAATGCAGGCGGCTGCAATGGATGTGATATAGAGATATTGGCCTGCCTCAGTCCCAAATATGATATTGAACGCTTCGGTATGATCAACACCGGTAATCCCAAACAATCAGATATTCTATTGGTGACAGGTCCGGTGACAAAGCGCAGCCGTGAAAGATTAGTGGAGATATATGCACAAATGCCAGAACCAAAAGTGGTGATTGCCTGCGGCGCCTGTGCCAGTACCGGCGGCGTATTTCGGGGTATGTACAACTGCGAAGGAGGAATCGATCAATACATACCGGTGGATGTGTATGTATGCGGATGCGGTACAAGACCAGAACAGATCATTGATGGTGTGGTGCAGGCATTGGGCATACTTGAAACAAAAACAAAAGAACTCGAAGAATCAGTTCGTCTGAAAAAAGAAACCGTGAAAGAAGGAAAACAAATCAACCGCAGAAATATTGCGGACCAGGTTAAACCTGCTATGATATGAAGAAGATAGAAACAACCATTGAAAACCTGAAAAAAGACATTGCTGCTTTTTACAAACCGGAGTTGCAGCATTTCATGGTTATGAATGCTGTTGATCTCGGGGAGAAGATCGAAGTGCAGTGGTTCTTCAGCAACTATGCCCATCCATGTGAAACAATATGCTTTTATGCACTTGTCAGTCCTGAAACAGAAATACCAAGTATCAGGGATATCGTTGAATCAGCATGGGTGGCAGAAGCCGAGCTGGTGGACCTGATGAATATAAAAGTTGAAAACACTCAAAAAGGATTTGTACTGGAACCCGATTTTGAAAGCGGTCCGTTACGTAAGAAAAAATAATTATGGGAAGGCAATACGAAATACCAATTGGCGCCCAGCATATTTCATTGCTGGAACCCCTGCATTTTAAATTCACCACTGAGAATGAAAAGATAGTGAAGACCGATGCCAATGTTTATTATGTGCACCGGGGCATCGAGCAGGCCTGCTGCTCCAAATTCAAATTCAGGCAGGTGAGTTTTGTGGTGGGAAGGGTTTGCGGACTTTGTTCCATTTCACATACTACCGCTTATTCACAGGTAGCGGAAAAATTACTGAAGATTGAAATTCCGTTGCGGGCAAAATATTTAAGGATGCTGGTGATAGAACTCGACCGCATTCACTCTCACTTACTTTGCTTAAGCCATGTGGCAGAAAACTCAGGCTTTGAAGCGTTGTTCATGAAGACAATGCAGTATCGGGAATTTTCTATGGAACTGCTGGAAGCTGTTTGCGGTAACCGTATTCAATATGATTTCTCCATTGTAGGTGGTGTGGCAAGAGATCTTAAACCACAGGTTGCACAATCAATAATGGAAAGACTGAAAAAATTTGTTCCGCAACTGGATGAGCTGATGGACATCTACAAAAACAACTGGACACTGTCATTAAAGAATAAAGGCGCAGGCGCCATTACGAAAGAAGATGCCATGCGGCTGAATGTGGTAGGACCATTTGCCAGGGCTGCAGGACTGGCTGTTGATGTGCGCAATGAAACCGAAGACCTGCTGCCATGGAAAGAAGTGGGTTTTGAAATGGTAACTGAAACTACTGGTGATGTATATGCCCGCAATATAGTACGGCTTCGTGAACTATATGTTTCCATCCGCATCATTGAGAATATCATTAATGGATTACCTGAATCAGCGTTGATAACTGAGACCAAAGCATTTCCTGATGGCGAAGCAACAGTGCGGCTGGAAGCGCCAAGAGGTGAATTGTTTTATTATGCCAAAGGAAATAAAACACAGGTATTGGAAAGATTGAAGATCAAGGCGCCGACATTTTCCAATGTGGCAGCAATGACAGAAGCATTTACAGGAAATGAATATGGTTCTGCGCCGGCAATTATTGCTTCGTATGATCCTTGTCTTTCCTGCACAGCGAGATAAAATTTGAAGAATGAAAACTTTTTTGAAAACAATAGGTAACGTATTTAAGAAACCGGTCACCACAAAATACCCGTTTGAAAAAACATTTATCCCTGATGATTACCGCGGCCTGATCGGTTTTGATGAAAACCTCTGCATCTGGTGCCGCCGTTGTGAAATGGTATGCCCGCCGGGAGCTATTGTTTTCTCGCAGGATATGGAAGGCAAACAAACCTATCATTTCAACCGGGCTGTTTGTATCTATTGCGGTGAATGTGTCCGTGCCTGTCCGAAAGAAGGAGCTATTTTTCAAACAGCTGAACCGGCACCCTGTGCATTGAAAGCAGAGAATATCAACAATGGTTGGAATAAACTCTATACTGATGCATTAGCAAGCCGTGAATTATATGCGGCTGAGAAGAAACGTAAAGCAGCTGAAAAAGCTGCTGCCGATAAAATGGCCGCAGCAAAAAAAGAAGAAGAAAATAAAACAGGAATTGATCCGGATATTATCGCAGGCTAACTCAATGGTCTTTTATGCATGAACTCTCCATAGCCCAGTCCATTTTATCCATTGCTGAAAAAGCATTTCCTGCAGACAGTAAGGAAGTAATTACAGCGGTTAATATACAGGTAGGCGAACTGAGCAGCATCGAAATTGAATCATTAAAATTTGCCTTCTCTGCTATGCAGGAAGACACTCTTTTGCAGAAGGCTGAATTGAATATTGAGATCATTCCCGGGGAAGCGAAGTGCCAGGATTGCAATACCATTTTTCACCTGCCGGCCTTTGGCTTGGACTGCCCGCATTGCAACGGCTTTTCGCTAAAAATCCTGAAAGGCCGGGAAATGAAAGTACTAAGTATCACATTGGATGAATGACCTCCCTGTTGGCTGTTTAAACTGACAACAATCATATCCGGCCATGACAGGATAACTATGAATCCGGGCTGCTTCTTTGGACATTTGTTATAGCTCTAAAACCCGGACAATGGAAGAAAATACCAACAAAACCGTTTCGGTTAAAGAAAGAAAAGTCAAAGGAAGGGTTGAAATTGATATTCAGCGATGCAAAGGCTGCGAACTCTGCACTACGGCCTGCAAGGAACATGCACTGGCTCTTTCCGATACCATCAACATCAAAGGTTATCGTTACATCATTGCCAATAATGATGTATGTACCGGTTGTGTGAACTGTGCATTGGTTTGTCCCGATGCAGTGATCACCGTATATCGAACCCATCCGAAGAAAAAACCGGTTGACATTACACCGGAGAATATCAAAGAGCAAATACAATCAATGATCAGTCCTTCAAAATAATTTCATTATGACTGAAACTAAACTCATGAAGGGTAACGAAGCCATGGCAGAAGCCGCCATTCTTGCGGGCTGCGATGCGTACTTCGGGTATCCTATCACTCCGCAATCAGAAGTGCTGGAGTATTTAGCAAGAGAAATGCCCAAGCATAACCGGATTGTAATGCAGGCCGAAAGTGAAGTGGCTTCTATTAATATGGTATATGGCGCTGCCGGTGCAGGCTTTCGTACCATGACGAGTTCCTCTTCGCCAGGTATCAGTTTGATGCAGGAAGGTATTTCTTATATCGCCGGAGCAGAACTTCCCTGTCTGATCGTAAATGTAAACAGGGCCGGCCCCGGATTGGGAACTATTCAACCCGGGCAGGGAGATTATTTTCAATCTGTAAAAGGAGGCGGGCATGGCGATTATAAAATGATCGTACTGGCACCTGCTTCCGTACAGGAGATGGCAGACTTTGTTTATCTCGGATTTGATTTAGCTGATAAATACCGTAACCCGGTGCTGATGTTATCCGATGGAGCCATTGGCCAGATGATGGAGAAAGTGCAATTCAAATCGTATACAAGGCCTGCGGTTGATAAATCATGGGCCACTACCGGTAAACCTAAGACCCGCAACAGGAATTATATCACTTCACTTTTTATTCAACCTGAAAGAATGGAACAGCATAACCTGAAACTCGAAGAAAAATTCAAACACATAAGAGAGAATGAAGTGCGATTTGAGGAGATCAATACTGCTGATGCCGACTATCTTTTTGTCGCCTATGGATTGAGTGCAAGGATTTGCCAGAAAGCAATGGACATTGCAAGGGATAAAGGAATAAAGATCGGTTTGCTTCGGCCTATTACTTTATACCCCTATCCGTATAAGCGGCTGGAAGAACTGGCTGCACAGGTAAAAACGATGCTTACTGTGGAACTCAACAGCGGGCAGATGGTAGAGGATGTAAGACTGGCTGTGAAAGGAAAAGTAGCGGTTGAATTTTACGGAAGAATGGGAGGTATGATGCCTACCCCGGAAGAAATCGTTCAACATTTAGAAACTTTAATACAGTATCATCATGCCAACTGAAGAACATGTATTACCCGATACAGCGCTGGATGTAGTAGCACCGGCCTGCCATGATGAGGATGAATATGAACTGGTGTATCACAAACCACACACCATGGTAGATGTGAGTATGCACTATTGCCCCGGTTGTGCACACAGCCTGGTACATAAACTTATCATGGAAGTGGTGGAGGAAATGGATATACAGGAACAAACCATTGGTATTGCGCCGGTTGGTTGCTCTGTTTTCGCATACGATTATATGGATATTGATATGCAGGAAGCTGCTCATGGCCGTGCCTGTGCCGTAGCCACTGGTATTAAAAGACTGATGCCCGACAAATATGTATTCACTTACCAGGGCGATGGCGACCTGGCTGCCATTGGTATTGCGGAAACATTGCATGCCATCAATCGAGGAGAAAATATCCTGATCGTATTTATGAATAATGCGGTGTATGGTATGACCAGCGGACAAATGGCGCCGACAACACTGGCAGGTATGCATACTACTACCAGTCCGGATGGAAGAGATGTTGGCTACTATGGTTCACCGATCAAAATATCTGAACTGATGGCACAACTACCCGGTGCATTTTATGTAACAAGGCAGGCTGTAAACAACGCCAATGCAGTTCGCAGAACAAAGAAAGCGTTGCAAAACGCTTTTAAATACCAGCAGCTGCACAAAGGAACCTGTTTGGTTGAAATTATCGGTAACTGTCCTTCCAACTGGAAGATGACACCCATTGAAGCATCAAAGTTCATTGATGAAGAAATGGTGAAAACATTTCCGCTGGGGGATATTAAAGTGCCAAAAGCAGAAGATATAAAAACGCCTTCGGCAAGCTCAGGCTGACAACCTTCTGTCATGCTGAGTTTATCGAAGCATGATCAGTAATAGAAAAAACAAAAAATCATTCTTTAAATAATAAATATGAGCAACCCGAATGATTTCAAAAAACTGGAAGAACTCGTAGTCGCCGGCTTCGGCGGACAGGGAGTATTATCACTCGGTATGACACTGGCCTATGCGGGCATGGTAGAAGGAAAAGAAATTTCCTGGATGCCTTCGTACGGACCCGAGATGAGGGGCGGTACGGCAAATTGTATAACCATTATAGCTGAGAAAAAGATCAGCTCACCAATCATTTCATTATTTGACACAGCGATCGTATTGAACCAGCCTTCCATAGATAAGTTTGCCGCAAGGGTAAAACCCGGCGGATTATTATTGTATGAATCAGGTAATATTTTTAAGCCGGCTACAAGAACAGATATAGAGATCATCGGCATACCCGCCACTACAGAAGCATTGCTGATGAAGAATGCAAAGATCATGAACATGATCATCCTCGGCGCTTACCTGCAACTAAAACCGGTAGTGAAGATTGAATCCATCCTGGAAGCATTGAAGAAAGTATTACCGGAAAAATATCATCATCTTCTGCCGATCAATAAAGAAGCATTGGAAAAAGGGGCCGCCCTTGTAAAAGCAATGAAAGAACCTGTAATGTAACAGTTGGTTATCTTTGATCAGCAAATACTTTCACTTACATGAAACCAGAAGATATAGCGCAGTTGCGTAAAGACTATACATTGCATTCACTGAATGAAGATGATGTGGCGGATTCACCCATTGCCCAGTTTCAGCGCTGGTGGGATGATGCAGAAAAATCTGAGATACTTGAGATGAATGCAATGACACTGGCCACCGTGGGACATGATGGTATGCCGGAGGCAAGAACAGTGCTGGTAAAAGCTTTTGACGAAAATGGATTTGTCTTTTTCACCAATTACAACAGTGCGAAGAGCAAACAGCTCGATTTTAATGTCAACTGCTGCCTGCTCTTTTTCTGGAAAGAACTGGAAAGACAGGTTCGTATCAATGGGATAGCTGAAAAAATCTCCACCAAAGAAAGTATTGAGTATTTCGACAGCCGCCCCGATGGCAGCAAGATCGGCGCATGGGCATCACCGCAGAGCCTGGTGGTAGCCGGTAAAGCATGGCTGAAAGAAACATTTGAATACTATGCAGAGCGGTTCAAGCATGGTCATATTCCCAAACCCCCGCATTGGGGAGGTTATCGTGTAAAACCTGTTCGTATGGAATTCTGGCAGGGTCGCCCCAGCCGCATGCACGACAGGATCTTATATACAAGATCAGAAGCCGGTGACTGGAAAACAGAAAGGCTGGCACCATAAACAGTTGAACACTAAGTAACGTTTCATACTCCCGGTATCCTCCTGGTAATAATCCCTGTTATTTTATACTTTTATAAGCTAAGCGTTTCAATCCCTGCTATGAAGACGATCATCCATAATAGTATACGTTTCATGCGGATAATTTTTTCTTTTATCGCCACCTGCATTGCTTTTATGCAATGCCAGAAAGAAGTGAATTCTGCGCAGGGAGATTTTTTGCCGTTTGAAACCCTTCCGGAAACCACACCTGTACTTCCGGGTACCATTGATGAAGCGTCCGGTATTGCTGACAGTAAGACTAACCCGGGTTTTGTTTGGGTGCAGCAGGATGGAGGAAATCCCCCGGAACTTTTCCTGCTTTCCTATGCCGGCACTATACAGAAAAAAATACATATCAGCGGAGTGAGTAACCGTGACTGGGAAGATATAGTGGTGGGTAACGGTCCCGCAGCCGGAACCAACTATATATACATTGCAGAAACAGGAGATAATCTTGCTGCGTATACCGATTATGCTATTTATCGCTTTCCTGAACCGACGATAAGTACCGACACTGTTTTTACTACTGATAAAATCACTTTTCAGTATCCTGACGGGCCGCATGATGCAGAAGCCATCTTCGTGGAGAACAGTACAAAAGACATTTATATCATCAGCAAGCGGGACAGCACTTCCCGGATATATAAATTATCATATCCGCAAAGTACTACTACCACCACCATTGCCACTGCCGTCGGCACTGCCACTTTCACCGGTGTATCTGCTGCTGCGATCTCACCTGATGAAAAAGAACTTTTGGTAAAAACATATACCAATGTGTATTACTGGAAAAGAAATGCAGGAGAGACCATAGAAGCGGCTCTTCAAAGAAATCCGCTTACTTTAGGTTATGTACTGGAACCACAGGGAGAAGCGATGTGTTTCAAAAATGATAACACAGCTTTTCTTACACTCAGTGAAAGACCTTTCTTTGCCACTTCAGTTACACTCAATATGTACAGGAGAAAATAGAAAAATTAAAAAAGAGAAAGCTGCCCTTCATTTTTTACCTTCTTAGGTTTTGTCTTTATGGTGCTGACCTCATTGCCTTTTCCTTCTATATAAAATACCGGGCTGGCTTCATAACGACTGGCAACAATAATTTTTGTATTACCGGCATGCGGTCTGAACAGGGCTTCCACCAGTTCGGGTTTGTTATTGTTTTTAGAAAGGTGTGACAGAATGAGCAACTGAAGGTCTTCAGCACGGTAATGCTGAAATAATTCTACCGCCTGCGCATTGGATAAATGCCCTTCATCACTGCTGATCCTTTTTTGCAGATGGTAAGGATAATTGCCGTTTCTCAGCATGTTATCACAATAATTAGATTCCAGGAAAACGGCCTGGCATTTACTAAAATATTTTATCACCCTTTTGCAGGCATAGCCAATATCCGTAATCACACCCACATTCACTCCACGACCAGTTATTATAAAACTATGCGGGTCAGCCGCATCATGACTTTTTTTGAAAGCAGTAATTTTTAAATCACCAATAGAAATAATGCCGGCATGTTTGAATGAACGGACGAGATGCTGCTCTACTGGCATATTACTGTGTTGCAATGTGCTGTCAGTAATATATACAGGTAACCGGTATTTTTTTGAAAGACCCGGCATGCCGGTGATATGATCGGCATGTTCATGCGAGATAAAAACAGCTTTTACTTTATCCATAGAAAGTTCCAGCTGCTTCATTCTTCTTTCTGTTTCCCGGCAACTGAGTCCTGTATCAATTAGCACTGCTTCGTTATTATTTCCCACATAATAACAGTTGGCATTGCTGCCCGAATTTAATGAGGCGATGAAAAGCGACATAAGTCTCAAAAGTAATAAAGCAAGGCTGATGACCCTGCTTTATCAGAAACAAAATTATTTCGTGGCTTGTTTTATGCTACAACACTTCCACACTTCTTTCCACAAAGGCGGTGAGGTCAGCGCCTTTCAGCATGCCCTGCGCCAATAACGCTAAATCAAATGCCTGTTTGGCCAGCACGGTTTGCTGTGCTTCATCAGCAGATAAAATTTTATGTATGAGTTTGTGGTTACCATTTACCGACACTTTATAACTGTCCGGCATAGCGCCATAAAAATTCATACCGCCGCCCAGCTTACTCATATCCTTCATCCGGCGCATCCATTCTTCCATGGTGATGGTCACCGGCATATGATCAGCAGACTGGCTTTCAACCTCAACCTTCATATTCGTATTGCTGATCGCCTTATCGAAGATGGTTTTCAGTTTTTCGGTTTCTTCCTTGGTCAGTGTATGTTTTTCGGCATCTTCTTTTTCGATCAGTTTATCCAGTACATCTGCATCTACCCTTTTCAAGGAAGTTTTCTCCAGTTTCATTTCAAGATGGTGGATGAAATGAGTATCGATCGGTGAATTCATCAGCAGTACATCATAGTTCTTCTTTTGGGCCGACTGGATATAACTGTGCTGGTGCTCTGCATCAGCGGTGTAGAGATAAACGAGCTGTCCGTTCTTGTCTGTCTGGAAGTCTTTTACTTTGGCATTGTACTCTTCCAGTGTGTAATGTTCATTATTTGTATTGCTGAGCAATAAAAACTCTTTCGCTTTTTCATAGAATTTTTCATCAGACAGGGCGCCGTATTTTACAAACAAACCAATATCACTCCACTTGGTTTCATAGGCCTTGCGGTCTTTCTTGAAAAGTTCAGCCAGTTTCTCAGCTACTTTGCGGCTGATATAACTGTTGATCTTTTTTACATTGCTGTCTGATTGTAAAAACGAACGGCTAACGTTCAGGGGAATATCCGGTGAATCGATCACCCCGTGCAGCAGCAATAAAAATTCCGGCACTATATCTTTTACTTCATCGGTAATGAATACCTGGCGGCTGAAGAGTTTGATCTTGTTCTTCTGTACTTCAAAATCGTTCTTCAGTTTGGGAAAATACAATACTCCGGTCAGGTTGAACGGGTAGTCCACATTCAGGTGTATCCAGAACAGTGGTTCATCCTGGAAAGGATACAGCTCCCGGTAAAAATCAAGGTAATCTTCATCCTTCAGGTCGGCCGGCGCTTTTGTCCAGATGGGATTGGTGTTGTTGATGATATTATCAACCTCAATCCGTTTGTATTTTGGTTTGCCTTCTTCATCTGTTCCGTCTTCCACCGATTCTGTTTTGGTACCAAACTGTACCGGCACCGGCAGAAACTTTGCATATTTATCCAGTATGGACTGAATGCGGTTTTCTTCGAGGAACTCCAGCGAATCTTCGTTGATATATAAAATAATATCGGTGCCTCTTTCAGTACGGGTTCCTTCGGTGATCTCAAATTCGGTGCTGCCGTCGCAGGTCCAGCGGGCAGGGGCGGCGCCTTCCTGGTAAGAGAGGGTTTGTATCTCTACTTTTTCTGCTACCATGAAGGAAGAATAAAAACCCAAACCAAAACGGCCGATGATCTCGTTGGCATCATTGGCTTCTTTGAATTTTTCCATGAACTCCGTAGCGCCGGAAAAAGCCACCTGGTTGATGTATTTTTTTATTTCTTCCGCTGTCATGCCGATACCGCTGTCTGATACGGTAATGGTCTTTGCTTCTGCATTCACGGCTACTTTAATGTTCAGGCTGCCCAGTTCTTTGTTATAATGACCCAGTGAGCTCAGCCTTTTTATCTTTTGCGTGGCATCCACGGCATTGCTTACCAGTTCCCGCAGGAAGATCTCATGATCGGAGTAGAGAAATTTTTTAATGATGGGGAAAATGTTTTCCGTGTTGATCGATATAGTTCCTTTTTCCTGTACCATAACAGAGATTAATTTTTTTCAGTTAATACGATAATGGCGGCGAAAATACCAACATCGTTCCAAAGCAGCCCAACTTGCCAGATTGGCATTCAGGTTCGGCGTTTTGCAGTCAAATGCGGGAGCTGAAGAATAGTAAGCAGCAGCAAAACAATAAAGCAAGTTCGCTTTCCTGCCAGCCCTAAAAAATTGACAGCTGTCATTGCGGTATATGAAGATGCTCATTGTTTTGGGCGGGTTCAAAAACTATATTTGAAAGGACAGTATCTTATTATTCATCCGTAAATTATAAAAGATGAAAAACACATCTAAAGTGCTGATTGCACTGGGAGCCGGTCTGGCTATCGGTGGAATACTGGGTGTGTTATTCGCTCCTGACAAAGGCGTTAACACCCGCCACAAAATTGCTGATAACGGCAAAAAACTGAAAGATCAGTTTACACGCAAAGTAAAACTGGGCAAAGAAAAGATGGAAGAACAAATGGCCCGGGTAAATGGCGAACTCGAAGAAGTGATCTGACAAGCAAAAGTGTAACTTTAGTACCATGTCAGAAGAATTTAAAAAAGTAGAGTCGCTGGTCGATCAGCTCAAAGCGTATGCAAACACCAGGCTGTCGCAGGTAAAGTTATCTATGGCCGAGAAGATCTCGAAACTGGCCGCAATGATGATAGCTATGCTGATGGCAGCACTGGTGTTTTTTTTGTTCCTGGTACTGCTCAGTATAGCAGCGGCTATTGCCATCGGGCAGTGGCTTGACAGTTACTGGCTGGGCTTCCTGATCGTAGCCGGTATAGTGTTGCTGCTGGGCCTTATATTTTGGCTGGCCAAAGACCGGCTGCTGCGCATACCCATTATGAATTCGATGATAGAAGCCTTGTTTGAACCGGAGGAAGAAGACGAAAAAGATTAAACATATAAAAGACATACAGCAGGAAAAAATGCGGCTGCGTATACAGCAGCTGGAGCAGGAAAAAGCCCTGCAGCAAAACTGGAGCGAGACCAAAGAGGAACTGCGCCCCGGCACCCTGCTGCGCAACAAACTGGCCGAAGCCACCCATACCCAGCCGGGAGAGCATACCTTGTTTACCGGGCTGGTAAGCCTGGGGGCCGGTTACCTCAGCCGCCGCCTTAGCCAGGCCGCCGGGCAAAAACTGGAAAGCACCGTGCAGCAGGGCATTGAAAAACTGGCAGCCCGTATGCAATCGGCCTTGAGGAAAAAGAGGAAGAGGAAATAATTGCAGCACTCATTTTATACCAGTATTCTTTCCACACTTACCAATTCAACAGGTTGTTGCTTTCCTTTTAGCGCCACCATACCCAGTGATACAGCGTTGAATAATTTATTGAATTCACTATATTCTGTGAAGGGTTTAGAAATAAGTAAGCTTTTTTGATATTTATTACACAGGCTTTGAATCCTTGCGGCAGTATTAATGGAATCACCATGAAAAGCAATATCCCGTTTGATCTCGCCGATCTCCACAGCTGTTATTTTACCGCCGTGCAGCCCTGCTTTAAAAAAAGGTAAACGGCCATACTGTGCTTCATAATAAGCGGCCCGTTTTGCAAACTGTTCGCCGCAGGCAAAATAAAAACGGACACAGGCCAGGTCCTTTAAGCCTTCTGCCATGCGCCAACTAAGAACAATTTCATCACCCACATATTGATAAATTTCCGCCTGGTGTTTAGCGATCACCTGGTTGATGTCCATAAAACTGTCCCGGATAAAACCGCTGTAGCGCAGGTGGCCCAGTTCTTCGGCGATGCTGGTGGAAGATTGCAGATCCATGAACATAAAGATGCGTTCCTCTTCTTTCGGCTGGCGGTATTTGCCGAGCAGCAGCGGCACCAGCACCCCCGGTCCGTATTTCTTATTCACCTGGGTGATGAAGGTGATCACCAATGTCATCAATCCATAATAGACAAGGAAGATGAAGAAAATGAATTTCCAGGATTCATCTGTGAGGGGTGACCGTCCTTTCATAAAGACCGGGAGGATGAGGTGATCGAAGAGGACAAACCGCACCAGGGCCAGCAGCAATATGAGGCTGAGCAGGGAAACCATTGTCTTCAGCAAAAACGTAACACCAAGGCTGCGGCGGCGGAAGAATTGTTTCTCCAAAAAATATTCGGTGATGCCGAGAACGGTACCATAGAGGATGCCGAGGATGATGCCTGTTAGCATAGTGGGCCACAGCTCCGGTGGCAGGGGCAGTGGCACATTTACATGTACGGAAGAATACATCAGGTGCAGCAGCAGCGCCAGTATACTATTGGCCATTACCCAAAAGCCAATTTGTGTCAGTATGATATTGAATACCGGGTAGCGGCTCACAAAGCGGAGGGCCCGTTGGGTATAGTCGAGATGCGGCATACGAGAGATTTGGGAATAAAGATAAAGAGGAATAGAGGGAGGAAATCACTGTGTACTTACTGAACAATTAGAAAATCAGTTTGCAACATCGTTGTTTGATTGTTGGGTAGTCTGACCTGAATCTCCAAATCTCTTTATATTTGAGAAAGGCTGGCTCTGAGGATATTCAGGCAGCCTTTCTTATTTTGTGAGATAAACCCAGCCACCATTGAACCAAACTCCTGAACAACTGGCCCGTGATAAAATAGACGCTGAACTTATTCAGTGCGGCTGGCCTATTCAAAATAAGAATCAAATCAATTTGAATGCAGGTGTTGGTATTGCAGTAAGAGAATACCAAACCGATATCGGCCCTGCCGATTATGTTTTATTCGTGGATAAAAAACCCGTCGGCATCATTGAAGCAAAAAGAGCTGAAGAAGGAATTCATCTTACGATGCATGAAGGCCAAACGGAAGGTTATGCTACTGCCAAACTGAAATACCTCAACAATCAGCCCTTGTTCTTTGGTTATGAAAGCACCGGCGAAGTAACCAGGTTCACCGATTACCGTGACCCCAAACCAAGAAGCAGGCCTGTATTCACTTTCCATCGTCCCGAAACTTTTTCAGAATGGAGCAAACAGGAAAAATCGCTCCGGACAAGGTTGCACGATATTCCTGCATTGCCAACAACCGGCTTAAGGGATTGCCAGATTATTGCCATCAATAACCTTGAACAATCGTTTAAAGAAGCAAGACCAAAAGCGTTGATTCAAATGGCAACTGGCTCTGGTAAAACATATACCGCCATTACATTTATTTACCGATTATTAAAATATGCCAAAGCCAAACGCATTTTGTTTTTAGTTGACACTAAGAATTTAGGCGAACAGGCCGAACAGGAAATGATGGCCTATGTTCCCAACGATGATAACCGCAAGTTCACTGAACTCTATGGCGTTACCAGGTTAAAAAGCAGTTTCATTCCGCCCGATAACCAGGTGTATATTTCCACCATTCAGCGGATGTACTCTATTTTAAAAGGAGCCGAACTGGATGAAAGTGCCGAAGAACAAAACCCGAATGAATTTGCAACAACCAAAGAACCGGTTCCCGTTGCTTATACAGAAAAAGTACCCATTGAGTTTTTTGATTTCATCGTGATTGACGAATGCCACCGCAGCATTTATAATTTGTGGAAACAGGTACTCGATTATTTTGATGTATTTCAGGTTGGCCTCACTGCCACACCTGATAACAGAACCTTTGGTTACTTTAACCAAAACCTGGTAAGTGATTATGGTTATGAAAAAGCCGTGATTGATGGAGTACTCGTTCCCTATAATGTATTTACCATCGAAACAAAGATCACCAAAGAAGGCAGCAAGATTACCATGGGTGAAAAGGTGGATAAACGGGAACGATTAACCCGCAGAAAATTCTGGGAGAGTGTGGATCAAGACATTGAATACAGCGGCAAACAACTGGATAATGATATTGTAAACCCCAGCACTATCCGCACCATCATCCGGGCCATGAAAGAAAACCTGCCGGCTATCTTCCCCGACAGAATGGATAAAGATGGAAAGTTTGAGGTGCCAAAGACTTTGATCTTCGCCAAAACAGATTCTCATGCCGAAGACATTATTGAAATTGTACGGGAAGAATTTGCTGAAGAAAATAAGTTCTGCAAAAAGATCACCTATAAAAGTGAAGAAGACCCCAAGACTGTACTCAGCCAGTTCCGCAACGATTATTATCCACGCATTGCCGTAACGGTAGATATGATTGCTACCGGCACCGATATTCGTCCATTGGAAGTATTGGTATTTATGCGGGATGTAAAAAGCCGCAGTTATTACGAGCAAATGAAAGGCCGTGGCACCAGAACATGTACAGTGGAACAACTAAAAGCCACCGGCACACCTTCTGCCAAATTCACCAAAGACCATTTTGTAATTATTGATGCCATTGGAGTGGAGCAAAGCCAGAAAACCGACAGCCGTCCATTGGAGAAAAAACCTGGTATGAGCCTGAAAGATTTGCTGCAGAACGTAGCCATGGGCAATACAAAGGAAGACATCCTCAGCACACTGGCCAACCGCCTCATCCGGCTAGACAAACAAATTAATGAGAAGGAAAAAGCATCTTTTGCCGAACAAGCCAACGGACAAACCATCAGCCATGTGGTGAAGGAATTGCTGAATGCCTACGATCCTGATACAATTATGGATTTAGAATTAAGAATTATGAATGAAAATCCAGGTGCTTCACCTGCGCAGATCAATTCATCATTCATAACTCATCATTCTAAATTAATCGAAGAGGCTGTAGCTGTTTTCAACAATCCCGGTCTAAGAAATTACATTGTAGATGTACGTAAAAAATACGACCAGGTAATTGATACTATTAATATAGACGAGATAACCGATATCGGTTGGGTAAAAGACCAGGAAGCCGCCGCTTCATTAACCATCAACAATTTTACCGCATGGATTGAAAGCCATAAAGAGGAGATAACCGCCCTGCAAATATTTTATAGCCAGCCCTACCGCCGCAGGGAGTTGACTTATAAAATGATCAAAGACCTGTATGAAAAAATAAAAACGGAGCAGCCGCTCTTATCACCCCTGCATGTATGGCGTGCATACGAACAACTAAAAGAGGCTAATGGATCCCCAAAAAATGAATTGATCGCCCTGGTAAGCCTGATCCGGAAAGTAAGTGGTATTGACCAAACGCTTACAGGCTATGATAAAACGGTGGACCGCAATTTCCAGGACTGGGTATTTAAAAAACAGGCCGGTACCCTGAAGTTTACAGAAGAACAGATGCAATGGCTGCGGATGATAAAAGATTATGTGGCCAATAGCTTTCATGTGGAGAAAGATGACTTTGAACTGGACCCCTTTAATAAAAACGGCGGGCTGGGAAAAATGTGGCAGTTGTTTGGCGATAAAACGGATGAAATCATTAATGAATTAAATGAAGTGCTGGCAGCATAATGAAAAAAAGAAAATTAAATATTAAATTACCAGTAGGATGGGTGAATGTAACTGTTGGCCAAATTAGCTTGAAAGTTCATTACGGTTTTACAGCTACTGCAACAACTGAAGAGACAGCGGTAAAATACTTGCGAATCACTGACATTGGAGAGACTGGCGTTGACTGGAATAAAGTTCCTTTTTGCAAAATCCGAAAGGATGTAATTGAACATTTTGAATTAAACGAAAATGATTTAGTTTTTGCAAGAACTGGTGGAACTGTTGGCAAAAGTTATCTAATAAAGAAGGACGTACCTAAAAACGCAGTATTTGCCTCCTATTTAATTCGGATTATTAGTAGCAAAAATATTAACGCTAAATACCTCAGTTATTTCTTTCAGTCAAAAGATTACTGGCATCATATTGAAATAAATAAGACTGGATTAAAAACAAATGTCAACGCTCAAATCTTATCTAACATTAAATTTAATCTCCCTCCAAGCAATGAACAAAATAGAATAGTTTCAAGATTGGATGAACTTTTTAGCGAAATTGAAAGAGGGAAAGAACAACTTAAATCAGTTTTAAATCAAGTTAAAGTTTATCGTGAAGCCGTTTTGCAAAATGCTTTCCTTGGAAGACTGTCTGAAAAGTGGAGGGATAAAAATTCAAATTTACACTCAGGAACTGAGTTGCTAAAGGCGATAAACAAGTCCAGGGAAAAACAGTATGAAAAGGAGTTAATAAAATTGAAAAAAGCAGGAAACATGATCAAGCCGAAGATTCCAAGGCTCATTGATGTTATTCCTAAAGAAGAATCCAAATTATTTCCCATACTTCCAAAAGAGTGGGCATGGGTTAGATTAGGTGATATTTGTTCAGAGGTTGAAAGAGTAAGCTCAAGTAAAAGAAATTTTTCAAAGGAATTTCTCTACCTTGATATTGGTGGTATTGACAACGAAAAAAATAAAATTGCAAGCCATAAGGTATATGAATGGGGAAATGCTCCATCAAGGGCACAGCAAATCGTAAAAGTTGGCGATATACTTTTTTCAACTGTAAGGACATACATGAAAAACATTGCATTGGTAGATAATCCAGCTTACAACCACCAGATTGCTTCAACTGGGTTTACCGTTATCCGTCCTGAAACTGATTACATAAATTCAAAATACATTTTCAGCTATACTCTCACAAACGTATTTATTAATCCCTTAAATGAACTACAAACTGGCTCATCTTATCCGGCCGTAAGAGATAAAGATGTTTTCAATCAACCCATTCCAATCTGCTCAACAAAAGAACAAGAGTTTATTGCGGAAGAACTGGAAAAGAGGTTTTCAATTTGCAAGAACCTTGAACAAGTTATTGCTGACAGCTTAATACAAAGTGAACAATTAAAGCAAAGCATTTTACAGCAAGCATTTCAAGGAAAATTGGTTGAGCAAAACCCCAATGATGAATCGGCTAATATTTTACTTGAGAAGATTAAAAGAGAACGAGAACAATATTTAAAAGAAGAAAGTATTCGCAAAAAAGATTTTCATTATATTTTAAATATATCCGATATGGCAGAACAATTAAAATCAATTCTTGAACTGGTAAGAAAAAGTAAGAAACCAATTTCGCCTCTTACCCTTTGGCAAGCATCAGAACACAAAGGCGATATTGATGCTTTTTATTCGAAGCTAAAAGAGCATATTGAAAACGGAGAAATTGTAGAACTTCCAAGAAAAGGTAAAGAAGTATTCCTAACTGCAGCTAATATAAAATGAGAATAGATAAGGTATACATAAAGAAATTTAAAAACCTCAGCGAGTTCAATATTGACCTCAATGAGAATGAAATGAAATCAGTATTGCTTGGGCAAAATGCAACAGGCAAATCCAATTTCATTGAAGCCCTTGTCTTAATATTCAAATACCTTGACTTAGAAAAGGAGCCCCCACAAAAGTTAGAGCTACAATACAGAATTGAGTATTATTGTAGAGACAGAAAAATCTATGTAAATTATTTAGATGGGAAATATAGCTTTAAAGTGCAGCGTAAAATTTCATCTCTTGGTAACTCTGCTCGTTACCGAGTTTACTCCAAATATGATAAGACAGGAAAAGAAATTATAGTTCCTGATTCGCTTAGTAAAACTGATTTTTTCCGAAATAAAGATTCTTATTTGCCAAAGTATGTTTTTACATACTACTCAGGTATTAGCAATCGCTTGAAAGAACATTTCAACGAACATCAAAGAAAGTTTTATGACAAGATTATTAAGCCAAATTTCAAAGACACAGACATTGACCAACTTCGGAAGCTGTTCTATGTTCAGTCAGTCCACTCACATTTTGTATTGCTTGCTTATTATTCATATGAGTCTGACAAGAGTAAATCCATAAAATTTTTAAAAGAGGTTTTGGGGATTGAAGATTTGGAATCAATTCTTTTTATTTTAAGAAAACCAAGATGGAATGGCAAAGGCGATGTTCGCTTTTTCGGCGCTGATGGACTGGTAAAGAAATTTTTAGAAAAGGTTTGGAAACTTTCCCTTGCTCCTATTTACAGCGATGAAAAAATTCCAGTTGATTTCAGGAGTGAACCAACGCAGAAACGGCTTTATCTTTTTATCAAAGACAAACAGAATCTAAAAAAGTTGGCTGAAACATATAATTCTAATACTGAATTTTTTAAAGCGCTTGAAAGTACTTACATTTCTGATTTAATTGAAGAAGTGAGAGTAAAGGTGAAAAAGAAATTTGTAGATGGAAGTGTAACATTCAAAGAGTTAAGTGAAGGAGAACAGCAACTGCTTACAGTGATGGGACTTTTGAAGTTTACAAAGGATGAAGAATCGCTTATTCTTTTGGACGAGCCGGACACTCACTTAAATCCAATTTGGAAGTGGCGATACCTTGAATTTTTGGATGAGGTTGTTCAGAATGAGAAGAACACACAAATTGTAATCAACACTCACGACCCTTTAGTTATTGGCGGCTTGACAAAAGAGCAAGTAAGAATTTTCACGACTGACAGCAAAGGAAAAATTTTAGCAGAGCAACCCGATATTGACCCAAGAGGATTAGGAGTTGAAGGAATTCTCACAAGTGAATTATTTGGTTTACCTACCACCCTTGATGAAGAAACGCAACAAAAACTTGACAGAAGAAATGAACTGCTTGTGAAACAACAAAGCGAAAAGCTAAACGATAATGAAAATGGTGAGTTGCAAAAAATATTTGGAGAACTTGAAGAGCTTGGATTCTCAAAAACTTTCAGAGACCCTTTGTTTCAGAAGTTCATCGTAGCTTACAAAAGCAGAATTAAGACAACAACCAAATTAAGTTACACCAAAGAGGAGCTGCAGGAACAAAACAAAGTAGCATTGGAAATTTTGGATGAACTACAAAATGAAGAAGACAAATGATTTTCATAGATAGAAACGGACATACACCAGATGCTAATTGGGTTCAGAGAGCTGATGACTTGACTCAAGAATTATTAGATGCCGCTGATGATGATGCGAGAGGTGAAATAATTGATGACAACCAAGCATTGTGGGGAGAACTGAAAGATTTTTTACTCAACATTTCAAAAAGCAAATGCTGGTATTCCGAGGCAAAAGATGCTTATGCTCATTATCATGTTGACCATTTCAGACCAAAGAAAGAAGCATTAGGAATTGACAAAAATGATTACGGTGGTTATTGGTGGCTTGCTTTTCAATGGACAAACTACCGTGTGTGCGGTGGCGCAGGCAATGTGCGTAAAGGAGCAAAGTTTGCAGTGAGAACAAACAAGGCAAATGCTCCGGCTGATTCAATTGAAGATGAGACTATTTATTTCCTTGACCCATGTGATGAAGAAGATGTTTTGAAAATTACTTTCAACGAACACGGAGAAATGAAATCTCTTTCAAGTGCAGGGTGGGATAGTGAAAGAGTAAACTATACGATTGAAAATTTGAATCTGAATTTCAAATTACTTAAAGAAGGGCGAAAAGAAATTTGGACAAAGTGTTTTGCCATCATTAAAGAAACCCAAAATTTGATTTCTCTGAATGCTACAGGTGTTCCAAGTGCCGCAAGAAAAGCGCAGATAAAAGAAAAACTAAAACAACTCAAAGGCCTTGTTAATCCAACATCTGAATTTTCAGCAACAGCAAAAGCATGTTTGCTAAGTTCAGGTATTGATTGGGCATTAAGAATTGCGGCATAGGAGTTCAATAACTATTAAATTCAAAAGAACCAATTAAATCATAGTTCAGAAAAAATGAGCACCAACAATAACGCCAACACTTCTAGCATCGTCTCCAAAGTCTGGGCCTTCTGCAACACCCTGCGTGATGATGGTGTAGGCTATGGCGATTATTTGGAGCAGCTTACTTATTTGCTGTTTCTAAAAATGGCAGATGAATACAGCAGGCCACCGCACAACCGTAAGATGCCTATTCCTGCAAAAAACAATTGGGAAACACTTACCAATAAAAGCGGTGATGAGTTAGAAGTTCATTATAATAACCTGCTGCGGGAACTGGCAAAAGAAAAAGGCATACTGGGCCAGATATTTACCAAGAGCCAGAATAAAATAACCGACCCCGCCAAGCTGTACAAACTAATTGCACTCATTAATGCAGAGCAATGGGTATTGATGGGTGTAAAAGACAAAGGCGATATTTATGAAGGTCTGCTGGAAAAGAATGCGGAAGATACCAAGAGCGGCGCAGGACAATACTTTACACCAAGGGCATTAATTAAATGTATGGTGGAATGTTTGCAACCCGAACCCATGAAAACTATTGCCGACCCTGCCTGTGGTACCGGTGGTTTCTTCTTAGCTGCGTATGACTGGATGACAGAGAATTTGGAATTAGACAAAGCACAAAAACAATTTCTCAAATACAAAACATTTTCAGGCAATGAAATTGTGGCTGGCACACGTCGCCTTGCATTGATGAATTTGTTCCTGCACAATATTGGTGACATTGACAGTGAGAACGTCATGATCTCTCCCAATGATTCATTGATTGCTGCACCTACAGAACGCTATGATTATATTTTAGCCAATCCACCCTTTGGTAAAAAAAGTAGCATGACCTTTACCAATGAAGAAGGCGAGCAGGAAAAAGAAGACCTTACTTATAACCGACAGGATTTCTGGGTAACCACCAGCAACAAGCAGCTCAACTTTGTACAGCATATAAAAAGCATGCTGAAGACAACCGGTGAAGCGGCTGTTGTGTTACCGGATAATGTATTGTTTGAAGGTGGCGCGGGAGAAACAGTTCGCAAAAAATTATTAGAGACAACAGATTTACATACCATCCTTCGTTTACCTACGGGCATCTTTTATGCCAATGGTGTAAAAGCCAATGTGTTGTTCTTTGATGGCAAGCCCAGCAGCAAAGACCCATGGACCAAAGAAGTATGGGTGTATGATTACAGAACGAATGTGCATCACACATTAAAAAAAAATCCGCTGAAGCTGGAAGACTTAAAAGATTTCATCAAATGTTATAATCCTGAGAATCGTCACAAACGAAAAGAAACATTTAGTGAAACCAATCCCGAAGGCCGATGGAGAAAATTCTCTTATGATGAGATCATTACAAGAGACAAAACATCATTGGACATCACCTGGCTAAAAGATAAATCACTTGCAGACTTAGATAATCTTCCTGACCCTGATGAACTGGCAGAAGAGATTGTCGAAAATTTGGAAGCGGGTTTGGAGAGTTTTAAGGCGATAATTGAATCTCTAAATAAAAAATAAAATGCGAAGTAAAAATGATCTTAACCGTTGGAATTTTTTGGTAAAGGGAGTTTATAAAAAAGTTTGATTTCAACATCCGCTACATAAATAATTTGAATTATGGCACTTTATGAAATAAATACCGGGAAAGCCAAACTGGTTCGTTCATCTGATTTCAGGCTCGAAAAAGATTTGCAACGCCTGATTGAAGGCAGCCTGCAAACCATTTTTAATTGCCGCCTTGTGGCTTCAGAGTTTCCTACTGGCAGTATACACTCGGGCAGGATTGATACATTAGCCATATCGGAAGATAATAACCCTGTAATCATCGAGTACAAGAAAGTGGCCTCTTCCGAACTGATAAACCAAAGCTTATACTACCTGCACTGGATTAAGGATCACCGTGGCGATTACCAGGTGGCTGTAGATAAAGCACTGGGACCAGGAACGGCTGTAGATTGGTCTTCCATCCGGGTTATTTGCATCGCACCGGGTTATAAGAAATATGACCTGCATGCAGCACAGGTGATTGGCGCTAATATTGAACTGTGGCAGTATAAACTCTATGAAAACAGTACCCTAAATCTTGAAGAAGTACTAAAGGGCTCCGAAGATATGTATACAGATACAGAGGACGGTCAGGGCAAAAACCCCGTAATGGTAGAAGCGGGCAGGAAAGCAGCTATTACCCGAAAAACCGGGGTCTATACCGTTGAGCAGCATACGGAAATTTTGAAAGGTCCGATGACAGAACTGTTCAATACAGTCAGGGATTATATTACCGGGTTGGACGATTCTATTGAAGAAACACCTAAGCAGGATTATATAGCTTATAAGACCAATCAAAATTTTGCCTGTTTAGAGTCAAGAAAAAGTAAACTGATTCTGTATTTGAAAATAAATCCTGACGAAATAAAGCCCTTGCCAAAACAGGCCCGTGATGTGCGAACAATTGGTCATTTTGGTACTGGTGATTTTGAGCTCAACATTTCTTCATCAGAAGATTTTGAAGAAACCAAACACCTGATTAACCTGTCACTAAAGAATATTGGTGGATAAATTTCTGAATTATGCCAACTACTACTCCCGGCTTTCCTGAGTTTTCGTCTTCTTCTTCGCAGACGAGTCTCCTGTAAGGGACTCGTCGTTATGATTTACGCCTCAGTATGCATTATTATTTTAAATATTAATCTAAATTGTGGTTAGTGAAAATTCAAACACCTAGCACGGTGTAAGTTGTAGGAGGGTGGTTAGCAAGTGTTCTTTAATTGAAACCATTTACCATTTACCATTTATTCAATAAAACTTTAAACAATGAAAACGCTAATTCTTTTTTTACTGTTATTTGGATCAGTAAACGCTTTCTCTCAAGACACAACAAGAGTGGAGCAATATTGTGAATTAGTAGCCCAGGGCCGCCTGCTTTCAGCCAAAGTGACTATTGATGTTAATTTTGGGGAAGAAAGAAAATTCTTTTCAGGTGATACAAGAATTAAAGATGAAGTTACCGGAAGAGTGAAAAAATTTAATTCTTTAGTGGATGCATTAAACTACATGGGCTCGCAGGGATGGAGCATGGTTAATGCATTCCCGATAACAGTTGGTTCTGGCCCACAGGTATACCATTTCTACTTTAAAAAGTCTTTTCTCAGGGAAGAAGTACTAAAAGCAGAAAAATAGGTTTGCATCGCTTTGCGCCGTTGTTGGTGTTTTTGCCAGGTACGGACCATCAGGCAAAACCAGCAAAGAACAAAAATAAAACCCCTGAACCTGGTTTGAACAAGCCGGCACAAATCTTATCCGGGTTACTGCACCTATTAATGCTTTCCGAATGTCCTTACATAGTTTATCATGTCTCCGGGTATTCTTGTTTTTCCAAAACTACCTTCCATAACATCGGTGTTGCCAGGTATTTTTTTCTTGAAACCGGGCATTTCGCTATGGCCAGAGTAAACTTTGTAAAGCAACGCACCATCTGACTGGCTCTGGAATGATTCGGTCGTAAAATCGGTAGGTGTGTTGTTTAACTTATAGGCCCTTTTACCAGAGCCTTTACCATCGCTGCCATGACAGGAAAGGCAGAAATAGTTATATAATTCCTTTCCTGAAGCAATGGAGGCCTCATCGGGCGGAACAGGGTTTTTTAGTTTTTCGAACTTTTCAGGTACTTTCCAGGGGTCCTCCTGTCCCAGGTAATAGAATGATAGCAAAGTTGTTGTGAATGCACCTACTGCTACAAAAAACATTGTCTTTTTCATTGTAGTGCTTTTTAAGAATTTCAGATCAATCGTCTGGGTGATAAATGTAGGCTCTCATCTGCTGTTAAACAATGACGCTTGTCATTTCACAAGGTGTTATTGATCCTGTTGTCTGTAGTGCACAATAAATAAAAAAAGGGGAAAGGTTCTGGTTAGTCTGTTACTAATTATTGGCTCACGATGAGGTAAACCGCAGGCAGGGGTTCCTTTGTAATTTCTGCGATGGTTGCATGTCACTTCCATTTGATAATACCCCAAAAGCAGCAGCAACCGGATTATAAAACTCCAGCTGGAATACAGTAAATTGAACGTTGTAAGCAGCTAAAATCAGTACAATGAAATGAGCCATCCCGATACTTATCGGGGCCAACAGGTAATGAATAAGCAAAGCGAATTCCATGTGGCTAAAAAGCAATAAATGATATACACATGAAAAAGGAAAACGAAATAAAAATATTTGAAGACAGAAAATTAAGGTCGGTATGGGATGCAGAACTGGAGAAATGGTATTTCTCTGTAATAGACGTAATAGCTGTACTTACTGACCAACCCGACTACCAGGGAGCAAGAAATTACTGGAAAGTGCTGAAGCACCGATTGGTAAAAGAAGGAAATGAAACGGTTACAAATTGTAACCGGTTGAAATTAGAGGCTGAAGACGGGAAACAGCGTTTTACAGACGTGGCAGACACCGAACAGCTTTTCCGGCTTATTCAATCTATTCCATCTCCAAAGGCAGAACCTTTTAAGTTGTGGCTGGCAAGGGTTGGTTCTGAACGGCTGGACGAAATGCAGGACCCTGAATTGAGCATTGACCGGGCATTGGAGCAGTATCTCAAACTGGGTTATTCAGAAAACTGGATTAACCAGCGATTGAAAAGTATTGAGATAAGAAAAGAACTTACTGACGAATGGAGGAAACGGGGACACAAAGAAGGCTCTCAGTTTGCAACATAAACCGATATTATAACAAAAGTATGGAGTGATAAAACAACTAAAGAATATAAAATACTGAAAGGCCTAAAGAAAGAAAACCTCCGGGATAACATGACCAACAAGAGTTAATCCTGAACATGCTTGCAGAAGCTTCCGCAAAAGATATTTCAGTTGCCACCAACCCGGCGAATTTTGAAGAGAGCAAAAAAGTGGCAAAGCAGGGCGGCACTGTTGCCCGTGTGGCAAGAAAAGAACTGGAAGCAAGAACCGGGAAAAAAGTTGTTACATCACTGAATGCAAAAAAAACTTTGCAATTAAAAGGGCCTGGAAAGAAAAAGGGGAAGTAGCCGACATGTTGATAGATGTATTTCTTCTCAATGAGCCTCTCACGCCGCGGTTGGTGTTTTTCTTTCACCAACCGAATGAATGAAGAACACTTCTTCACTATTCTTTTTAACCCTGCTATAGATCAATAGCCGGTGAAGCACAAACCTGCATACCGGCAGGCACCATCACAGCGTAAAAAATTCATTCCTACCTTTAAGAAACAAAACCATCCGCATGAAAGTCGTACTTATTTTTTTACTGCTTTTACAAACAACCGCTTTCGCCCAGCGAAAATTAAAATATGATATCAGTAAAGAAAGCGGCGACACGGTGTTTTATACCAGCGAAGAACGGCTCTATATTTCAGCCGGTGATACGTATGGAACAGGGCGGGATAAAAGAAGCACCGTAAGCGATTACCTGAAAAGCACAGTATTAAAATATGCCAGTGGTTTTGTACTGGAATTTTCAATACAAACCGGGCGCAGTAATAGTTTTTCTATTTATACAGGGCAAGCTGCCAAATTAATAATGGGTGATGGATCAGTAATCAGTTTGCCCAGCCGTGCTGATTACAGCTCTAAAAAATCTTCTATGGGTTATGGCTGCTGGCTCTTCGCTTTTTATACCTTACCATATTCTGCTATAGAAACAATAAAGAACGGAACCATTACTGACATACGCATCGAATCTTCCATGGGTTCATTTAATTATCCGCTGAAAGAAAAAGCAGGGACAATTATTGCTGAGCAGTTAAAAAAGTTTTAGGTAATTCTGCTACCAGGTACGGCAGCAGGAAAAACTACTGGTGCATGAGTTAAGGCATATCACCCTTTTACAACAACGGGATCTTCCTGAGAAGACCCCGTTGTAATTTATTTATAAAGTATGCAGGTTATTGTTTGGTCAATACCTGTGTGCAATGGTAAACAGGAAACGTTTGGGTTCACTGGTTAACCCGCCGGCTTCTGTTCTTTTTTTAAGTGCATCCGATTTAAAATAAGCAAAAGCTTTGGCGGTATCGGCAAGCGCTGTTACCAGGGCCACTTTTTTATTGTCATCTGCATCATGCCCTACTGTTCTTACCAGCAATCCATTATCAATTCGTTCCTGTTTGCCGCCATCAAAGCTTTTGATCCAGGCATCCCAGTCTTTTATTGTGAAAGTGGTCAGGGAGCGGGGAGCAGCGCCAATATTGGCTGTGTCCTGCCAGGTGGTATTGATAAAGTGAATGGTGGGGGGCCCGGTTACGCCGGCTTTTTTCATCGCATTCTTCAGGTCCGGGCTTTGTGAAAAAGCTTTGGCCTTTGCCAGGTCATCTGCTTTCATGGCTACCAACACCATATTGGTATCAGCTATTCCCCGGCCGATCACATACCGGTGCAGGCCATTGGCAAGACGAACGGAGTCGTGTGCATCAAAAGAGGGTTTCCATTTGGCAAAATCGGCCACCTTATGTGTTACCACTACCATAAGTTGTGGGGTGGTGACAATTGTATTTACCGGTACCGGTGCTGTTGTTACCGTGCCGGTTGTGTCATCACCGGCTTTCTTTTCACCGCTGCCACCACCACAGGAACTTAAAAAGAATACCATAGTTGCAAAAAGCAACATACAGCTGAATCTGAACTGCTTCATTGATTTTGTTTTTAGCGTTAAAAAAATAAATAGAGGGCGGGAAAGGAATTACACGGGGTAAGAAGACAATAAATGTAAACAGATAATTTTTGTCCGGGCAATTTTTTTTGCAGGTTTTGCTATCCGCAAAAGCAACATTACCGCAAATGGAATACCAACGGAACAGCTATTGACACATATCTGCTTTTCTTTACTGAATGCATAGTAGTTTAAACTAACTTTAGTAACTACAATTATTAGGTTATCCAACATCAACAGTTATGAAACAATTCCTGCTTCTGCTCAGTTGCCTGTTTACTGTGTTTACCAGTACTGCCCAGCAAAACAATGAACAGCAAAAAATTCCCCTGCTCTTCCGCCTCGATGATATCGGCATGTGCCATTCGGTGAATATGGCGGCAGAAGAAGTATTGAAAACAGGTATGCCGGTGTCCATGTCCGTGATGGTACCCTGCTCATGGTTTGCCGAAGCAGCCGAGATACTGAAAAAATACCCGCATGTTTCAGTAGGCATACACCTTACCCTCAATGCCGAATGGAAACAATACCGCTGGGGTCCCGTGGCGGGTGTAAGCGTTGTGCCTTCACTGGTGGATTCACTGGGTCATTTCTTTCCTTCCCGCAGTTTGCTCTTTGGCAATAATCCAAAGCTCAGTGAAATAGAAACCGAACTAAGGGCACAGATCGATAAAGCCATCAGGGCAGGGTTGAAACTGGATTACCTCGATTACCATATGGGAGCCGCCATGCAGACATTGGAGACAAGGGCCATTGTAGAAAAACTGGCGGCGGAATATAAACTCTCCATCTCCCGCTACTATGATGAAGTGGATGTGGAAGGAGGCTATGCCGCACCGGTGGCAAACAAGCTTGACACTTTAACGGCTAAAGTAAAAACCCTGCAGCCGGGCGGCACCAAACTCTTTGTGGTACATATCGGGCTTGACACACCAGAGATGAGTGCCATGGAAGACCTGAATCCCTTTGGCCCGAAAGACATGAGCAAACACCGGCAGTCAGAACTGCGGGCATTATTATCTCCTTCTTTTCAGCAACTGATCCATGATCCGAAATTCAGGATCGTTACCTATGGTATGCTTAATAAAGAAAAAGGATTGCAAAGCATGAAGAGACCGGGCAGGTAACACTACTGCGAATAAATCTTTTTTTACTTGTTACAATATGTGGCACCAGTTCCTCAATATCTTTTTCTTTGTTTTTCATACAGCATTTACACTGTTCAATATAGTGGGCTGGGCCTTTCCTAAAACAAGAAAGCTTCATTTGGCAACTATATTGCTTACAGCTTTTTCCTGGTTTGTGCTGGGTATCTGGTATGGCTGGGGCTATTGTGCCTGCACCGACTGGCACTGGGAAGCGAGAGAAGCATTGGGTTATCATGACCGGTCCAATTCTTATATTCATTTTCTCCTGCTCCATCTCACCGGCAAAGATTTTAATAAACAACTGGTAGATACTTTTACTCTCAGCATTTTCCTGCTCACAGCCGTACTGAGTGTATGGCTGAATATCCGTGATTGGAAAAGAAAAAACCGCTGAGAAAGATACTATTACCGCTACCTGTAAAATGGTATTGCATCCGCCGGGTCAATTAGCTATTTTTAGTGGATATATTTATTATCCTGTAAAATTCACAATCATGCATCCTGAACAAAACCCTCCGGATAAAAAGAGTGAAAATCCCAACGACCAGATCATTTCTTATTACACCCTGCGTATTCTGATCGGTGCTACCGGTGTATTGCTTCCCCTCCTGGTCTTCTTTGGCAAATACATTTCACAAGGTTCAGGGGTGCTGGAGTTTTCCATCAGTGATTATTATGATAATGGTACTGCCGGTGATGTACTGGTGGGAGTACTGTTTGTACTTGGCTTTTTTCTTTTGTCGTACAAGGGACCTGAGCCCATTGATAACCGGGCGGCCGATGTGGGCTGTGTGGCCGCATTGGGAGTGGCCTTGTTCCCTACTACTTATTGCCCTTCCTGCTGGGTGCATTACCTGCATTTTGTTTTTGCCCTGTTACTTTTTTCTGTCTTTATCTTCTTCTCTATGTATTTATTCAGAAAGACAAACCCGGCCAAAGCAATGACGCCTCAAAAAAGAGATCGTAATAAAGTATATCTTATCTGCGGCATCATTATGATCGTTTGTATTGCAGCGATTGCGTTCAGCCTGCTGGTGCTGGAACCATCCGTCAGCTCAAAATATAAACTGGTATTCTGGTTTGAGTCGCTGGCCCTTGTTTCTTTCGGTATTTCCTGGATCACCAAATCAGAATCTTTTTACCTGAAAGACAAAGAATAGCCGTTAGAAAATGGTAATGGCTAACCGGTTATCCTAATCAGGATTAGCGGTGAGGAAGCTCATAGCTGCCGGCAGTGCCGGAGAGTATCTTAGCAGTTGAAAGGAGGAAGTGTGTCATGCTGAAACTGACGGAGCAAATTCCCGATAAAGGGAAAAAGGAAAAGGTGCGGATCAGAACAGATGCACTGTTAAGGGAAACATCTACCAATTATATACGGCTGATCGGCGATGCCGACCGCAAGGCAAGGATCATGCTGATCGTGAACTCCATCTTTCTTACAATAGGCGTTACCCTGCTGACAACATCTATCCATGAGATACCATATGTATGGATCAGCGCTGTATTACTGATGCTGTCAAATGTGTTGTCTTTATTCTTTTCCATTCAATCGGTAAAACCTGAATTCAGAAAATATACTAATAAGGATTGTGAGAATAATATCATTCACTATAAAAAGTGCAACCAGCTTTCGCTGGAAGAATATACTACACAGCTTCGTGATACCATGCAGGATAATGATAGGAAAATGGAAGCAGTTATAAAAGATATGTATCACTATGGCAACCTGCTTACCACCAAATACAGGATGCTGAGCATTGCTTACCGGTTCTTTTCGTGGGGCATATCACTGGCGGTCATATCTTACCTGTTCATCCTGCTGATCGTTAACCGGTAGCTTTATGTAATTCCTTCTTTTTTCAGAAAGCCATAGAGAAAATAACCTATAACAATGTACCCGATAGCTACGATAATAGTGAAGATGAGAAACACTTTATTAAATGGCACATCTTTCGGAATGAATTTCTCGGGTTTGTTTTTATCATAGTAAATGTCTGTCCGCTGCCCCCGGGTGAATAATTTATTGGTGCGGTTAGAGGAGTAAGTATAGACTCCCCTCAACTGACCTCTTCCAAAAACAGGATACTGAATTACTGCCTGGTAATACTTATTTCCTTTTAATCCTCTCCGCTCATATACTTCTTCCACCACTCCGGTTACCAGGTCACCGGTCTCTTTTAATTTTTTAACACGGTGCTTCTTTATTAAAACGATAAGCAGGGGAAGAAATCCCAATGCGGTAATGATGATAGTGATGGTGCCGGCCATAAGGTTGTTATTAGCAGATGATCAGACCCAGCTAAAGCCTTCATTACGTATAGGTAAGTTGCGGGGCCGCTGTCCTGCTGCTGCCAATGCATTGCAGAGTGCCGGCGCCACTGTTGAGAGGCCCACTTCACCCACTCCGCCGGGATCTTCTTTACTGTCTACGACATGAATTTCCACTGGTGGCATTTCATCATAGCGCAGTAATTCATAACTGAAGAATCCATCCTGCATCACCCGGCTGTTCTGTATGGTTATCTCTCCTTTTAATGTTTGTGTCAGTGCAAAAGCCAATCCGCCTTCCATCTGGTTCAATAATCCATCAGGGTTGATGACCACACCACAATCAATGGCGGCTACTACTTTTACAATCCTGAATTTTTTTGGCGCCAGTAATTCAATTTCTATGGCATGGGCTGCATAGGCTTTGGCAAAGATGAAAGAGTGTGTGGCCAGCCCAATATAGTGATTGGATTTTCGCGGTGCTGACCAGCCAATTTTTTCAGCCGCTAATTTTAATACCCCGGCAATCCTCGCTGGTGATTGTGTCAGGGCGCCTGGACCTTCACCGGTTTTAAAATCAGGGCGGTTTTCCAGCATCGACAACCGAAACTGCAAAGGATCTTTTTTAAGTTTCATTGCTACTTCATCAATAAAACTCTCCACCGGAAATGTATTGACACAAATATCTACTGACCGAAGCCAGCCGCGGTTAATATTAAAATCGACAGGAGTATAACCTGTTTTTATATTGGGAACAGCATAACAAAAACCATGATCGGCACCATCCATCTCCCCGATATTTTTTGTTTCAGGGCTATCGGTCATAAAGGCGATCGGTGTTCCCAATACATGGTGTTGCCAGGCTGCAATGGTTCCTTTATCATCTGTACTGGCTTTAAGCAAATGATAATTGGCCGGGCGATAAGGAGAGAACTGTGTATCATCCACCCTGTCCCAAATAAGTTTCACCGGCTTATCAAACTGCTGTGCGATCTTGACTGCTTCAATGGCAAAATCAAAATGTAACCTTCGTCCGAATGCACCGCCCATTAATGCCAGGTTCACTTTGATCTTTTCTTTTTTGATACCGCAGTCTTTTGATACCCTGTCCACTGCCCAGTCGGGTAACTGTAACCCACCCCACAACTCACAACCATCCTCTTTCACTGCGGCGATAAAATTTACCGGTTCCATGGTAGCATGTGCAAGGAAAGGTTGTGCATACACCGCCTTAATTTCATTTTTACCATCATAGCTGCCGGCATCTCCTTTACTATATACTTCTATCTGTGGTTTGGCTGTTGATTTTGAGGCAAAGGTTTTAAATAGTTCATCGGTGCTTTCTTTATTTCTTTTTCCTTCATCCCAGGTTATGTTCAGCAACTCTCTTGCTTTGATGGCTGCCCATGTGCTGGTGGCTATCACAGCCACCCCTGCTCTTACATGCATCGGGGCACCGGTACCTTTATAGCTGACCACTTTCAATACACCGGGTACTTTTTTAGCAGCGGCATCATCCACACTTACCAGTGTACCGCCAAGTACAGGACATCTTGCTGCTACTGCATATACCATTCCTTCCACTTTCAGATCGAGTCCGTATTTTGTCTTACCGGTTAGAATATCTTTTAAGCTGGAACGCTTTTCTGATTTGCCGATCAGTTTAAAGTCCTTTGGACTTTTTAAAATCACTTCTTTTGGCACAGGTAATTTAGCAGCGGCACATACCAGCTCACCATATTTGATCCGTTGCATAGTAACGGTGTTTACTACTTCACCATTATCAGCAGCACAGGATGATTCCTTTACTTTCCATAGTGTGGCGGCGGCAGAGATCAGCATAGCTTTGGCTACTGCGCCGGCATTCCGCAATTTATTATACATATCCAGCACACTCTGGCTGCCTCCTGTATCATGTTCACCGGGTTTCATTGTGCCAAACGGAGCAATCTCTGCTTTCACATCCCTGAAATCTGCATCCAGTTCTTCCGCCACTATCATGGGTAATGCAGTATCTATCCCCTGGCCTGATTCCTGTTTGGCTACATACACGGTTACTTTTCCCTTGGTATCAATCTTCAAATAAGCACTGGGTTGAAAAAATTCACAATCCCCCAATGGAATAGCCAATGCCTGCAGCCCGGGCAAGGTAAATCCCAGCACCAAACCTCCTGATGAAAGGGAGCTGATCTTAATAAAATGACGGCGGTCGATCTGTACTTTTTTCATATGCAGAATTGAGGAAGGTTATTTATTGATTTCTTCAATGGCCAGCTGGATAGCTTTTTTTATCCGGTGATAGGTACCGCAGCGACACAGTACATTGCTCATCGCCGAATTGATGGTATCATCGGAAGGTTTTTTATTTTTTTCCAGCATTGCTGCTACAGCCATCATTTGACCCGGCTGGCAGTACCCGCATTGCGGTACGCCGGCTTTCTGCCATGCTTTTTGTACAGGATGTGATCCATCTTCCGATAAACCTTCAATGGTGATAATTTTTTTATTGACACAGGAACCCACAGATCGCTGACAGGAATAAATGGCATTACCATCCATTAAGACAGTACAAACACCGCAACTGGCAACACCACATCCGTATTTTGTGCCGGTGAGGTCCAATAAATCACGGAGCACCCACAGTAATGGCATATCTGCTTCGGCTTCTACCGTGTATTGTTTATTGTTGACGTTGAGATTGAATTTTGGCATACAGGTCGTTTGAAATGGGAGAAAGAAAAGTTGATAACAGGAAATTACGAAAATAATGATGGCAAACCGTTTCTCTCTTTGATACATAATGCATGAATTTTCCGGGACAGGGCTGTCTTTTTTTAGTATGCTCATACTCATGAGAAATCGGCTTAATTACTGACTTTGATCATTTTAACAAGGGTAGTGCCCGTTTTACATTTGGAGGATGAAGTGATAGCAGGTATGTGGCGGAATTAGTAATGATTGCTTAACACTTTAAAATTTGATGTATGATAACTACAAAAAACACCAGTGCTGAGAAATTTATGCAATTGGTAGAAAAAAGAAACCCTGCGCAGGCAGAGTTTTACCAGGCTGTTGATGAAGTAATGAGAAGCGTTATTCCTTTTGTGGATGAGCATCCCGAATACCAAAAGGCAAACATACTGGAGCGTATGATAGAGGCAGAACGTATTCTCATTTTCAGGGTACCCTGGGTAGACGATAAAGGTAATTACAGGGTAAACAGGGGATACAGGGTTCAGATGAACAATGCGATCGGTCCTTATAAAGGGGGACTGCGGTTTCACCCCGGTGTTACATTGAGTGTACTGAAGTTTTTGGCTTTTGAGCAGGTATTTAAAAACTCACTGACCACTTTACCGATGGGTGGTGGTAAGGGCGGCTCTGATTTTGATCCTAAAGGAAAATCGGATAATGAAGTGATGCGCTTCTGCCAAAGCTTTATGACAGAGCTGTTCCGTCATATTGGTAAGGATACCGATGTGCCAGCAGGTGATATTGGAGTGGGAGCAAGAGAGATCGGTTATCTGTTTGGCCAGTTCAAAAGACTGACCAATGAATTTACCGGTGTGCTCACTGGTAAGGGCTATACCTATGGAGGCAGTCTTATTCGTCCGGAAGCTACCGGTTATGGATTGCTGTTCTTTGTAGATGAAATGCTGAAGACAAAAGGAGAAATAATGAAAAACAAAAAAGTGGTGATCTCCGGTAGTGGAAATGTAGCGCAATATGCTATTGAAAAAACAATAGCGATGGGCGGCATTCCATTAACCGCATCAGACAGCAGTGGGTTTATCTATGACCCGGACGGAATTGATAACGAAAAACTGGAGTTCATACTCGAACTGAAAAATGTACGACGCGGAAGAATAGCTGAATATGCCAAAAAATATGGTGTTCCATATTACGAAGGAGAAAAACCATGGAAGATACCTTGTGATATTGCCTTGCCTTGTGCGGTACAGAATGAGCTGGATGAGAAAGATGCACTCTTGCTTGTTAAAAATGGCTGTATGCTGGTGGCCGAAGGAGCGAATATGCCGACTACTCCTAAAGCAATTGAAGTATTGCAGGAAAATGATATACTCTATGCACCCGGCAAAGCTGCCAATGCAGGCGGCGTAGCCACTTCCGGCCTGGAAATGTCCCAAAATTCAATTCGCCTTTCCTGGACAAGAGAAGAAGTGGAAAGTAAACTGAAAGGAATAATGAAGAATATACATGAACAGTGTGTGCAATACGGTAAGAAAGAAGACGGAACAATCGATTATGTGAAAGGAGCAAATATTGCAGGCTTTGTTCGTGTTGCTGATGCAATGCTGGCCGAAGGTCATGTATAGAATACCCGGTATTCCTAATAAGTAATAATTAAAATATAAAAGCTGCTGATTTTACTACAGCAGCTTTTATATTAAATGTAATAGTAACGGATCATGTAACAGGTTCTTTTTTTTCAGTAATAAACTCACTGATATAAATCCGGAAAAGAAGTATGATATAATTCACCAGTAATGGCCCGAAAATAAGACCGATAAATCCAAAAAGACCTAACCCAACAATTACGCCGAGAACTGTTATCATCGGGTGCACATGGCCAAGTCTTTTTAATATACTGATGCGTGACAGGTAATCGATATTTCCCGTAATGATAAAACTATATAATGTCAAACCGGTTGCATTCCATGTATCACCACTGGCATACATAAAAATAACAAGGGGCACCCAAATGATCATAGTACCGACCACCGGGAAGAAAGCAAAAACACCGGTGAGAAATCCCCATAGCACATATTCATTCACACCAAAAATGATATAACCTACAGTAGCTGTTACTCCCTGTATGATAGAGATAAGTGGTATACCAAGGGCACTGGCTTTTACCAGTCGTTTGGTCTCTGCTGCCAGTAATTCAACATTGTTCTTTTTCAAAGGCAGTATATGACTGAGGAATGTTTCCATTTCTTTACCATGCACCAGCATATAGTACAACACAAAAAGTAACAGCGCCAGGTTGAGTACCAGGTTAACTGTATCATTCACCAGCCGGGGAAGAAAATCTGATAGCTGGCGTTGCAGATCCGACATTGTATCTTCGGAAATAAAAGTGATACCTGTCTGCTGCTGCACATCATATATGGCATTTTTTGCTTTTGCAAGCATAAATGCAGGATCATTTAAAAAAGGATGTACCTGTTTTTCTAATAGTATAAAAGTTATATAAACAAGCAATGCCAGCAGCAGGAAATACACAAACAGGTACAATCCTGCTGCCCACCCTTTTTTCCATTTACGGTGATAGACCAGCTGAAAATAACTGTTGCGGCTGAGTATGTATAAAGTGAGTGCTCCCAGCAAGCCCGGGAAAAAAACATACAACTCTTTTATGCTCAGGTATACCATCAGCAATAAGAGGAACAGGATCATTACCTGCTTGAGTTGACTATTAAAACCGGTTGTTGCTGGCATAAGTTACCAATGAAAAAATAAAATCATGTAATTCCCGGGTAAGGTAGAACTTTTTTCAATGGCCGGTTATGACAGGTGTTAGTTATTGCCTGAATGAAAATCATACTTCCATACGGGTTACCCGGTTGCTTTTACTAGTAAATAGCCCCGGTAAAAACCGGGGCTATTTATCTTCATATTATCATCTTTCATTCTACAACACCAGCATTACCTCCTCTGTAAACTTTATCCTTATCTGATAATATTACAGGTGAGCTGCAATTGATGTCGTCAATAGTTGCCATCTGCCATTTTAAATTACCGTTTTTATCAAAGGCATTTAAGTACCTGCCTGCCCCGGTAAATATTACATCATTAGCAATAGTAACAGATGCCAGGTAAGCATAATCTTCTGTTCTGCCATCAAGTTTCACAGGTATCCGCTGATGGGTCTTTCCTCCCAGGTCAAGTACCTTTTGCCATTTAATTGTTTCGTTTGCTATATTGAAGGCAAACAACGTACCCTCTTCAGAAGTCATATAGACAACCCCATCCAGGATTGCCGGCGCCATGTAACCATTTACATACTGATCTGTCGGCATTATGTAACTGTGTTTCAGGAGACCATTGGCTGCATCAAAAGCAAATATTCTGTTATCGTAGTCGCCTGCTATGAATAACATACCATTGTTATATACCACGGAAGCATTATCTGTGTACTCATTGATCATTGTGCTCCATATCTCAGCTCCATTGGTAATGTTCACTGCTGATAATTTTGCACCACTCGATAGTATATAAACTGTTTTGTTGTTTATGGCCGCGTTGAAGTGGTAACAGGAACTGTTAGAGAGATACTCCCACTTAATGTTTCCGGATAAATCAATTCCATACAAGTGACCGCCGCAGGTGCCGGCAATAAGTAAACCATTGGAATAGTTTAATGTATTTAAACTGCTGTATAGTTCTGTTTCCGTAGCAGTAGTGCCATCGCTTAGTTTCAATCCCAGCAACTTATTATAGCTTCCAACATAAACAATATCATTCACAATGATCGGAGAGCAAAGCCATGCAAGATCAACAGGTGTTCTTTCCCAGTTCAACGCACCTGTTGCTGCATTGAAAGAATATACAGTGTGATTTTCGTAATCGGCAAATACGACTGTACTTTTATTTACAGCTGGGGAAGCATAGATATAATTATAAGAAATATTAGTTGCATATGTCCATAAATTGAGCCCTGTCTGTGCATTCGCTGCATAAAGCCTGTTGGAGTAATCTGAAATAAAAGCAGCTTTATTTTGCTCCGGAATATCAGGAGGCGGCACATCTTTATCTTTTTTGCAAGCATTTATAGCCAATAATGGTATTATCAGCCAAAACACTTTACTGAACTTCGTTTTCATAAAACTAGTTTTTAAAGGTTGGCTCAATAAATATTCAATACGGTATTGGCGTATGTCAGTTTATTAAGTCAGAAAATTATTGTCTTGTGGTGGATCTCCGTAGAAGTGGTGTACGGTAAACGCTGACCAGCAATCCCCGGGTCAGTGTATTTTCATTTATACATCGCCGTTGCTTGTAGCATGAAGTTATGAATGGATATACGCTTTTTCCAAATTTGAAGAGCTGATTTCAGGATAGATGTCTTATGATTTTAATCATGACCGGTACCTTGTTTTTATATGGCATATAAGTCTACAAGTGTATTGCAAAGAGGAAACCTCTCTGACCCGGGGTGATAAATATGATGTAAATAAAAAAGCATCCGCATTTGCGGATGCTTTTTTATTATTAACCTAATGATATTAACTCAGGTGTTTGCTCAGGTATTTCGCAATTTCAAACATAGACACCTGGCCTTTGTTGCCAAACACTGCTTTCAGTTTTGCATCAGTGTTCACATTGCGTCTGTTTTTGCTATCCTGTAGTTTGTTCGCCTTAATGTAAGTCCATATTTTTTTCACTGCCTCAGTACGGGGCAATGCTTTTGTACCTACTACAGCACCCAATGCAGCACTTGGAGTCAACGCTTTCATAAAGGCAGCGTTAGGTTTACGGGCAGATTTCTTTTTAGCTGGTTTTTTCTTAGCCGCTTTTTTTACTGGTTTTTTAGCGGCTGGTTTTTTTGCTACTTTCTTTGCAGCCTTTTTTGCTGCTTTTTTCTTTGTTGCCATGTTTTTTAGATTTAGAATGTTAATGGGTATCTCTTGTATACCGGTATCAAATATAGATTATTTCTCCTCTCATTGTAACAATAGAAAAAAAATCCGGCCTTTATTTTATGACTGTTTTTCCACAGGGAAAAACCGGTTTTCCCAATGAAGAACGAAATAGCCACCTGTTTCTTTACAGGACAGTTGCTAAATTGTGTTGTCAACAGCAGCTTTTGTTTATCAATATTCATAGCCATTATCCTCATGCAACAGGTGAGTGGACCATTCAAAGTCTATGGACAGACTTTGGGAAAACAGTTATGCCGGGCCAGTATTCCATAGACATTCACCTCTGGTATATCCATGCTTCTCATTGGGAAAATCAACTGGAACTCCTGCGGGAAGCCAGCCCCAACCCCAGTATACTTGCTATGGGGAATGCGGGCTAAACAAAGCCTGTGGTACTCTTTTGTCCTTGCAGGCAAAGAATTTCAAGAAATCAGCGTATGGTACTATCTCTTATTTACCAGCCGTTTTCGGGGGAGTAACTGCTTCGGTGGTGATAATAGACCTGATACAAAAACGAGGATTATCAGTTCAGCGATTTTTCTTTTTGGAAAATAAAAAAATGACCAGGGCAATGATTACCAGGCTGATCGAACCATATACTGCATAACTGAAAGGCATAAAGAAAGATTGTGGGGGGAAGTTAATTTATTCCACGTTAAATAAATGGATAAAGTATCTGAAGCAAGTACTGCTGATATCATTCAATCCTGTATGGTATGCTTCTGTCACATACCAAACGGGTAAGTTTCCGGCATCTGGTATCCGCCCGGTTCAATGTGTAAGGGATGTAAGGCTCTGGTTTCATCAAAGAAAATAAATGCATCATACCGCATGGGCATTATGCTTGGCACATAATTGCCAAACTCCCGTTGAGGATTATAGACAACTCCAATGGCACGATGACCGAATTCTTTTTTGCCTAATACATCTTTTACATATTGATTCATCAGCATCAGACGGTCTTCAGCACCGGCATTATGCATAATGTATTCCCAGCTGTTAGTAACGGCCGGTGGAACCGCCATCTTCCGCATAACATCATTCCACTGGCGACCGGCAATTACCGATCCATGGTAAGAGCCAAATCCCACAGCAAATACTCCATCATGGTAATGGGCCTCATTCACCAGTTGTCCCACATTGACCATGCCATCAAGGCGCATATCGGTAGCCCTTGCATCGCCAATATGCGTATTATGTTCCCATACTATGGCTTTGGCATGTATACCGTGAAAGTCCATCAGCTTATTTAACGTATCAACCATATGGTGATCCCGGATATTCCAGCTAAATGGCCCGCCTTTTATCATGGCCCGGTAGTATTTTTCTGCATTGACAGCAAGCATGGCATTACGTTCCACATTCAGCACGGCTTCAGGATCTGTATTGTATTGCTGCATTTTATTCCTGATCTCCAGCAACAGGTCCACCACTTCTGCTTCACAGGATGCAGGTACCCACGAATGTGCTGTTGCCCGGGCATAGGATTGTCCTTCTTCTTCACTATATGGCTCAAAACAATGCCAGGCCTGCATGGCCACTTCTTTTGCTTTTTTGTCTGTTTTGTCCAGGTAATTAATAATGGCTTCCAGGCTTTCCCATAAACTGTATACATCCAAACCATAGAAACCAACCCGCTTATTTGCCGGCTGGGTGCTGTTATGCTTTCGCATCCATTCTGTCAGTGCCACGATTTCCCAATTGGCCCACATCCAGGTCGGCCAGCGGTTGAACGCAGCCAGAACGCCTTTGGCACTGCTGCCTGCATCAGTATAACCTTTTACGTATCGGTTTACCCGGTAACAATCCGGCCAGTCACCTTCTACTGCAATAAAAGAAAATCCTTTCTCCAAGATCAACCGCCTGCTGATTACCGACCGCCAGGTATAATACTCATGCGTACCATGTGAAGCTTCCCCAAGTAATACATATTTCGCATCCCCGATTGCATCCATCAAAACATCAAGGTCTCTTGTATTGTTGAGATCGATGGAATTATCCCGGATGAATGTTGTTAGATCAATACTTTCACCTTTATCTTCCTTCAAATAAGTGATGCGCATATGATTCAATTTTATGATTCAAGTAACTATAATTCTCCCTCGGAATCTATGATAAGGTTCATTCATTTATATGAGTGAGCTCACCGAAAAGGGCTCTTTTACCAATGTAAATTCACAACATGAAATAAAATGCAGGTATGTGTGTGTAGCCTGCTTTTTGTTAGTGTAAATGAATGAGGGATATTTTTTACCGGCAGCAGAAGTGTATAAAGATGAAAAAAGAGATTCAGGAAGAGGTGTTCATTCCGGTTGGCTCTGTCACGGTCAAAGGTCATTTGTGGTTGCCTGAAAAAGCGGATAGTATTGTTATCTTTTCTCATGGTAGCGGGAGCAGCCGTTTTAGCCCCCGTAATAAATATGTGGCTGAAGTATTAAATGATCAGCATATTGCAACACTTCTTGTTGACCTGCTTACACCAGAGGAAGATTTGCATTATGCTGCACGGTTCGATATTAACTTACTTACACAGCGCCTGGTAGGTGTTTCCAAATGGATAGCCGAGCAACCGGTATTCAAAAATTTTCAAATGGGTTACTTCGGGGCCAGCACCGGGGCTGCTTCAGCATTAAGGGCAGCAGCTATACTGGAAGAAAAAGTTAAAGCAGTAGTTTCAAGAGGTGGCCGGCCAGATCTGGCCATGCAGGTGTTATCCTTTGTAAAAGCCCCTACCTTGTTAATCATTGGTTCATTGGATGACCATGTGATTGAATTGAACCAGCAGGCGTATGACCAGTTGCGATGTAAAAAGGAAATGATGATTGTAGAAGGTGCTTCTCATTTGTTTGAAGAACCCGGCAAGCTGCAAGAAGTGGCTGTATTAGCTGCGGACTGGTTTAAAAAATACTTGGTTAATACCGATCCGTTTATTGACAGTACTACTAATGTGCTAAAAAATTAATTATATGTATTTCATCGACCGATATGATGCTGCCACGCAACTGATCCCCCTTCTTGAAAAATATAGGAATGAAAAAGGTGTGATACTGGCGGTGCCAAGGGGCGGCGTTCCTATTGGTTATTACCTTGCCAAACACTTTAACTTTCCATTGGATTTACTGATGACCAAAAAATTGGGACATCCCGCCAACGGAGAATTTGCGATAGGCGCCGTTAGCCTTGAAGGAAGTATTGTAGAGGAAACAAAGGGAGTGCCGGAACAATATATCAGGGAAGAGACGCAACGAATCAGGGAGCAACTGGAAGAACGGTATAAAAAATTTATGGGTGACAAAAAGCCTGTTGATATAAAGGGCAAAACTGTCATTGTTGTTGATGATGGTATAGCAACAGGCCGTACTATATTGTCCACTATAAAACTTTTACGGAAAAAAGAGCCAGGCAAAATTGTAGTCGCTGTTCCTGTTTCATCTGGTGAGGCGGCCAAAAGGATAAAGCAGGTAGTGGATGATTTTATTTGCCTTCATACACCTTACCCGTTTTACGGAGTGGGAAATTTCTATGATGACTTTTCCCAGGTAGAAGATGAAGAGGTGCTACAATTGCTAAATGAATTAAATGACAAGAAAAAAGTAGTTTAGCTTGCTACAAGTCAATAGTGTAAATAAGTGGATAATAATAAACAACACCTGAGCTATTATGTCATTAACGGAATTACCCTTTACAGAATTGTAACAGCGCCGCTATTACTTGTGTTACTTTTTCTAAAGCAGTATGATCTGTTTAAATGGCTGCTGGCTGTTAGTTTTTTTACTGACCTTATCGATGGCTTCCTGGCAAGAAAATATAAAGTGACCAGCGTTCTGGGTACAAAACTTGATTCTATTGGAGATGACCTGACTGTTGCAGTGGCAGTAACCGGTTTATTTGTTATGTATCCCGGCTTTATACAGCAACAGAAATGGATGTTCATCAGTTTATTGATCCTTTTCTTTACCCAAACGATATTCGCATTTTTCCGGTATGGGAAAATGACCAACTTTCATACCTGGCTGGCAAAGACCGCAGCACTTTTACAAGGAATATTCTTATTACTGACTTTTTTTACAGGGAAACCAATTTTACCATTTTTTTATATAGCAATCATCATTACCATGCTGGAATTGATAGAAGAAATTGTTCTTGTATACCTGCTCCCGGAATGGGAAGCGAATATAAAAGGGATCTATTGGGTATTTAAAAGAAGGAGAGTTGAAGAATGATGACGGATTGATTTACTGCTGTTCTAACATATAAGGATTAAATGTATAAAGGGGAGAGCCGGTTTAGTGGCCAGGCAGTTGATATTAATTCTGTGGGAGAATGAGTATAATCATCGTTTGTGCCTTAATAAACTGCAACCTTGCAGTTCGAACTAAAAAGATACCAGGCAAAACAGCATAAAATAAGGTATCGGCAAGCCCGATCGGGGTTTACAATCATGAAACGGCGCTTAATATTTCCTGAATCAGTTAACTTACAAGAAAATCCATTGCTATATGCCGGAAAATAATAAAACCTATATGGTTAAAGCAAATGAATTCGTTTTCTCTTTTGGCCAGGAGGAAATAGATAAAGCAGATATGGTAAAGAAAAACGAAGAGGAATTCAATCTCATCAGGAACAACCGTTCTGTAAATGCAAAATTGTTGAATGCAGATATTACCGGTAAGTTGCTCACTGTTGAAGTAGATGGTGAAAACTATGACCTGGTAATAAAGGATGAGCTTGATCAGATGCTGGATAAAATGGGATTCAGTACCGTTTCTTCCAAGCATATTAAAGAGATCAAAGCACCCATGCCGGGACTGGTATTGGAAGTGGCGGTGAAAGAAGGACAGGAGGTAAAAGAAGGAGATAAAATTCTGATCCTTGAAGCAATGAAAATGGAGAATAGCATCACAATACATACAGGTGCTACCATTAAACGTATTGCAGTTTCTTCCGGGCAGGCTGTAGATAAAGGACAGGTGCTGGTAGAATTAGAATGAAATAATTTTAAAACACTAACGATGCAAAAAATATTAGTTGCCAACCGCGGAGAGATAGCCTTACGCATCATGCGGACCATTCGTAAAATGGGAATTAAATCCGTTGCTGTTTATTCTGAAGCTGATCGTCATTCTCCTCATGTTTTATTTGCAGACGAAGCTGTTTACCTGGGAGCGGCGCCATCAAGCCAGTCCTATCTCAACGGAGATAAGGTCATTGCTTATTGTAAAGAGCTGGGAGTTGATGGAATACACCCGGGATATGGATTCCTGAGTGAAAATGCGGAGTTCGCCAAAAAAGTGGAAGAAGCCGGTATAAACTTTATCGGCCCGGGACCAGAAGCAATGAAGATCATGGGATCAAAACTGGCTGCCAAGGAAAGTGTAAAAAAGTATAACGTTCCTATGGTGCCTGGTATTGATAAAGCGATCGACGATGTGAACCTGGCTATTCAGGTGGCTGATAAAATTGGTTATCCCGTATTGATCAAAGCCTCCGCCGGCGGTGGGGGCAAAGGGATGAGGGTGGTAGAAAAAGCAGATGATATGCAGGAGCAGATGGAGAGAGCTATCAGTGAAGCCAAATCCTCTTTCGGAGATGGTTCTGTATTCATAGAAAAATATGTTTCATCTCCAAGGCATATAGAAATACAGATACTGGCGGATAAGTTTGGTAATACAGTTCACTTGTTCGAAAGAGAATGCAGTATTCAGCGTCGTCATCAGAAAGTAGTTGAAGAATCTCCCTCAGCAATTGTAACTCCTGAAATGAGAAAAAGAATGGGTGAAGCCGCCGTAATGGTAGCCAAATCCTGTAACTATACCAGCACTGGTACAGTAGAGTTCCTTGTAGATGATAAGCTGAATTTTTATTTTTTGGAAATGAATACAAGGCTGCAGGTGGAGCATCCTGTTACAGAAATGATCACTGGGCTCGACCTGGTGGAACAGCAGATCAGGATTGCAAGGGGTGAAAAGCTTTCCTTCACACAGGATGATTTATCTATAAAAGGGCATGCTATAGAGCTGAGAGTATATGCTGAGGATCCTTTAAATAATTTTCTGCCATCGATCGGCACATTAACAACATATGTAAAACCGGCCGGCGAAGGTATCCGTGTGGATGATGGATATGAAGAAGGCATGACTATACCTATTTATTATGACCCCATGATCGCCAAATTGGTGACACATGGAAAAGACAGAAGAGAGGCTGTACAAAAAATGATTGGAGCCATTAAAAATTATAAAATTGAAGGGCTGACCACTACCATGCCCTTTGGCATCTTTGTATTTGAACATGAAGCTTTCTTATCCGGACGATTTGACACTCATTTTGTAAAGAACTATTACACTCCGGAGAAGATAAAGGAAAAGCAAAAAGATAATGCGGAGATCGCCGCTATTGTAGCAATAAAGTACTGGCAGGAAAGAAAAAAAATGCTGAGCCCGGTTGAACATAAGTCCACCAGTTGGAAACGGCGGCTGGCTCACTGATTAGTTATGAATGACAGTAACCTTATTTCATTAAAAAAGTATACATGAAATGTCCATCCCGATATTTTTCGGGACCAACCGGTGAATGATTATTTAGGGCATAACATGTGGCAATCCTTAAAACTAAAATAATCACATGAAACCAAAAGTTGAAATATTAAGAGAAAAGCTGGAAGAGGGAAAACTGGGCGGAGGTATAAAAAGAATAGAGGCGCAGCATAAAAAGGGAAAGTTAACAGCAAGAGAGAGAGTAGAGTTGCTGATGGATCCGGGTTCTTTTGAAGAAATCGGGGCACTGGTTACACATCGTACCAAAGATTTTGATATGGGTGACCAGCAATTTTATGGTGATGGTGTGATAACAGGATATGGTACAGTGCATGGAAGATTAGTATATGTATTTGCACAGGACTTTACGGTTTTTGGAGGCTCTTTATCTGAAACACATGCCGAAAAAATTTGCCGTATCATGGATATGGCAATGAAAGCAGGTGCACCTATGATTGGATTGAATGACTCCGGCGGCGCCAGGATACAGGAGGGCGTAAGATCATTAGGTGGTTATGCAGATATTTTTTACCGAAATGTACAGGCATCAGGTGTTGTGCCTCAGATATCTGCTATTATGGGGCCTTGTGCCGGAGGTGCAGTATACTCACCTGCTATGACTGATTTTACTATCATGGTAGAGAATACCAGTTATATGTTTGTTACCGGTCCCAATGTGGTAAAGACAGTGACCAATGAAGAAGTAAGTTCAGAAGAATTAGGAGGAGCATCTACTCACTCTACCAAGTCAGGAGTTACACATCTTACAGCAGTGAATGATATGGATTGTATTAACCAGATAAAGACACTGTTAAGTTATATGCCACAAAACTGCGAGGATGTGGTAATGAAAATACCATACGTTCTGGGTGATGAAACAAGAGAGATACTGGAGAGTATTGTACCGGCAAGTGCTAATCAACCCTACGATATCCGTTCGGTGATAGAAGGTATCTGTGATGCGGATTCTTTTTTTGAAGTACATAAATACTATGCCGACAATATTGTTGTTGGATTTGCACGGATTGCAGGAAGAAGCATAGGTATTGTTGCTAATCAGCCAATGAGTTTGGCAGGTGTATTGGATATCGATAGTTCGAAAAAGGGGGCAAGATTCACCCGTTTTTGCGACTGTTTTAATATTCCTTTATTAGTGCTTGTGGATGTACCCGGCTTTTTACCCGGTACCGACCAGGAATGGAATGGCATTATTACTAACGGCGCTAAACTATTATATGCTTTAAGTGAAGCAACAGTACCCCGTGTTACAGTTATAACCAGGAAAGCATACGGTGGCGCATATGATGTAATGAACTCTAAACATATAGGTGCCGATATGAACTACGCATGGCCCAGTGCTGAGATTGCAGTAATGGGAGCAAAAGGAGCCAGTGAGATCATTTTTAAAAGTGAAATTGCGGCTGCAGAAGACCCTGGCAAAAAGTTGCTGGAAAAAGAAGCTGAGTATGCGGAGTTATTTGCCAATCCGTATACTGCAGCTGAAAGAGGATTTATTGATGAAGTGATTGAGCCAAGAGAGACAAGAAAAAAGCTTATCAAAGCATTTGCGATGCTTGAGAATAAAGTGGCTAAACGACCAAGAAAGAAGCATGGAAATATTCCGTTATAAGAATCTTTAAGCAGGTTGCTGCCTGAAAATAGTGCTGAGCAAGTTGTATAATTCAAGATTCTTTTCTTGCAATAAATCTGGTCTTTCAAAGAAATACTCTGCTACCACTGCAAAGAATTCAGCTTCATTAGTGGCGCCATAGGGATTGATATCAGAGCGATCAGCCAGAATCTTCTTCATCTCCCGTTGCATCAGTTGCAGCCAGGGAACAATATACTGCTGCTGTAATATTAATTCGGGAATACCATCAACAGCCCCGTCTGTTTTATCTACCAGGTGAACAAATTCATGAATGGCTGTATTTGATTTACCGGACTTATTAATGAATGCCTGTCGCAGTTCATGTTGTGATAATATCATAACACCATTCAAGGCACCATCACCCACCATTCCCAATACAGAGCGATCTCCTCCCTCTTGCTCAAAATCATGATTAAATGAATCAGGATATAATAATACTTCTCTCAGGTTTACATATTCCCAATCCGGGAAGCCAAAGATGGGAATGACAGCACTGGCTGCAATCAGCACTTTGTCTATGTCCTCAACAACTGTATTAACACCGGTGATTTTAACTTGTGTTAAAAACAACTGCAGCTTTTTTTCAAAGGATGATTTCCTTGTTGCATCTAACTGGTTATAAAATGCTGATTGTTCTTCCAGGATGATACGGTAATTACCCGGCAGCGAAGGCACAATAAAGGGTTTCTTTTTTGACCGTACCAGCACAGATATTGATAATACCAGCAGGGCAAGGCTAAAAAGGGTGAACAAGATGATATCCATAGCGGCTATGAAAATACAAAGGCCTCATCTAATAAATATGATATTTACTTTGCCGCTAGATCAGTTCTTTATTGGCAGCCGCTAAAAAGCAAAGGCCAATAAGTAAGGAAGGTGCTACATAGACCAGGCCCATAGAGGTATCTTTTTTAATACTTAAAAAATATATTCCCATTACTAATGCACCAGCCAGTAATAGCCGGCCACCCCAAAGCGGACGAAACCATGCTATTACAAAACCAACAATAGTAAGCAGGGTAAATGGAAGGAATCGTAATAAATCCTTGCCCATTCCGCTCATAATATCAGGAAGACCTTCACCAATAAAAAAAGCAAGGAAAAAGGCCGTAACAAGCAAACCGCTGATACGGCCTGTCCACAACAGAATCTTGTGTTGTTGCATAGAATTGCTTTAAACAGGGTTTACTAATTACGCTGTCTCACATCGCTTTCATCACCGGTTGTCCTTTCAGGTTCACCAGTACATTCTGCTTTACCATATCCTTTGCAATCATCTGTCCATATTCATCACCCAGGCTTTCAGATGATGCAGGATCAAATGACTGGCTCTGTGCTGAATATACCAGTTCATTACTGCTCAGGTCATACAGATTGGTTTCCCAAAAGTATTTGGTGTCCTCTGTATAGTATCCTTCTGTATAGATCCTGCCGTAAATAGTTCTTGAATAACCCCAGAATCGATTGTAATAAATATTATACGGGGTATAATGCACCCGTCCCGGGACATAATACCTTTCCTTCGTTTTATCCAGCAGAACTACAGTCAGCACAGCATCAATGCCTGAATTACGCAGCTTGCTGATCGCCTGTTCTTCATTCATGTTCTCAAAGGTTTTGGGATTGTATTCATCGCAGGAACAGACAGCATCATAGCCCAGGTCTTTTAGATCACCTACCAGGTGTTGTTCCATTTTTTCACGAAGGGTTCTGTCTTTTTCCCGGATAAGACCCAACACAATAATCTTTTTGAATTTTTTAGGCTGTACATTTTCTGCCTTCCATGAGCTGGTAATATGAGAAGAGGGACCACAACCAGACAAAAGGAATAAAAACACTACAGCCATTGATAATAGCTGTTTCATAATATTTTGTTTCTTGTAAGTTACTTCCTTCTCAAGCCTGTGTATTATGATAGCTGTCATTTCCCGGATTGATTGTTGATAGTTATTACTTTGAATGACAATAAAAAAACCCGGCAGTTATGCCGGGTTTTGCTCCCCCTGTTGGACTTGAACCAACGACCCTCTGATTAACAGTCAGATGCTCTAACCAACTGAGCTAAAGGGGAATACCTTTTCCGCTTATTTAGCGGGCTGCAAAAATAGGGATTTTAGCTTTTTCAACAAGCTATTCACAATCATTTTTACCGGAAAATATTCCAAAAACTACCCTCGTCTTCAAAGCCAACAAATACCCCGGTTTCCCGGATAGCTACAGGCCAGTGTTTCAGATAATATCCTTCCCCGCTGGTATTACGGCCATTCTGCATATTGAACTTATATCGATGAAGGGGACAAACTACATTACCCAGTGCATCTATATACCCATGCGCCAGTATACCTCCTGCGTGGGGGCATTTGTAAGCAAATGCAAAAGCAACTTTCTGGCTCCGGCCAATGCAGATTTTTTTACCTTTTACTTCTACAACGGCAATTTGATTCTCAGCAAAATCAAGTTCGTTGATGTGATCTGCTATTTTATACCAATTGTATTTCTTTTCTGCCACAGGTTATAATGAATTACTGAAGACGTGGTTTCATTTTTATTTTCAGAGAAACTATTATCTAAGTTCCTCCTTTAGGGGGACAGGGAGCATATAAAAATTCCGTTTTATATGGATAACGGATGCGATATAGTTCTCTTACTCTTTCAAGGATGGCCTTGCGAAGTATGTCTAAATTTCTTTTTTCAATGGCTGCTACAAATACAGCGTTGCCGTTTGTTTCTCTCTGCCATCTTTCGTAGAGGTCATCAAGTATCTCTTTTTTAGTATCATCTTCCAGCCATTCGTCAAAGGTTTGCTCTTCGTATTGATCCATTTTGTTAAAGATGGTGATAGTCGGTTTTTCAAGAGCATTTAATTCCTGCAGCGTTTTGTTGACCACTCCGATCTGCTCCTCATAATTAGGATGTGAAATATCAACTACATGCAACAATATATCTGCTTCCCTCACTTCATCTAACGTACTTTTAAAACTCTCCACCAGATGGTGAGGTAATTTGCGGATAAAACCAACTGTATCACTCAGGAGAAAAGGAGTTGTTTCGAAAACCACCTTGCTGGTGGTCGTATCTAGTGTGGCAAACAATTTATTTTCTGCAAAAACATCTCTTTTACTGAGCAAGTTCATAATAGTGGACTTGCCAACATTGGTGTAACCAACCAAGGCTACCCTGATAAACTCACCCCGGTCTTTACGTTGAGTAAAAGCCTGTTTGTCTATTTCAGCTAATCTTTTTCGCAGCAATGAAATTTTATCCCTTACAATCCGTCGGTCTGTTTCAATTTCACTTTCACCAGGGCCTCTGGTACCTATACCACCACCTAACCGTTCAAGGTGCTTCCACATACCCCTGAGCCGTGGTAATATATATTGATACTGTGCCAGCTCCACCTGAGCCTTTGCCTGTGCTGTTTTAGCTCTGCGGGCAAATATGTCAAGGATAAGGTCACTGCGGTCAATGGTTTTTACTTCCAGTGCCTTTTCAATATTATTTATTTGGGCTCCGCTGAGCTCATCGTCAAATATGACGATCCGGATATTTTTTCCATTGATGTAATTTTTTATTTCTTCCAGCTTGCCTTTCCCGATAAAAGTTCGGCTATCCGGGTGAGGAAGTTTTTGAGTGAATCTTTTTACTGTTATAGCACCTGCAGTTTCTGCAAGGAATGACAGTTCATCAAGATATTCCTGTACCTGTGTGTCTGTCTGGTCTTTCTGAACCAATCCTACCAGAATCGCTTTCTCTTCGTTTTGAATGATATTCTTTTTGTCCAGCATAGTAATAAAAACACCCCCGGCAAAGCGAGGGTTCTGCAAAGGTAAAAAATACTACAGGCTGCTGATAAAAATAAAAGCGACTCTTTTACGAAGCCGCTTTTGTTTTATATACATATTTTTATTTTAAAGTCCGCTCAGTGTAAGACCAATGGAAAACGGCCTTACTTGTGGTCCAAACCCATCTCTGATAAGTGGGGTGAATTGATAACTTCCATACAAGCTGAAATGACCATATCCAACTCTGGCCATACCGGACAAACGAGTTTTATTAAAAAAACGTTTGCTGGATTCTTTCATTACGTAATCGTTTATTGTTCCCCCATCTTTGTTTTCATACTTGGTATTTCTTGTATGTGCATTTAACAAAGTACCAATCTTAACACCGATCGCCAATTTAAGCCCTTTACCTGTTACAGGATCAGCAGAATAACGGAACTCAATAGGAGCTTCCAGGTAGGTAGTGGCCAGTTTTGTTTTTTTGAAATGATTGGTGTCGCTTTGATCAGTGAAGTAAAGAGTATTGGTGGCATCTTTTATGCCCACATGAGTTTTTGAAAAAGTAATATGATCAGATCCGATGCCCGGGCCAAAAGCCATACTCAGGTTAGGGTTCGTTTTGAAAGGGAAATCGTACATGAAATAGGCATTGATACTTTTCGAGAACCCGCCAGTATTGATAGTATCCGGTTTACCTGCCCACCCTGTATACCCCAGCTGAAGCATAAAGTGATCATTAGCTCTGTTAGCCAGGTTTGGTTTATCTTTTTTCTTTGTGGGTTTTGGATTATCCTGGGCAGTTACAGAAAAAACCATCACGGCGCCAAGAGAAAGCAATAAAATCTTCTTCATAAATATTTTAAGTAGTGGACAAATGTATTTTCATCCCGGTTAACAAAAGGTTAAAGAACAACCAGTTGCTGATCAAAATAAATGCTCCGGAAAAAACCCGGAGCATTTGTGGACCCTGTTGGGATCGAACCAACGACCCCCTGATTATGAGTCAGGTGCTCTAACCTTCTGAGCTAAGGGTCCTGCCGGTAAGGCGGCTGCAAAAGTATAAAAAAAGCCTTGTAAACAAGTCAGTTGATATATTAATTGTAATGCTTAGATTTACGCCGCTTTGCGTATGCTTGATAATGAGGTTATAAAAAGATTGCTATCTGCTATTGCTTTTACTAACGACCAGGCTGCCTACAAGGAATTATTTGTCCTGTTGCACGGTCGATTGAAGCAATTTGCCTATTCTATTTTAAAATCTCAGGAAGAAGCAGAAGAGCTGGTATCTGACCTTTTTATTAAGGTTTGGCAGAAAAGAGACCAGCTTACCACAATCGAATCCCCCCTTTTATACTTTTATACCACCGCCAAAAATCTGGCTTATAACAGGCTAAATAAACAAAAACGACAGCAAAATCTTCAGCCGGAAGAATGGCTGGTGCACCTAAACAGTATCTATTTTGACCCGGAACAGCTGATGATGACAGAGGAAATGATGCGCCAGATCAGGCAAGCTGTAAATAGTCTACCTCCCCGTTGCCGTATTATATTCAAATTAGTGAAAGAGGATGGCCTTAAATATAAAGAAGTAGCTGAGTTACTTCAGTTATCAGTCAAGACCATTGAAGCCCAAATGGCGATAGCCCTTCGCCGACTTGGTAAATGTATGCATCTGGAAATCAATCATTTGCCGACCAATAATTTTAATACAAAAAAAAGTTAAAACCTTTTAGGGGTAAATAGTGGTTTTAAGTGTCTTACCTTTTTCATCAACCAACGTTTAATGAGTCAGGAGAAATTTTGGGTATTGTTTTCAAAAAAGCTATCAGGGGAAGCCTCAGTTGAAGAATTGGGATCGCTGGAAAAACTCATTAGTGAACATCCGGAGTGGCAATATGCTATACAAAACCTGGAAGATCTTTGGAAGCACCAGCCTGCAAAGGACTATGTGCAGGGGGAAGATGCTTATATGCTGCATTTACACCGTATGACAGAACTAAATGTTCCATTTGGTGAAAATCTGGAAGCAGAAGCATTGGTAATAGAGAAAAAATCCGGTTTTAGCAAGTGGTATTGGGCTGCTGCAGCTATCATTACTTTGGTTGGCCTCTTTGCGTTTAGTGATTTTTTTAGCGCAGGAAGCAAAAGAAATAAGATAGCCCAGCAGGTAAATGAAGTATCAACCCGTCCCGGCTCAAAATCTAAAATACAGTTGCCCGACGGATCGGTTGTATGGCTCAATGCAGGCAGCACACTAACCTATACTAAAGATTTCGGGAAGGAGATCAGGGAAGTGACATTGACCGGCGAAGGTTTTTTTGATGTAACAAAGAATGTAGAAAAACCATTTATAATTAACACAACCAGTATCAGTATCAAAGTACTGGGAACCGCATTTAATGTAAAAGCCTACCCTGAGGATAAACAAACAGAAGCAAGCCTGATCCGTGGAAGTATTGAAGTAACGATTAAAAGCCGTCCTAATGATAAAATCATTCTCTCTCCTAGTGAAAAATTGGTTGTTGAGAATGAAGTACCGAAAGCAGAAATAAGAGACAGGCGTACCGGCAATATTGAAAGAACACAATTGCCGGTAATAAATACGCTGATGTCTGTTAACAAACTTAAATACAGTCCTGTTGACAGTACGGTGGCCGAGACACAATGGGTAAATAATAAACTGGTATTCAGGGATGAGTCTTTTAGCGAGTTGGTTGTAAGAATGGAAAGATGGTATGATGTGGATATTGAAATTACAGATGCCAACATTGCTGAGGAAAGGCTCAACGGTATTTTTGAAACTGAAACGATTATCCAGGCGCTGGAGGCTTTAAAGGAATTTATTCCCTTTAAATACGAAAAGACCGGGAACAAAATAATTATTCACCGCTAATGCTTATGCCATATGATTGCTTTACACAACACCTCCTGAATGAAGGGTAAAAAAAATTGCGGGATTTCGTTGCAGCGAAACCCCGCCGGTTAACATGTCAAGGAGCGGACTTCGGATGAAGTCTGCATTATATTAACCCTTCAAATGTAAAATATGAAAAAAAACGAAACGACTGCTGTTTCTGAAAAGGTTCATCTGTATCAAAAGTTTGCGAGAATTATGAAATTGACGATTGCATTTATGCTGATTGCCTGCCTGCAGGTATCTGCCCGCGGCTGGTCGCAAGATCGCATTACTCTGAAAATGAATGAGGCAGAGATTAAGAAAGTATTGTTTGCTATTGAAAAGAAAAGTAACTACCGCTTTCTCTTTAGCGAAAATGCTTTGAAAAGAAAACATAAGGTAACGCTGAATGCCGTTGATGCTCCTGTTACAGAGATCCTGGACAAAATCCTTGCAAATACTGGTGTGAGCTACAAGATACTGGGCTCAAAACTGGTAGTTTTAAAAGAAGGTATTACAGCAAATGAAATTCAATCACAGGATATCAAAGTCACCGGAAAAGTTACTTCTGCCACTGGCGAGCCATTAGCAGGAGTATCTGTAACAGTAAAAGGTTCCAGAACAGGAACTATCACTGATGCCGGTGGTAATTTTTCATTGACTGTTCCCGACGATGCTGTACTGGTATTTAGCTCAGTAGGCTATGAGCCCGTTGAAATGGCAGTAGCCGGAAAATCAACGCTTACTGTTTCACTGCAGCAATCAGCCCGCAAAATTGATGAAGTGGTAGTGATTGGTTATGGTACAGCCAGCAAAAGAGACCTGACAGGATCTATTATCAAAGTAGCCGGAAAAGACATAGCTGATAAGCCCAACACTAACCCTGTTGCCAGCTTACAGGCAAAAGTGGCCGGATTGACTATTATCAATAATGGTACACCCGGCGCTGCCCCTGATATCCGTATTCGTGGTACAAACAGCCTTGGTGGTAATGTAAGACCTTTGTATGTGGTGGATGGTATTTTCAATGATAATATTGATTATATCAACCCTTCTGATATTGAATCTATCGAAGTTTTGAAGGATCCTTCTTCGCTGGCCATCTTTGGTGTTCGCGGTGCAAATGGCGTTATTGCGGTTACTACTAAAAAAGGCAAGGCAGGTCAGACTGTTGTAAATTTCAATACCGCTGTTGGATTTAAAAAACTGGTGGATAAAATTGCCTGGGCTAATGCAAGTGAGTTCCAGACCTTGTATGAGGAAGAAAAGATAAACATCGGGGCTAACTCACCATTTGACTACAGTAAATGGACAGCTAATACCGACTGGGTTGATGCAGTAACAAGAACAGGCAAGTTCAATACCAACAACCTCAGCATTTCTACCAGTTCTGAAAAGAATAAGTTTTATATGGGTGTTGGCTATACTACGGATGAAGGAATAATCAAGCATGAAAAATTGAAAAAAATTCAACTTACCCTTACCGATGAGCTTAAAGTAAATAAATTCCTGAAACTTGGATTTAATATCAATACTGTTAGACAGGATAATCCTTATGGAGCTGATTGGGTACTGGATGCAGCCCGTAAAGTAATCCCACAGGTAAGTGCAGGCACTAAGTCAATTTATACAAAGAATCCTTATGGTCTTGACAGCAATACATATAATCTTTATTATGAATTGCCTCTGATCCAGAATTCAGGAGTGATCAATCCATTGCTGATACTGGAGAATGAGTGGGATAAAACGATAAGCCAGGAAAACAGGATAGTGGCCAGCGCCTTTGCAGAATTCACTTTGCACAGAAACCTCAGCTTCCGTTCCACTGTTTATGCCGATATGAGTAATGTGAACGCAAGGGTATACACACCGGTATATAATGCATACGATGCTGCTAATGATGTGGCATTCCTGTACAGCAGAAGAACCGGGGTAAGGGAAAGTGATGATACATATAAAAAATTTCAGACAGATAATATATTAACTTATAAAGGCCGCATTTCCGGTGATCATAACATTACAGGAATGGTTGGTTTCACTACGTATGATTTCCGCTATGCAGGCCGTTTCGGTTCATCCCAACAAAGCATTACTGGTAATGCTGTTCCTAATGATAAAAGATTCTGGTATGTAAGTAATGGATTTGAAGACCCCCTTAGTGTAAGAGCTTCTTCAAGCCAATACGAAAGAACAACAGCCTCTTTCCTTGCCAGGGCCTTATATAATTTCAGAGGTAAGTATTATTTCAATGCATCTTTCCGGATGGACGGAACTTCTGTATTCCCCAATAACCAATGGCAGCCATTCTGGGCTATTGGTGCTGCATGGGAATTGACCAAAGAAGAATTTATGCAAAACCAGAATGTGGTTGACTTCCTGAAACTAAAAGCATCAACAGGTGTTCTTGGTGTTCAGAATACAGGGGGCTATAATTATCCTGCTTATCCATTATTGCGTACAGGATCTGCGGCAGTATTCGGAGACTTGGTATATACGGCTGCAGAAAATGATTATCTGGCAGATGAGAACCTGAAATGGGAAACTAACCATGCGACTGAAGTAGGTGTGGAATTAGATGCATTTAAGCGTCGTCTCCATTTCGAAGCCGCTTATTATACCAAAACAACCAAAGGCTTGTTATCAAGAGTGAATAATGGTGGATTGAGTGATGGTTTATTGAACCAGGGCTCTCTTAGAAATAATGGTTTGGAATTTGCTGCTACATGGTCACAAACATTAGGAAGAGATCTTACTTTAACCGTTGGCGGCAACCTGACCACATTTAATAATGAAGTACTGTCACTGGCAGGTGATGGTAAAGATATCTTCGACGGGCCTTCTATTACAAGAGTAGGTTCTCCTATTGGTTCTTTCTATGGTTATATTGTTGAGGGTGTTTACCAGACTTATGCAGAGAAACTGGCTTCACCAGTGAATACTGAATTTGCATATGGCCCCGGCGATCTGAAATACAAGGATGTAAACGGCGATGGTGTTATCAATACAAATGATAAAACCATACTCGGTAATCCTACACCTGATTTCACTTATGGTGGTTCTGTAGGATTAAAGTATAAAGGATTTGATCTGGGTATTGATTTTGGAGGTGTATATGGTAATGAGATATTCCGTGTATGGGGCTCCACTGAGTCTCCTTTCCAGCGGGTAAATTATCCGAAGTTCAAGATAAACAGATGGCATGGTGAAGGTACTTCCAACTGGGACCCTATATTGGGACAAGACCATAGGGTTAATTATGAAAACTCTACCTATTCGATTGAGGACGGAAGCTACTTCAGGTTAAGAAACGTTCAGGTAGGATATAATGTTGAGCCGAAGTTTATCTCAAAACTGAAAATGAAATCACTCCGTTTATTCCTGAATGTGCAGAATATGAAGACATGGAAAAATAACCTTGGTTATTCACCAGAATTTGGTGGTTCTGCCACTTCATTCTCTGTTGACAGAGCAGGTAATGCGATACCAATGGTAACGACATTCGGACTAAACGTAAATTTTTAAACTATTAAATAGCAAAAAATGAGAAATTTTAAAAGCACTTTTTTTGCATTGTTGCTTGCCCTGCCTTTTCTTATGATGTTGAGCGGTTGTGAAAAATTCCTCGACCGTAAACCGCTGACGGCTACGCTGGAGGATCTGAACCAGGGTGGTATCGAGGCAGAAATATTTGGTATTTACAGTAATTTAAGAAATAGCCCCGGGTTTACTACCATTCCATGGCTGGCAGTACATGATTTCCGGTCTGAGGACTCCGAAAAAGGAAGTGATGCGGCTGACGGTGCAGAGTGGGTGGCCCCTTTCGATAACTTTCAGTATGTAAAGGATCTTTGGGCTACCAACGTCTACTGGGATGACCATATGACCTTGATACAGTTGGCTAATTCGGCTATTCATAAAGCAGACTCATTAGGATTGACTGATGCCAGTACTATGCTGAACATAGCGGAAGCAAGGTTTATGAGGGCTTTTTCCTATTTCGACCTGGTAAGAACATTTGGAGAGGTGCCCATCCACTCAGGTAAGATTTACCAGTCATCAGATCTTTGTAAACCAAAGAGTACTGTTGCTGAAGTATATGCCTTTATTGATGCTGATCTTCAGTTTGCAGCTGCTACATTACCGGCTTCATGGGGTTCTCAATATCCCGGAAGGTTATCTACCGGGGCTGCTAAGGCATTACATGCAAAGACTTATTTGTACAGGCAAAACTGGGCCCAGGCATTAGCCTTGTGCCAGCAGGTTATAGGTTCTACTACATATTCTTTGAATTCCAGCTATTACGGAATCTTCAAAGATGCCGGTGAGAATAGCGGAGAGTCAATTTTTGAAATACAAGCCTACGTTAGTCCTAATGGTTCTATTGATCAGGGTTGTGGTTTTGCTACCTGTATGGGTGTAAGAGCTGCTACTGCTACCGGCTGGAACCTTGGATGGGGATGGAATACTCCAACAGATGCATTAGTAAATGCCTTTGAAGCTGGTGATTCAAGAAAAGGTTCTACTGTTCTTTTCTCTGGCCAGTCAGACGATCCATCAACCGGCGGATATGGAAGGGTACTTCCCAATTCCATTTTTGACCCCGTTCCTGGTCCGCTTCCAAGAAAATACTGGAACAAAAAAATCTATGCTGATCCTGCTTACCGTGCTTCTACAGGATTTAGTGATAACCCGAGATGGATCAATAAAAGAATTATCCGTTATGCCGATGTATTGCTAATGGCAGCAGAAGCAAGTAATGAATTAGGCCAAGGAGCTACCGGTATCAGTTGGTTAAACCAGGTAAGAACAAGGGGTGGTCTTTCAGGACGTACCTATACTACACAGGCTCAAATGAGAACAGATCTAAAACACGAAAGAAGGGTGGAATTTGGTGTTGAAGGGGAACGTTTCTTTGACCTTGTAAGATGGGGTGATGCACTTTCTGCATTGGGATCATTGGGCTATACTCACCGTTGCAGGTATTACCCGATTCCACAGCCTGTGATTGACAGGTGCGGTGGTGTTATCATACAAAACCCGGAATGGTAATCAATACAAACAAAATTTCTGTAACTAGAAAATTTTTAAAAAATGCACATGAAAAAAAATATTCAGCACTACGCACTGGTTGCAGCTGTTGTTTTGCTGGCTGCCAGCTGTCAGAAAATGAGCCGTCCGGCTTTGGGAGATTATCCTCCTGATACGAATCCTCCGGGCGGACCACTGAAATTCTATACAGCATTTGATGGAACAAGTACTGATCCTCTTCGCAACGCTGTGGATAGTATTAAAGCAAACTTTGCTTCCAGTAACCCGTTAGCATCTATTGATGGTGTTTCCGGAAAAGGGATACAAGGAGCTACAGCAAAAGACAAGGCAATCAAGTATAATAATGCCAATGATTTTGCAAAGTCTACAAGTTGGTCAATTTCTTACTGGATGAAGAACGTTCCTGCCACTGACGGAGAACCTGAGTTTCATTTTTCTCTCACTTCCAAAGATTACTGGCATGAGAGCGGACTGTTCCTCTTAGTAGAAAAAGGCGGACCAGATCCCGGAAATAGTACTTCTTCATTAATGGCCTGCAAACTGGCTATCGAAGACCATTGGGTTGAATTTATCGGCGCAGCAAGGTTACCCAATGCTTTAAACGGAAACTGGCATCATATAGTTTTTGTATATGATGAAACAGATTCAAAAGTAAGGGCCTATGTTGACGGAGCATTAGCTCAAACTTCAGGAACTGTTATGAAGAATGGTAACCCAAGAGGTGCTTTACCATTTGCGAATGCAGCAAGCCTGGTAGTAGGTGGTTGGAATAAGCATGCTGGTATTAGTGGTGTGGGAGATGCCTGGATACATTCATATTCCGGAGGCATGGATCAGTTCCGTTTATATGGTAAAGCACTAACCGCATCGGAAGTGACCGCTTTATATAACAGCAGGCTATAATATGATTGACTGAAGTTTTTTGGCAATCGCAGAGCATAAGCAGTAAAAAAGGGGCTGAACAATAATTTGTTTCAGCCCTTTTGAACTTAATTGCGTTATCTATAAGAAATTTGCTACATGGTTAAGCATAATTTTTCTTTTGTCCATACATTCATTTTTGGTGCTCTTTTATTAGCGGGATTAAACAGTTGCAAAAATAAAAAGGACACATTATTTACCAGCCTGTCTTCTTCTCAGACGAATATCACATTCGCTAACAAACTGGAGAAACATAAGCTATTTAACATACTTTACTATCTCTACTACTATAATGGAGGTGGCGTTGCTGCAGGTGATATAAATAATGACGGGTTACCGGATATTTATTTTACAGCAAATAATAAAAGCGGTAATAAATTATATCTCAACAAAGGGGATTTTAAATTTGAGGATATTACGGATAAAGCAGGTGTAGCGGGTAAATCTGACTGGTGCACCGGTGTTTCAATGGCTGATGTAAATGGCGATGGCTTTCTTGATATCTATGTAAGCTCAGTCAATAATAAGTATGAATTAAAAGGGCATAATGAGCTTTTCATTAATAATGGTAATAGCACTTTTACAGAGAAAAGTGCAGATTACGGACTTAATTACTCCGGCCTTACTACCCAGACAGCATTCTTTGACTTTGATCATGATGGAGATCTTGATTGCTATGTACTGAATCAATCACACCACCCTCATTCCAATATAGTTGATACGAATAACCGTAAAAGATATGATTCCTTATCGGGAGATATTCTTTACCGTAATGATGTGAATGTAAGCGGCAAGTTTATTGATGTTTCAAAGGAAGCAGGAATCTATCAGAGTAATCTTGGTTATGGTTTGGGAATTGCTATAGCTGACATTAATAATGATGGCTGGGAGGATATTTATATAGGAAATGATTTTCATGAGAATGATTATTACTACATTAATAATGGCAATGGTACATTCGCCGAAAGTGGTGCTAAGCATTTTAATCATTATAGCCGCTTTAGTATGGGAAATGATGTTGCCGATTATAATAATGATGGGCAGCTGGATGTGGTAACAGTTGATATGCTGCCGCCGGACGAAAAAATCTTAAAAACATATGGGAGTGATGAGAATCCCGATATCTATAAAGTAAAATTGGAGATACAGGGATATCAGCACCAGTACTCCAAAAATTGCCTGCAAAGAAATAATGGGAACGGAAGCAGTTTTAGTGAAATATCCCTGATGAGCGGTATATCTGCAACAGACTGGAGCTGGGCACCACTTTTTGCTGATTTTGACAATGACGGGAATAAAGACTTGTTTATATCAAGTGGTATAGTAAAGCGTCCGGTTGACCTGGATTATGTCAGGTTCGTTTCTGACCTAAAATCAAAAGGCATGGATCAAACAGATAAGTTTGACGAAGAATCAATTGAAGCCATGCCAGATGGCAGCTCTCACCCCTTTTTATTTAAAGGAGACGGGAATTATTCTTTTAAAGAAGTGAGTGATGAATGGGGTACTGCTAAAATGAAAGGATACTTTAATGGCTCAGCGTATGCTGACCTTGACAATGATGGCGACCTGGATCTTGTTATCAATTGTATTAATGCGAAAGCGGCGGTGCTGAAAAATAATGCACCCGGGAAAAATTATATATCTCTTTCTTTCAAAGGAGATAGCCTGAACAGCTTTGGCCTTGGCGCAAAAGCATACTTGTTTACCGGAAATAAAATACAGTATCAGCAATTAATGCTTACAAGAGGTTTCCAGTCATCTTGTGATACCAGATTACATTTCGGATTAGATTCAATTGCAACAGTAGACAGCATCCTGGTGATCTGGCCGAACCAGAGATCACAAACCATAAAAAATATTTCTGCAAATAAGTCCATTAGTTTTTTGCAGAAAGACGCAGCCGGCATTTTTGATTATGCCGCCTATTTTAAGCAACCTGCTTCATTATTTACTGATGTGACTCAAGATATTACCTGTAACTGGAGACACAAGGAGAATGAATTTGTTGACTTTAATGTGCAATACCTGATACCGCATGCTTTATCTACACGGGGTCCCAAAATTGCAGTAGGCGATGTAAACGCTGATGGGTTAGATGATTTTTATGCCTGTGGTGCCAAATACCAACCGGGGGCATTAATGATTCAACAGGCAAATGGATCATTTATAGCCTCTGATACAGCAGTATTTGGTGCAGATGCTATTTGCGAGGATGTAGATGCTGTATTCTTTGATGCAAATGGCGATGGCTCACTTGATCTGTATGTTGTCAGCGGTGGTAACGAGCCCCGTGCCAATGCTCTTTCGCAGGAGGACCGGTTATATATTAATAATGGAAAAGGCAGATTCATCAAAGCTGCAGGTTCGTTTACACAACGGTATGAAAATAAATCCTGCGTAGCAGCAGGGGATGCGGATAATGACGGAGATACTGATATTTTTATAGGTAACCTGGCCAGCTCTGCTGCTTATGGCATCCCACAAACGTCTTACCTGATGATCAATGATGGAAAAGGCAAGTTTAGCTATGCTGGTGATAATATTATTCCATTAAAATCAGTTGGATTGGTAACAACAGCTTCGTTTGCGGATGTAAATAAAGATGGCTGGCAGGATATTATTGTTACAGGAGAATGGATGCCGGTAATGATATTTATTAATAATAAGGGCATATTTACAGCAAAAGATATCCCGCAATCTACCGGTCTCTGGCAAACAATTTATGCCACAGATGTGAATGGCGATGGCTTTACAGATATACTTGCAGGTAATTGGGGACATAATTCAAAGTTGTATGCGGGTAAGAACGGGCCATTGAAACTCTATGTCAAGGATTTTGATCTTAACGGATCAACAGAGCAGATAATGTGTTATACTGTAAATGGGAAAGAGTATACTTTCCTGGCTAAAGATGAACTGGAAAGACCATTGCCGGTATTGAAAAAAGCTTATTTGACGTACAGCGAAGTGGCCGGTAAAACAGTTGATTATATGTTCTTTGATTTGTTCAAAGATTATATAACATTGACTGCAGAAACACTTGGCTCTTCTTGTTTTATTAATGATGGGAAAGGAAATTTCAAAAAAGAGGTATTACCAGCAGAGCTGCAATTAGCTCCGGTTATGACTTTTGCTCCGGCTGTTCCGGGAAAGGAGGGTGTTTATATTGGCGCCGGAAACTTCTATGGAGTGATCCCTTACGAGGGACGTTATGATGCATTGTTACCAACTTTTTTTTCTCATAGTACAGCTGGCGAGGGATTTACTTACAATACAACTATCCCTTCTTTTTTTGGTGAAGCAAGAGATATTAAATGGCTTAATACGGCAGGGAATAAGAAGATCATGCTGATAGCCCGTAATAATAAAGAGCTGGTCTTTTTGAAGCCTAACGAGTAGTTACTAATAGTATTATTCTAAAATGTATGAAGACTAAATTTTTCTTATCTGTTTTTATTTTGGCAGGGGTAGTATCGCTTTCTTCCAACTGTTCTAAAAGCGGCTCCGGCGGAGAGCCAACTACTCCTGTTCCCACTATAGATTATTGGGTTACAAAGGGAGACAAATCTGTGTTGTTGCAAAAACAAGCTGTTTCATTGGCATTTAATACGGAGGCTAATAATTTTACCAATATTGAGATTGATTCTGCTTCAAAGTTTCAGACAGTGGATGGATTCGGTTATACGTTAACCGGGGGCAGCGCCACTTTAATTAACCAAATGGATGCCCCGTCAAAGTCTTCTTTGCTGACTGAATTATTCGGTAATGGTACAGACGCAATTGGTATTAGTTACCTGAGAATTAGTATTGGCGCCTCAGATTTAAGTGCTTCTGTTTTTAGCTATGATGATATGCCTGCGGGGCAAACTGATCCGACACTGGCCAATTTCAGTTTATCATTAGATACCGTTGATCTTATTCCGGTATTAAAACAGATACTTACTATAAATCCACAAATCAAAATAATGGGTTCACCATGGAGTGCACCTGTATGGATGAAAAATAACGGCAGTTCTATTGGAGGGAACCTCCAATCTCAATATTACAGCGTATATGCTCAGTATTTTGTAAAATATATTCAGGCGATGACAGCAAAGGGAATCAGGGTTGATGCCATTACCCCGCAAAACGAACCCCAGCATGGTGGTAATAATCCCAGTATGGTGATGTCTGCAACTGAGCAGGCTGATTTTATTAAAAATCATTTAGGTCCTGCATTCCAGGCAGCCGGTATTACTACAAAGATCATTGTATGGGATCATAATTGTGATAATCCTAATTATCCCATATCTATTTTGAACGACGCTGCTGCTAAACCTTTTATTGATGGCTCTGCTTTTCATTTGTATGCAGGCGAGATTGGAGCTCTGTCCGGAGTAAAAGCAGCGCATCCTGATAAAAACCTTTATTTCACAGAGCAATGGACGGGGGCTAACGGAAGTTTTGATGGCGATTTGAAATGGCATTTGAAAAATGTCATTATTGGTTCAATGCGCAACTGGAGTAAAATTGCGCTGGAGTGGAATCTTGCCAATGATCCTTCTTATGGACCACATACACCGGGAGGGTGTACCGAGTGTAAAGGAGCAGTAACTATCAATGCATCCGTAGTAAACAGAAATGTCGGCTATTATATCATTGCACATGCTTCGAAATTTGTGCCAGCTGGTTCTGTTCGTATTGCCAGCACTACTGGAGTAAGCTTGCATAGTGTAGCTTTTGTAAGACCTGATGGTAAGAAAGTGCTGATAGTATTGAATGACAGTGGCAGCAGTACCTCTTTTAATATTAAGTATAAAGGTAAATGGGCAGTTACTTCTTTAACTGGTGCTACTGTGGGTACTTATGTTTGGTGATTTTTTAATATTAGTTATATGAAAAAAATATTTGTTGTTATTACTACGCTTGGGCTATTCTCCTGTTCAGATAGCAAAAAAGAAAAAAATGTCAGTTCTTCTTCTCCTGTTTCATTTTCTACGGATGGGAAAAAGGTTATAGTATATACTACAGCCGATAGTACTGCCTATCGTTTATCGGTGACAGATACACTGGTATTTAAGGATATGGGTCAGCCGAAAGAAACAGAGATCTGTGTTTTTGTTGATCCGGGCAAAACCTTTCAGACCTACTTTGGTACCGGGGCAGCACTTACTGATGCATCTGCCGAAACTTTTTATAAACTTCCAAAGGATAAACAACAAGAAGTGCTGCAAGCCTTTTTCGATAAAGAAAAAGGGATTGGTTACACGGTGGCCAGAACAAATATCAACAGCTGTGATTTCAGCAGCGATATGTACACTTATGTAGCGGATAACGATAAGGATCTAAAAACATTCAATATTGAACATGACAGAAAATATAAGATTCCGTTTATCAAGGAAGCGATGAAAGCTGCAGGAGGTAAATTGAATTTTTTTGCTAGCCCCTGGAGTCCACCGGCATGGATGAAAGATAATAATGATATGCTGCATGGAGGTAAGCTAAAACCAGATTTTTATAATAGCTGGGCGATGTATTATACTAAATTCATCAAGGAGTATGAAAAGGAAGGGATTCCGGTCTGGGGCATCAGTGTGCAGAACGAGCCAATGGCTACACAACGCTGGGAGAGTTGTATATATACAGCTGAAGAGGAAAGAGATTTTTTGAAAAATCATTTGGGCCCCACAATGGAAAAAGAAGGATTGAAGGATAAGAAGATCATTGTATGGGACCATAACCGTGACCTGATCTATCAACGGGCACAAACCTATTTTGATGACCCCGAAGCAGCCAAATATGCCTGGGGCATTGGCTTTCACTGGTATGAAGACTGGAGTGGCGGCATACCCATGTATGAAAACCTGAAGAGAGTGTATGAGGCGTTTCCTGATAAAAATATTTTCTTTACGGAAGGTTGTGCTGAGAGTTTTAATGCCAGCCGTTACAATGCATGGGTGCTGGGAGAAGAATATGGCCGCAGCATGATCAATGATTATAATAACGGTATGGTAGGGTTTACCGACTGGAATATTATTTTAGATGAAACGGGAGGCCCTAACCATGTACAGAATTTTTGTTTTGCACCGGTGCATGGCGACACAAAGACCGGCCGGTTGATCTACACCAACGCCTATTACTATATAGGACATTTTTCCAAGTTTATACAGCCAGGGGCAAAGCGTATCAGTGCTGCAGCCAGCCGCAGCCAATTGCTGACAACTGCTTTTCGTAATGAGGATGGAAAGACAGTAGTGATAGTGATGAATCAGGGCAATCAGTCATTTCCATATTATTTATGGATCAATGGTAAAGCAGCTGAAGTGAAGGCAAGGCCGCATTCTATAGCGACATTGGTATTTTAGAAGTTAAGAATGAAAATTAGGTATTCTGAAAATGACAAAGATGAAAAAAGGTATTAATTACCTGCCATTTGTTTTATTTCTGACAATTATCATTGGTAGTTGCGGAGAAAAGGAATCACCTGCGCCTCCTCCGCCCACTCCGCCGGCAAATTTCCTTATAACGAATTGGGAAGTTAACGGGATACTTAGTTTAACAGAATATAAAAACATAAGCACTACACCATTAATCAAATTAAAATTTCCGGTTGCTATCGAAAGAAGCTCAGTTTCGGCGGGCATTAACTTTAATGGAGGTAGCTATAACGTTACTTACCAGAACGGAGATAGTGTGCTTGTGTTGCAACCAACAGCGCCATTAAATTACCTGACAAAATATAGCCTGACAGCAAACACAAGTCTAAAATCTACAAAAGGAGGAATTTTATTCAGCCCCACAGCATTCTCTTTATTAACACAACTTGATTCCTCGGATAAATTTCCTCTCCTTACTGATAACCAGCTGTTGGATAAAGTGCAGCAACAAACCTTTAAATACTTTTGGGATTTCGGGCATCCGACTAGTGGAATGGCCAGAGAAAGAAACAGCAGCGCCGAGACAGTAACAACAGGCGGAACTGGTTTTGGCATTATGGCAATTGTTGCTGCAGTTCATCGTGGATTTATTACAAGGCAACAAGGAAGAGACAGGGTGCTGATGATTACCAATTTCCTGATTAACAACTGTACCCGCTATCACGGAGTCTTTTCTCATTGGATATATGGTTCAACCGGAATTACACAGCCTTTCAGTACCAATGATAACGGGGCTGATTTGGTAGAAACTTCTTTTCTGCTGGAAGGACTTATAACTGCCCGGCAATATTTTGACGGGGCAGATGCTATAGAAACGGAATTGCGTACAAAGATCAATTTAATTTGGGACGGTGTAGAGTGGAACTGGTTCAGGCAAAATAATCAAAATGTATTGTACTGGCATTGGAGTCCCGATAAAGGTTGGATAATGAATCATCAGATCAAAGGCTGGAATGAGGGATTGATTGTGTATGTTCTGGCTTCTTCTTCCAGAACAGATTCAATACCTAAAATAGTTTATGATAACGGATGGGCCAGTAACGGTGGAATGATGAATAATAATACTTACTATGGTTATCAGCTTCCGCTTGGATCTCCTTATGGCGGGCCTCTATTTTTTGAGCATTACTCTTTTTTGGGTATTAATCCCAATGGATTGAGTGATGCCTATGCAAATTATCAAAACCAAACAGTTAATCATACTAAGATTAACTATGAGTATTGTAAATTGAATCCGCTTGGCTGGTACGGTTATAGTGCCCAAACATGGGGACTTACGGCCAGTGATGGTCCGGCACCATCTTATTACCAGGCTCACAGCCCTTCTAATGATAAAGGAGTAATAACTCCTACTGCTGCTTTATCATCTTTCCCATTTACTCCTGCTGAATCTATGGCAGCGTTGAAATTCTTTTATTATAAACTGGGTGATAAACTCTGGGGTAATTATGGTTTTTATGATTCTTATAAATTGAGCGACCCATGGTTTGCTTCATCTACTTTGGCAATAGACCAGGGGCCGATAATTGTAATGATAGAAAACCATCGCAGTGGATTGTTGTGGAATTTGTTTACCAGTGCTCCCGAAATAAAAAATGGAATGAGGCGGCTTGGTTTTTCCGCCCCCTATTTATAGAACCGAAATAAAAAAAGGAAAATTGGGAAACAGACATAAATATTGCCTGCTGTTGCTGACTATATATATACAGTTCTCAGGATATGCCCAGCAGGAAATTACTGCTATGTCTTATAACATCCGGTTAGACGTTGCTTCTGATGGTGAAAACCGATGGGATGTCCGTAAGGAGAAAGTAACCGGCCTGATGAAATTTTATGAGCCCGATTTTATCGGAACACAGGAAGTCATGCATCACCAACTTTTGTTTATTAAACAGGAACTGCAGAATTATCAGCATATTGGTGTTGGCCGTGATGATGGGAAAGAAAAAGGTGAATACAGTGCTATTTTTTTTGATACCAGGAAGTTTGACGTAAAGCAGCAGACAACTTTTTGGTTGTCTCCGACACCTGATACGGTTTCAAAAGGGTGGGGTGCTAATATTAACAGGGTATGTACTTATGGATTGTTTCAGAGTAAAAAAACAAACAAATTATTTTGGATTGTAAATACCCATTTTGATCATCAAAGTGAGTTAGCAAGGACTGAATCAGCAAAACTGATCATGAAAGTGATTGACAGCCTGAACAGAAGGAAAAACTATCCGGTGATTTTTATGGGAGATTTAAATGCCCGTCCGAATGAGGAACCGGTAATACATGTAGCATCTGCTATGAATAATGCAAGAAACATTTCTGAGCAACCGTCCTATGGAGGCATTGATACATGGAATGGATTTCAGTTCTTGAAAAAACCAGCCGGATGTATCGATTATATTTTTATTTCAAAAGGAAATGATTGGAGAGTAAAAAAATTTGCAACTATTACAGATTCCTATGATATGAAATACCCTTCTGATCATTTCCCGGTACTGGCGGTATTGATCATGAAGAAAAAAGGAAAGAACAACAGTAATTAATGACTATCAACTTTTTTTATGAGGAAAAATGAACTTGTAACTGTTTTACAAAAAGTATTGCCGGCATTTATTAGTGTATTCTTATCAATAACATTGTTAGCCCAGAAAAAAACAGATGCAAAACCTGCCACAGGTATTCCGGTCGTTGGCATTCAGCCAAATCTCTCTGACTCAGCATTGTTGGATGTTGTACAGCGACAAACTTTCCGTTATTTCTGGGATTTTGCTCATCCCGTTAGTGGTATGGCAAGGGAAAGAAGTAATGTCAGTTTTGGATATGGACATGAAACGGTAACTACCGGAGGCACTGGCTTTGGCGTTATGAGTGTGATTGTAGCAGTAGAAAGAAAATGGATTAAAAGGGATACTGCCGCAAAGTTTTTGTTGAAGATGGTCAATTTTTTATTGAAAGCCGAATCTTATCACGGTGTATTCCCTCACTGGATGGATGGAGCAACGGGAAAAACAATTCCTTTCAGTCGCAAGGATGATGGTGCAGACCTGGTTGAAAGTTCTTATTTGTTCCAGGGGTTACTTTGTGTTCGTCAATATTTTAATGGTGATAATGAAACGGAAAAAGAGTTACGCAACCGCATCAACTGGATGTGGCCCGATATTGAGTGGAACTGGTTCACAAATGGTGGACAAGAAGTGTTGTATTGGCATTGGAGCCCTAATAATGGATGGGCGATGAATTTCCCTGTCCGGGGATTCAATGAATGCCTGATTATGTATATACTCGCCGCATCATCACCACATGAAAAATACAAGGTAAGCCCTGCAGTGTATCATCGGGGGTGGGCGGAAAGTAATTTCTTTAAGAATGGAAAAGAATATTATGGTATCAAACTTCCATTGGGATTTGATTATGGCGGGCCGCTCTTTTTCTCTCAATATTCTTTTCTGGGTCTTGATCCCAGGGGATTAAAAGATCACTACGCCGATTATTGGGAACAGAACAGGAATCATACATTAATAAACAGGGAGCATTGTATCCGTAATCCCAATCAGTTTAAAGGGTATGGAGAGAATAACTGGGGTTTGACTGCCAGCGATACCTACAATGGCTATGCAGCACACTCTCCAACAGAAGACCTTGGTACCATTTCTCCAACTGCTGCATTGAGTGCCTTTCCTTATACTCCGGAATATTCAATGAAAGCACTCCGGCATTTTTATTATGACCTCGGCGATAAAATATGGACTGAGTATGGTTTTGCAGATGCTTTTAATGAAACAAAAAACTGGGTAGCGGCATCACACTTAGCAATAGACCAGGGGCCTATTATAGTAATGATAGAAAATTATCGTTCTGGCTTGCTATGGAAATTATTTATGAGTTGCACGGAAATTAAAATGGGTTTGAGAAAGCTGGGTTTCGAAAGCCCTGCTTTAAAATAACATAGTAAAATTATAACTATGTAAAAGATTAGGATGATGGGTGCAGGTAAACTAAAGTATTATTTTTTATTTATCATGCTTGCAGGCAGCACTGCTGTTTGTATAGGGCAGGCAGGTTATGGTCACCCGATCTTCAAACAAGATTTTGGGACAGGGAATAGCAATCCGGCTACAATCGGTACTCCTTTGCCCGCAGGAAAAACATACTTCGCTTTTAATACCGCTACTTGCCCATCTCCCGATACATACACCATTATTCGCAGGGTGCCTGTTGCCAATTGTTTTAACAATGAATGGATAGGCCTCAGTCATGACAATAATATTTTTGCTGAATATGGTATGATGATGGTGGTCAATAACATTGCAAAAGGGATAAACAGAACAGTGTATACTGATACGGTGAACAAAGCATTATGTGCAGGCGAATTATACCGGTTTTCCGCTGCGGTAATAAATCTTGACCTTATTGATGGCCCGGTGGCTTGTTCAGGAGGGCCGGATTATCCCGTATTTGAATTAAGAATTGAAGATGGTGTTGGTAATTTAATAAAAAAGGATACTACTTCCCCACTTGTTTCCTATGCTGCTCCCCCAATGATGGGCTATAAATTCACCGAGGTTGGAATTAATTTCACTATGCCTGCCGGAGTTAATCAACTGGTACTAAAATTGACTTTATTAAATCGCAGCTATCAGTGTGCAGAAGATTTTGCTGTAGATGATATTCAGATCCGGCCAATCGGGCCTAAGGTGGTCATGGGTTTTGATTTTGAGCCACCAACAACAATAATTAAAAGTATTTGCTTCCAGCATAATAGCACGGTGCAAATGAGCGGCACAATGGATGCTTACTATCCTAATCCGGCATTACAATGGCAGGAGAGCACAGATAATGGAATAACCTGGACAGATATTCCCGGAGCTACTAATGCGGTTTATGCAAGAATATTTTCAACTCCTGATACTTTTTTATTTCGCCTGAGCGGCGGTGATGCATCAACGGTAGCTAATCCCAATTGCAGGGTTGTTTCTAATACACTAAAAGTAGAAGTTGACGGGATTCCTGCTGATTTTGATGCAACCAACAATTCACCTCTGTGTGCAGGACAGGATCTGCAGTTTAACGCTACAGGAGGAGCTGCTTATACATGGACAGGACCTAACGGTTTTTCTGACAACATTCAATTCCCGCATATTTTTTCTTCGTCATTGTCTGATAGTGGAATGTATTATGTTCAGATCATTACACTTGGTGGCTGCCGTGCCACTGACAGCACATATGTAACCATGATCGGGACGAATGTAAATGCCTGGCCGGATACTTCAATTTGTAAAGGAACGACAGCCCAATTGAAAGCCAGTACCGGTATAAGCTATGTATGGACCCCTGCTGAAGGATTGTCCGGCACGACAATAATAAACCCGAAGGCTTCTCCGGATAAGACAACTGTTTACACTGTTAAAGTAACAGATAGTTTTGGATGCAGTGATACGGCAAACGTAGAAATAAAAGTAAAGAACAATATAGCTGTCAAAGCTTTAATTGACGCAACCGATTATCTGTGTCGTTCTTATGACTCAGCTTCGTTTTACGATAAAAGTACCGGAGTAATCAGGAGCTGGAACTGGGATTTTGGGAACGGACAAACAAGTACGGTTCGTGACCCTTCGGTTCAACAGTATTCAATACAGGCTAATCAAAATAGCTTTATTACAAAACTAGTTGTTGAGGATAGTGCCGGGTGTACTGATTCAGAGTATCATATCATTCAGGTGGCAGAAAATTGTTATATCGCAGTGCCTTCAGCATTTACACCGAATAATGATGGTAAAAACGATTTTCTGTATCCGTTAAATGCTTATAAAGCTACTAATCTCGTTTTCAGAGTTTATAACAGGGTTGGGCAGCCGGTATTTGAAACCAGGGACTGGACCAGGAAATGGGATGGCAGGATTGGAGGGGTAGAACAGCCAACAGGTGTATATGTATGGATGCTTGATTATAATGATGCTGCAGGAAAAAGGGTATCACTAAAAGGAACAACAGTTTTGATAAGACAATAAGGAAACTATGAATATGAAACGATTTACTTGCCTACTCTCACTACTTACACTGACTGTATCCGTTTATGCGCAGTTAAAATCCTCACCACTTAAGAAAGGAAAGTATGGTAATGGGCCAGACAGTATTGCACCCGTGGGAGTTATTAAGGGGTTAACGGATGATCAGTTATTAGAAACAGTGCAAAAGCAAACATTCCGTTTCTTCTGGCATGGGGCACATCCTTACAGTGGTTTGGCGCTGGAAAGAAGTAATACCGTTCTTGCAGAGCACTATTGGGACTATATCAATGAAGCATGGGATGAACCAAATTTTAGCAAAACAACTTTTGGCCCTGATGCAGGTGCTATCGGCGGAACAGGGTTTGGTATCATGAGTACCGTAGTGGCGGTTGAACGGGGTTGGATCGGGAGAGATACTGCAGTAAGAAGATTAATAAAGATTGCAGACTTTCTGATAAATGCAGATTGTTATCATGGTATCTACCCGCATTTTATGAATGGCCGGACCGGTAAGACCATCAAATTTGACCGCTTGGATGATGGAGCGGATATAGTTGAAACCTCTTATTTACTAATGGGTTTTTTGTGCGCAAGGGAATACTTTAATAAAGACAATCCGAAGGAAGTTTATCTCCGCAAACGGATCAACCAGATATGGGGTGCTGCCAACTGGAATTGGCATACAAACGGCGAAAAAAAATTATATTGGCACTGGAGTCCTAATAATGGTTTTGACATGAACTTTCCGGTATGGGGCTATAATGAATGTTTGATAACGTATATTATGTCAGCCTCCGCGCCAAATCCTGCTAAAGCTATTCCCAAAGAAGCATACGATGGTACCTGGGTAGGAAGTTTTGGGTTTAAAAATGGTAACGAGTATTATGGGTATAAATTACCATTGGGTAATTATGATAAAGACAAAGGGGGGCCGCTGTTTTTTGAACAATATACTTTCCAGGGTATTGATCCGAACGGCTTGACGGATTCGCTTGGTAATGATTATTTCCTGCAGGGGAAAAATCATACACTGATCAACCGGGCTTATTGTACGGAGAACCCTAAGCAGTATAAAGGATATAGTGATAAGTGCTGGGGTTTAACAGCTGGTGATAGTTACAAGGGTTATGTGGCACATAGTCCCGAGAATGATCGTGGCGTGATACAACCCACCGCTGCCATTTCATCTATGCCGTATACACCGAAGGAAAGTATGGAAGCACTAAAGCACTTCTATTACAACCTGGGAGATAAAATATGGAGCAAATATGGTTTTGTGGACGGCTTCAGCATTCACCATAACTGGTATGCAAAATCGCATTTGGCAATTGACCAGGGCCCTATCATCGTGATGATTGAAAATTACAGAACGGGTTTATTGTGGAAATTGTTTATGAATATTCCTGATATACAAAACGGATTGAAGAGACTGGGTTTTACAAGTAAGTATTTTAAATAAATGTTGCGAAGCGCTTTTATATTATTAGCTGTACTGTGTTGTTCTTTTGCTAAAGCACAAAAAACAGTGTTAGTTATTACACCACATCCTGACGATGCAGAAGCGTCATGTGGAGGATATATTGCCAATGCCGTAGCAGCAGGTGATACAGTTGTAATACTTACTATGACAGGAGGTGAATATGGTATTGAAAGAAAATCGCCGGCAGAAGCAAAAATCATCAGGGAAAAAGAAGCAAGAAACGGAGCTGAAATACTAAGAGCAAAGATTGAATTTTTTGGAGCAACTGACGCTTTCCTTTCAGCTGACACAAGTGTTGCAGCAAAGCTTGAAAAAATTATTCAACGGTTGAAACCGGCAATTGTATTAGCTCCTTGGCCAATAGACGTACACAATGATCACCAGGCAACAGGAATACTTGCCTGGCGGGTTTTTCAGGATAAGCGGTTTTCGTTTCGTTTATTTTTTTACGAAACAATTAATGAACCGCATACAAAATCGTTTGCTTTTGTGCCAACAGATTATGTTGATATTTCGGATGTGGCAGCAATAAAAGAAAAAGCTGTAATGGCGCATACATCACAATACCCGCTACGCTGGTATAATATGTATATAACACTTGCAACTGTGCGGGGATATGAAGCTGATGTTAAAATGGCTGAAGCTTATATTGAAGCCAAAAATTCATCGGGCATGGGCGGAAGAGAGAACAAGGCAGCAAAGGTGCTGAACTGATGAATTTTTAAAATAATGATGGAATGTGCGACGCAGCAAAGATGCCATTAGCCCGGGACAACGACAATATAAAAATAGTGCTATGTCAAACAAGCTATCACGACAACAATTTTTACAGTATACTGCATCAGCGGGAGCGGCAGTATTACTCTCCTCTCTCGAAGGATTTGCACTGGAAAAGCGAGAAAAAAAATTAAAGGTGGCCATTATTGGCTGCGGTAGTGTAAGTAACCGCTACATTCCTCACCTGCAAACATCACCGCTTATTGAGATTGTAAGCCTTTGTGATATAAAACCTGAGAGAGCCATCGCTCAGAATAAACAGTATAATGTTAATGCGACCACTTATGCTAGTATTGATGAGATGCTTAAAGGAGTACCATTTGATATGATGGTTACACTTACCGATATGCAGGTACATGGTGCATTGAATAAAAAAGCATTACTGGCAGGCAAGCATGTATGGAGTGAAAAGCCAATGGCCAATACTTATGCAGAGGGGAAAGCTTTGTTGGACCTTGCAAAGACCAGGAAGCTTCGTATATGGGGCGCACCGGCAGTTGTCAATAGCCCTCAATTTGAATTTATGAGTAAAATGATACAGGAAGGAAAGTTAGGCCGTATTGCAAGTGCACACGGACAGTACGGGCATACTGGACCTACCTGGTCAGCTTTTTTTTATGAGAAAGATGGCGGCAGTATGCCTGATCTGGGAGTATATAATATGGCAACACTAACTGGCCTGCTGGGCCCTGCCAAATCGGTAATGGCAATGACGAGTATAGTGAACCCGGAAAGAACAGTAGATGATAAGGGAAAAATAAAAGTGCAGGCAGAAGATAATGCACATGTTTTACTGGAGCATGATAAAGGAGTGATCAGCCATGTGATGTGCGGCTTTAATTATTTTGACCCGCATGGTCATGAAGCGGGGAATCAATCTTTGCATTCTATCCAGATATATGGCGACTATGGTAATATGCGGCTGATAGGCTATGACTGGGAAACCAATGGTGTGATGCTGGATACATCCTGGGATAAACCGGCGGAGCTAATGAGTAAAGAAAAAGGTGGCTATGAATGGCAGGAAGGGGCAACAAAAATCGGGGAAGCACTTTTAAAAGGAACAGAACCCCGCATCAATGTTGAACATGCCCTGCATGTATTGGAAATTATTGAAACAGCAAGGAAATCATCAGCAACCGGTATGAAAGTGAAACTGAAAAGCAAATTTCCCTGGCCCATTGTAAAATAATTTTCTAACAGCGAAACGGAATTGTATGAGACTTGCCATTTTAGGATCAGGATTTATTTCCCGTTTTTATGCAGATTCATTGGTGGCGCAGCGTCGCAAAGATGTTGTCGTATCGGTGTACAGCCGTACAGAGGCTAATGCTAAAAAATTTGCAGCTGATTATAATGTGCCGCATTACACAACAAGTATAAAAGAATGTGTGGAGCATAAGGATGTGGATGCAGTTATTATTGGTTTGTCCAATGATATGCACCTGGAAGCAGTGCTGACCAGTGCAGCAGCAGGAAAACATGTATTATGCACAAAGCCATTGGGCCGAACAGCCAGCGAAGCTTTACAAATGTTACAGGCCGTGGAAAAAGCCAATGTGGTGGGTGGTTACCTGGAAGATCTTTGTTACACCCCAAAATTCCTGAAATCACTGGCTGCAGTAAAGAACGGCAGTATTGGAGAAGTGATCTGGACAAAAAGCCGGGAGACACATCCGGGGCCGCACAGTGACTGGTTTTGGAATAAAGAAAAATCAGGTGGTGGTGCCATGATAGATCTCGGATGTCATTGTGTGGAAATAAGCAGAAACTTCATTGGAAAAAATATCAAGCCAATAGAAGTAATGTGCTGGGCCGATACAAGGGTACATCCGATTGATGCGGAAGATAATGCTGTTGGACTGGTGAAGTATGAAAATGGAGCGATAGGACAATTTGAAGTAAGCTGGACTTTTCGTGGTGGAATGGATTTAAGAGATGAAGTGATGGGAACAGAAGGAACTATCTGGGCCAATAATTTTTTGCGCACCGGTTTTGAAATGTTCACCACCGGCAAAGGAGGATCGTATGTGGCCGAAAAATCAGAGACGAATGCAGGCTGGTTATTCCCGGTAGGTGATGAAGTGCATGAATTAGGGTATAGTCATATGTTCACCGATATGTTTGATGCGATTGATAAAAAGACTGAACCGGCAGAGACATTTTATGACGGGTACATTGTCAACGCAATCCTGGATGCAGCGTATAAGAGTGCAGCCAGCAAACAATGGGAACCGGTACAGATCAGCGACTGGCGGGGAAAAGCAATAGCAGTGTCCGCGAAGAAAATGACCAGTTATGACGATCAATATTATTTAATAAAAGAAGAAATACTTCCTTCGGGAGAAAAGAAATTCATCATTAAACATAAAATCACCGGATCAATCGAAAGAAGATAATGGCAATACTCACCAATAAAAAAATTGTGATCATTGGCGGTACCACCGGTATTGGCCTGGCGGCAGCCAGTGCTTTCATTGCCGAAGGTGCAAAGCTTGTGGTGGTGGGAAGAAAGCAGGAATCAGTGCAGGAGGCCGGGCAACTATTGGGAAAAAATGCAGTAGCTATAAGCGGAGATGCAATTGATCCTGCTACTGCGGTACAGGCTATTGAACAATGCTGTGAATTATATGGCGGTTTCGATGGTTTGTATCATGTGGCTGGAGGAAGCGGTCGAAAAATGGGTGATGGCCCGTTGCATGAACTGGCAACGGAAGGTTGGAATAAAACCATGGAATTAAATCTTACTTCGTTGATGTTATCCAACCGGGCCGCCGTTAAAAAATTCATCGCTTTGCATAAAGGAGGTACTATTTTAAATATGAGTTCTGTGTTGGGCTTTTCTCCTTCGCCGGCTTTTTTTTCAACTCATGCATATGCGGCAGCTAAATCAGCTGTGATCGGTTTTAGTAAATCTATTGCAGCATATTATGCCAAACATAATATCCGGGTAAATGTAATTGCCCCGGCATTGGTGGAAACACCAATGGCGCAACGGGCAGCGAATGATGATGAGATTTTATCTTTTATCAAAACAAAACAACCGTTGGATGGTGGAAGAATAGGACAACCGGAAGATTTGGATGGACTGGCTGTTTATTTTATGAGTGATCAATCAAAATTCACCACCGGGCAGGTGGTGGCGGTTGATGGCGGCTGGTCAATCAGCGAAGGGCAGATATAGTAAGAATTAAATACAGTATTTTAAAAAGTGAATAATAAATTTTCAATTGGTATTGATCTTGGCGGCACAAGAATAAAAGCAGTGTTAATAGACGCTGATGGTAATGTGTTGAGCGAAAATTACCAGCCTACAAATGACGGAGATGATAAGGTCTGGAAAAATGCAGTAACCAGGGCAGTAAAAGAGTTACAAGCTATTGTAAAAACAGATAAACTTGCCATAGGCTTATCTGCGCCGGGTTTGCCAAATGATAGTAATACCTGTATTGCTTGTATGCCTGGAAGAATGCAGGGATTGGAGCATTTTATCTGGACTGATTTTTTGCTACAACCAACTTATGTATTAAATGATGCGGTGGCAGCTATGATGGGAGAAACAAAATTTGGTGCTGCAAGGAATAAGAAAAATGTAGTGATGCTTACACTGGGAACAGGGGTTGGCGGTGCCATATTAATTGATGGAAAACCTTACCAGGGAGCAATGAATAAGGCTGGCCATATTGGGCATATGGTGATAAATGACGAAGGGGATTGTGATGTAACAGGTATGCCGGGTAGCCTGGAAGAGTGTATTGGTAATTGTACAATTGAAAAAAGAAGTAAAGGAAAATTCACCTCCACCCGGGAAATGCTGGAAGCGTACAAAAAAGGAGATGAGTTTGCTAAAGAAGTCTGGCTGAAATCGGTAAGGCGGTTAGGTATTGGCCTGGCATCAATAGCCAATATTTTATCTCCTGAGATAATTGTAGTAGGTGGCGGTATTGCGCAGGCAGGTGATGATTTATTTCTGCCTTTGAATGAGTGTATGAAAAAATTTGAATGGCAGCCCCATGGAACAACCACCAGTATTGTAAAAGCAGTGTTTGGGGATATGGCCGGGGCTATTGGCGCTGCAAGTTTTGCAATGAGTAAACAATAACGACAATAAATAAATGCGATGAGTGTTACAGCAACCTATTTGGGAAAATGTAATGAGATACTGGAAAAAGTAAAGGCACAAGAAAAGCAAATTCAGCAGGCAGCAGCATGGTTTGCAGCTAGTATTCTTGCAGGCAGGGTGGTGCACACTTTTGGTTCAGGGCATAGCCGTATCATGGTGGAAGAAATGTGGCCCCGTTATGGATCCTTTCCCGGATTCAACCCGATTGTTGAATTATCGCTGACCAACCATAACAATGTCATTGGCGCCAACGGGCAACGGCAAGCTATGTTCCTGGAAAATGTTTCCGGGCTGGCTGAACGCATCCTGCGGAATTTTGGACTGGATGAAAGAGAT
>JAEUVO010000078.1 GCA_016786885.1 Chitinophagaceae bacterium | reverse complement strand
GATTCAGTATCTCATAGGTTTTTGCCGGATGATCATCCACAATATCTTCCCCGATATATGTCATCCCGCATTTCTCCAGCACTTTTAGTGATGCAATATTGCCGGGCATTGCCCTGCCTACTATCCGTTTAAGGCCAAGTTTTTCAAAGCTATATTTAATACAGGCAAAGGCTGCCTCCGTGGCATAGCCTTTCCCCCAGGCTGATTTTAAAAACCGGTATCCCAGGTCAATCTCATTTCTCTCAGGCCTGCTTTTCAATCCACACCAGCCGATGAATTCAAGAGCCGGCTTTGTATGCACCGCCCACCTGCCATGATTATACAATACATACTGCGGCAGAATTACATGTTCCAATACCTGTTGGGCATGAGCAATATCAGTGATAGGGTCGCCAGTAAAACGGGTAACATCCGGCTCCCTGTTTAATTCGTAGATCAGCCCGGTATCCTCCGTTGTAAATGTGCGGAGCAACAACCTTTCAGTTTCCAGTATAACGTTCATAGTCAAACGATAACAGTATTTTTACTAACCGTAAAGTGGTATTGTAAAGTCAGAATAAAGGTGGATTTTTGGTTATATCTGTTTAGTTAAGTATTGCTTATGGAGTATTTCATCTCAGGGACAATTATATTGATTTGTCTCGGGGGAAGAATATGGGGGCTCAGGATCTATAAAGAAAACAGGGAACTGGAAAAGCAACACAAAAAGTACAAAGATGACGATGACTTTCCGTTTCGCCGCTGACCCTTATATAAGCTTCTTTACCTCTTCAATTACTTGTTGCAATTTTCCGGCATCCTGGCCACCTGCTGTTGCAAGTGTTTTTTGACCACCACCACCACCCTTTATCAGCGGAGCAATTTGTTCTTTAATGATTTTTCCGGCGTCCAGTCCTTTGGCTGCTACCACCGTGTCAGCAATACCCACGGCTACATAAGGCTTGCCGCCAATATTAGCACATAATACGGCCACATGGTCACGCAAATGATTTTTCAGATCAAAGCAAAGTTTCTTCAGTGCATCTGCATTGCTCACTTCCACTATATCACCAATAAAGTTTATACTGTTGATGATCTCATCTTTCTGCAACAACTCATTACGGATACCAACCAGTTGGCGGGCTTCCATCGAATCCACATGTTTTTTGAGTTCGGCATTTTCTGTCTGCAGGTTCTCAATAGCCTTTTGAATATCTTTTGGATTTTTCAGCGCCTCACGAAGACTATTAATAAGATTCAATTGTTCATTTACATACTCTTCTGCTTGTTTACCACAAACAGCTTCCACCCGGCGAACACCGGCTGCAACGGCAGACTCACTGGTTAGTTTGAACAAACCTAATTCTCCTGTAGCACCCACATGAGTACCTCCACATAATTCTACAGAATAGTTTGGGTCAATCACCACTACTCTCACCACATCACCATATTTCTCGCCGAATAAGGCCATAGCCCCAAGTTTCATGGCCTCGTCTTTCGGCATTGATTTGATAACAACCAGGATGTTCTCTCTTATTTTCTCATTCACCATTGCTTCAATCTTCGCCATTTCTTCATCAGTCACTTTTGCAAAATGAGAAAAGTCAAAACGGAGATGTTCTTCATTTACCAATGAACCTTTTTGAGCCACATGGGTGCCCAATACTTTTCTTAAAGCAGCATGCAAGAGGTGGGTGGCTGAGTGATGCAGAGCAGTATTTTTTCTCCCGGAAATATCCACTTTAGCAATTACCTCACCGGATAAGTCAGATGGAATTGATTCAGTGAAATGAATGATGAGGTCATTGTCTTTCTTAGTATCAACTACTTCTATTTTTAAGCCACCAACTTCCAGCAAACCCTTATCTCCTACCTGTCCGCCGCTTTCGGCATAAAAAGGTGTTTCCTTCAACACCAACTGGTATTGTTCTTTGCCTTTTGCTTTTACCTTACGATATTTGAGTATTTCTGTTTTTGCTTCCAGCGAATCATAGCCGACAAATTTGTTAGAACCGGCTTTTAGTTCTACCCAATCTCCTGCATCAACAGTAGTAGCAGCACGGCTGCGAGCCTTTTGTTCTAACAAAGCATCTTCAAATCCTTTAATATCTACAGACCAGCCCAACTCTCTTGCCATTAGCGAAGTTAGATCGATAGGAAACCCGAATGTATCATTTAGCTCAAAAGCAAATCGCCCCGCAATCATTTTATTCTTTCTCTCCTTAAAGTATTTTACTTGAGCATCAATCGATTCTTGCAAGTCTATATTTTCGGTACCGCTTAAACCGCCGCTAATCCTACTAACTGCTTCTTTTGTGTAATTATTAAATAACACAATACCCCTTTCCAGTGTCCTCAAAAAAGATTCTTCTTCCTCCTTCACCACTTTACTCACAAAATCTACCTGTTGCTGCAATTCGGGAAATACTGTTTCAAATTGTTTAGCGAGTACCGGAACCAATTGCGTCAATAAGGGTTGCTTATAATCTAAATAAGAATAATAATAACGAACTGCCCGACGCAGGATACGGCGTATCACATAACCCGCACCTGTATTAGAAGGTAGTTGCCCGTCTGCAATAGTGAAACTGATAGCCCGGATATGATCGGCTATCACCCGAAAGGCAATGGCCTGTTTACTGTTGCTGGAATCATATTTCTTTCCAACGATTTTTTCAATAACAGCAATAGTAGCAGTGAAAACATCCGTATCATAATTCGATGTCTTTCCCTGTATCACTCTCACCAGCCTTTCCAGTCCCATTCCTGTATCTACATGCTTGGCTGGTAATGACTCAAGAGTGCCATCTTTTTTCCGGTTGAACTGGATAAATACATTGTTCCATATTTCCATCACCATTCCTGTATCGTCATTGTTTACAAGAGAATGCCCGTCATTGTTTGCCTCAGGCCGTGTATCATAATGTATCTCGGTGCAGGGGCCGCAGGGGCCGGTGTCACCCATTTCCCAAAAATTGTCCTTTTTGTTGCCGAGTAATATCCTGTCTTCGGCAATTACTTTCTTCCACTCATTATATGCTTCCTCATCTTTGGGTAATCCTTCTTTGGCATCGCCTTCAAAAATGGTGACGTACAAACGGTTTTTATCCAGCTTGTATACTTCAGTCAATAGCTCCCAGCTCCAGGCAATAGCTTCCTTTTTGAAATAATCACCAAAGCTCCAGTTGCCCAGCATTTCAAACATAGTGTGATGATAAGTGTCCACCCCCACTTCTTCCAGGTCGTTATGCTTACCACTTACCCGCAGGCATTTTTGCGTATCTGCCACCCTTGGGTTTGTTGCTTTTTTATTTCCCAAAAAGTAATCTTTGAACTGGTTCATCCCGGCATTGGTAAACATCAGGGTGGGGTCGTTTTTTACCACAATGGGGGCTGAAGGGACAATTTCATGTCCTTTTGTACGGAAAAAATCCAGAAATGCCTGTCGTATATCTGCGCTGGTCATCATATTTGCTGTGCTGATTGGGTTGATTTTTGCAGTTTAACGGGTTATATTTGTCAGCCCCGTAAAAGCCGGGCAAAGGTAAAATATTCAGGTGGCATTATTTCCGGGAACAAGGCTTAAGGCTTGCCTCAATGAAAAAAATCAAATATTACTATAATACCAACACACTCCGGTATGAAAAACTGGAAACCCCCCTGCGGGTAAAACTGCTCCGGGTATTTGGTTTTGTGGCAGCCGCCCTCGTAACTGCTGGTCTTATTTCCTATCTCGCCTTCCAGTTTGTTGGTTCTCCCAAGGAGCGGATATTACAGCAGCAAAACAAAAATCTGAAAGACAATTATTATGAGCTGCTGGATGAACTGGAATCTGTTCAAAACCAGATGAAAGAGCTGGAAAAAAGAGATAACGATGTATACAGGGCTATTTTTGAAGCTAATCCGATTCCTGACAGTGCCCGGGCTAAAGAACTGGAGGAGAAGCTTGAAATAGCCAAAGTAGAAAAACTGAGGGACCACCAATTGGTGTCTTCTATCAATAATACCCTGAACAACCTGCTCAGCAGGATAAACTCACAGAAAAAATCGTATGATGAGGTGGATGAACTGGTAAAAAACAAAGAAAAACTCCTGTCGCATACACCGGCTATACAACCCGTAAGCAATAAAGACCTGAATAGGATCGCTTCCGGTTTCGGATACCGGATTGACCCAGTCTATAAAACCACCAAGTTTCATGCAGGCCTTGATTTTTCTGCTCCGCAGGGCACACCTATCTATGCTACTGCAGATGGTACTGTAAGTACTGCCGGTAATACTGGTAATGGATACGGTAATTATGTGGTCATTAATCATGGTTATGGATATGAAACCTTGTATGGCCATATGGTAAGGGTAAAAGCAAGAAACGGACAAGCTGTAAAAAGAGGAGAAGTAATTGGCTGGGTAGGCAGCACCGGCAAGTCAACCGGACCTCACTGCCACTACGAAGTACATAAAAACGGCCAAAAGATTGACCCAATATATTTCTTCTACAATGACCTGACACCAGAACAATTCGACCTGATTCTTAAGAAAGCCGCAGCCAGCAATCAAAGCCTTGACTAAACGATTCGTTGATCTGCCAACCCCGTTCTGTATTGTTTTTTTCCACAAGCTCTTTTTGCAGCCAATATCCGTTATCGGCTTTGTTATCTTTACATTAATTATCCTTATGGCAAAAGCACTTTCGCAAATAACCTTTGATTTTAATACTGTTGAAGAGACAATGCCGCAACCAGTTGCAGTTGCTTCAATTGCCGAAGATGAAAAGCCAGTTGTCGAAATAGCGGAGCAGATTGTTCCTTCTGCCACGAATACAATAAAAGAAGAAAAAATCAATACAACCGGTAAAAGAGGCCGTCGTTCTTTAAAGGATATTGCACTAAGCGCTGATCTTATCCAGGTACCGGAAGATGAAATCCTTTTTCAGAAACAGTATTACTCCATTGGCGAAGTGGCCACCATGTTTCGGGAAAATCAATCATTGATCCGTTATTGGGAAACGGAATTTGATATTCTGCAACCCCGCAAGAACCGCAAAGGAGACCGTCATTTCCGCCCGGTTGATATCAAGAACCTCGTAATGATATACGATCTGTTGCGCCGTCGCAAATTCACGATAGAAGGCGCCAAGGATTACCTGAAAAAAAATAAAAAGGCAGAAGAAAAATTTGCCTTGATAGAGTCTTTGCAAAAGATAAAAGGGTTTTTACTGGAGCTGAAGGCAAGTTTGTAATTTCTCCATTGCAACTTTAACACCTCTTCTTTCATCCTTTCACTGTTCCCTTTTACATTTGTTATCTCATGATCTGAAGCTATGAAGAAATTTATCCCTGCTATCCTGGTGTTTCTTTTTGCCACAACAGCTGTGGCTCAAAACCAGTATGAAGTATTGGTGGAAAGGCCAGGTGAAAAAAGTCTGAAAGGCATTATCACCCGTTCAGTTCTGGAGAGTGATACATCGTTTAAATGGTATGCAACAAATTTTAAAGCATATAGCCCCCGCCAGGATGCTATGGAGGCATTAAAAAAAAATGCTGACTCTATTCAACTACTCGTTTTTATGGGCACCTGGTGTGAGGATTCTCATTTTATCATTCCGAAATTATTTGCTTTGACGGATGCTGCCGGCTTTTCACAAGAACATATAACATTAATTGGCACTGACAGGAATAAGAAAACACTCAGCAATCTTACTGATGCACTGAATGTGAAGAACGTACCTACTATTATTGTATTCAGAAACGGGAGAGAATTGGGCCGTATAGTTGAATACGGTAAATACGGCATGTTTGATAAGGAACTCGGTGAGATCATTAATGCTTCAGATAAACAATAATCCTATTTGCTGATCCGCACATCCGTACTGGCACCGGATAATTCTATCTTTAGCTCCTCGAGTAATTTTAAACTTTGCAGGTTTATTTCCTGCCGTATAGTATTAAACTCATTGATGGTAACCGGTGCCGTATAATAATCTGATAAAATAATTACTGCATTGGCAGAAATATCAGACAGCATCACATTTGCATTTTCCACTTCCTTTCTGCCAACAATTTTTTCAATGCCGGCTATTAACTGTTCAATCAATGTGGAAGAAGTCTGTAATCCTATCTCAAGCTTCAGATCCCCTCTTCGCTGTGTACGCAGTGAAAGATTATCCAGGATGCTGTCCACCATTTGCTTATTGGGGACTGTAACATATGTTTTCTGATCAGTTCGTATTCTTGTACTGCGCAGGCCGATTCTCTCCACAGAGCCAGTAATATTATTCACTTTTACCAGGTCACCAGTAATAAACGGCTTATCGAAGAAAATAATAAATGAAGCAATAAGATTTTCGAGACTTTCTCTAAGAGCCAGTGCTATGGCAGCTCCGACAATACTTAACCCTGTAAGCAGCCCGCCGATATTTAAGTTGAAGGCATACCTCAGAACCAGCATAATTCCTATAATAACCAGTATCACTTTAAAAAAATCCTTGAAGAATACAATCAGCTGGTTGTCTGACTGATCAGGAGTAAGGTTAGCTTTTTTCTCAAGCAGGATTGCAATAAAGTCTATAATCCGGAGCAATAACCCAATAAAGGAGACTATCAGCACAATTGTTCCGGTACAGTGTACAATCTCCTTTGCCGTGTACTTGTAAATCGTTACGTTTATTACTTGAGGAAAATTCAGTTTGTACAAAGCCGAAATGGTGACAATAATCAGCAGGAAAAAGCCAAGTGGCTTCATCACCAGGCTGGTAAATGATTGTTTATCTACGTTTTTCCATATCCGGTGTACGATCTTAAATAATAATCCAGCCACATAACGGGAGATGTAGCGCATAAACAGCCACACAAATAATATTACAGCCGCTGCTATAAGATAGTTTTTAACAGGATTATCCCACCATACCTGTTCAAGGAAATCATTCATCTCCAGAAAATTTTAAGCTATAAAATTATTGAATCCGGCGAAGACCGGATCAGTGAATAGCATAAACGGATATACAACTTTGTTCATCTTCACATTCTTTTCTTAGGGCATACAATCGTGTAGTATTAAAATTAAATGTGACTGCATTCCTGATCTGCTCAGGCACCTTCCATTCATCATACAGAAACGTACTGAACTCATACCTGAATAATGAATCTGAACGGGAACCAAAAATATATTTCTCTGTCACTTTTAAGTTCTGCCAGTGTTGAATCATGATCACATTGTTCAGTGATCCAAAATAATCAAATACATAGACACCGGAACTTGAATCATACAGGTAAACGAATTTATTCTCATCCGCCATCTTTACCGGGGTAATCGTTTTCTCCATAAGCAGCCTGAAGTCAGGGGTTTCCTGTAGTAGTTTGCCATCTTCATCTATCTTTTTCAGCTTGCTCTCCAGTTCATCATACACCCAAATCTTATTGTCATAAGACTGGGCAATTGTTCTGGCCTGGAAAATATTCTGTTTACGAAGATCAACGGTATTTACAACATTCAAAAAACGATCCAGCATAACAACAGTTGCAAAATCCCGGTAATATAGTAATACTTTCAATGGATTCGATACATCAATAAGTGTCGCCCTGCCATATTTCCTGATATCATTGTAAATACCTACAGAATCTCCCCTCGCATTATATTTTTTTACCTGATTGCGGCTGTTTAATACGTAAACATTATCCAGGTTATCTATTGTAAAATCAACAATGTCTCCTTTTATAGTCCTTATTAACTGAAACGCAGTATCTGCCTGCCCGAACCCGGTTAACGGCAGCGTAAAACTAAAGCATACTATAATGAATAATTTAATCATTGATTCCGGATGATCTTATCATTATTTCCTTTATAAGATTTTAATTCCATAACCGAGTCATCAAATACTGCATATGTGTAATACCGGATCCAGTCACCAAGGTTAATATAACGGCTATCTTCTCTCAGACGATAGTCAATAGGTAAGTGTCTATGTCCGAACACAAAAAAATCGATTTTTTTTTGCTGAAGCACCTCCTTACAATATATGATCAGCCATTCTTTATCTTCCCCCAGGAAAACTTCTTCCGTTGCACCAGTTTGTGCCCGGCTTCTGCGGCTGAGATAATTGGCCAATCCCATGCCAAGCATAGGAGGAAATATGCCGAAAAGAAATTTGCTTACTGGATTACGAAAAATCTTTTTTAATCTTTTATAGCCATGATCACCCGGGCCTAATCCGTCCCCATGCCCGATAAGGAACTTCTTACCGTTGCGCTCAAACTCTTTAGGATGAAAATAGACCAGCATATTAAACTCATGCTTAAAATAATCCCGCATCCACATATCATGGTTCCCGACAAAGAAGTGCATGGCGATTCCGGCATCTGCTAATTCTCCAAGTTTGCCCAATAATCGTACAAAGCCTTTGGGAACAACCTTTCGGTATTCGTACCAGAAATCAAACATATCGCCTACCAAAAAAATCTCTGCTGCATCATGCTTTATTTCATCCAGGAACTGAACGATAATTTTCTCTCGTTCAAGACTACTTGCATGATCAGGTGCGCCGAGGTGAAAATCAGAAAGGAAATAAATTTTTTTGGCCACGTTGGATTTTCAGAATAACGCCAAAGCGTTTGAATTATTTAGTATATAATTTATAGCTGCCTTCAATTTGTCCCTCCCCGTTCTTGTCCCATATTCTGAACAATACTGTAAAAGAAGTAGGAGGAGCACCTTCTCTTACCCTTATAGTAGCAGAGAGAGAAATTGTTTTTGCGTCTTCCGGAGTGGCGCCGGTATTTTCAGCAAACAGATCAGGTTCATCAACCAATACAGTTCCGTTTTCCGTCATTATTTTCTCAGATGCCCCTATCCACACTTTGCCTTCTTTTTCCGTCCAACCACTATCAATTTTTACGATCATTTTCACAGGATTCTTAAAATCCACTCCATTATTTTCGGGTACTGCAGTTCCGTTATCCAAAACAAGGTAAGCTTTTTGTACTTTCAGTTTTTTTGCCTCCATCATGATCTTATTATAAATACGGGGCTGATCTTCTGAAAATGTTGTAGTGGCGGTACTTTTATCTTTGTCTCCGACAGAACAACTAAACTCACAGGATGATAAAAGAAAAACACAACTTACAATAAGCAGTGAGGTGGTAAAAAATTTCATAGTGATTTTTTATGATTGAGATACTCCATCATATCTCCTGATGCTATAACAGGTCTGTCACTCACATCACCATTGTACCAGTATATCCAGGCTTTTACAGGCTGGTCATTAAAAAATACTTCGGTTATCTCCCGGCGATACAACTGTTCCTCATCATCCTCTACATTCACCCCTTCGTAGTCATCCAATTGGCCAATTGCCCAGGAAAACTCATTCTCATGTTTTACCTGGTATAGTTCTCCAATAATAAAAGTATGATCATCTGCTGGTATGCCAGCCGGGTAAGTTCCCATATCGATCAGCTTACCCTTCACTTTTGCTTCTCCAACTAATGTAAAATAGCGGCTGATATACTCATACACAGGATTATGAAACCCGCTGCGCAATGAGCCATAAACAAAAAGTTTATAGATACCTGAACTTGTCATACCATAAAAGTACTAAAGCCCGGCGATTTATGATTCAACAAGGAACAAATACACTTCTTTGGGGCCATGCACACCCACTACCAGAGTTTTTTCAATGTCTGCGGTGCGGCTGGGGCCAGTGGCGAAGGTGATCAGGGAAGGAAGGTTGTTGCCATATTTTTCTTTTGCAGCCTGTAAAGCATCTTTAATATCAAACACCAGTTGATCCGTAAAAGCTATACAGATATGTATGGGTGCATATACACTGGTGGTTCGTCCGCTGCTTTGTGTTGTACTCATTACTATAGAGCCAGTTCTGGCCACCAGGTATTCGCAACCCGTAATTGAAACATCACAAGTTGCGAGATTCGTTTTTATCAGTCTGTCGGTTAATTGTGCTGCAACAGATTCGATGAGTTTATCTTCCACACAGTATATTTTCTGCCAATCCTGTTTTTTTACCAGGCTGCCCAACTGAAAAGCCAGTTCCTGCCTGTTGATACAGTATATGAATTTCCCCTGGAGCCTGGTAAACTGTTCGGCAAATTCAATCTCTGGCTCCTGTTGTAGTGGTTCAAAAACAGGAGTCGTTCCTTCACTTTGCGGAAAAGGCAAAGGCGTTGAATGACTCAACGCCTTGCGAATTTTCTTAAGAATATTTTCTTTTGAAGGAGAGATATTCATTACCGTTAATTACGGGTTAATATGATTAAACTGAAGGAGCAAGCCCGATATTACCAGTTTGCTCATCAGCCGATCTTTCTTCTTCCCTTTTAAGCGCTGCTACAGGTGCTGCTTCCTCAACAGGCGTTGCCACAACCACCTCATCATCCACCAATGATTTCTTTTCTTCAAACGGCCGCTTACCAATTAATGCCTCCACATCGCTTTGGAACAGCACTTCTCTTTCGAGCAGTGCATTGGCAAGTTTTTCTACTTCTGCCTTTTTCACCGTAAGCAAGTCCTTTGTTTTTTCATAAGCTTCGTCAATCAGCTTACGAACTTCGTTATCTATCAGTTTAGCGGTTTCATCTGAGTAGGGTTTTGTAAAAGCTGTTTCCTGTTGCGGATCGTAAAAACTTACATTACCTACTTTATCATTCATACCGTACACTGTAACCATTGAGTAGGCTATCCTTGTGATTTGCTGCAGGTCATTTTGGGCCCCTGTAGAAATCTTATTAAAGAAAATTTCTTCGCTGGCACGACCACCCAGTGTCATACATATCTGATCAGTTAACTGGTCGATATTATATAAATATTGCTCTTTGGGAGTGTATTGAGCATAGCCCAATGCCGCCGTTCCTCTTGGCACAATAGTAACTTTCAATAATGGATAGGCATGTTCAAGGTACCACCCACAAATAGCATGACCCGCTTCATGAAAAGCAATGATCTTCTTTTCTTCCGGTGAAATGATCTTGTTCTTTTTTTCCAATCCGCCAATTACCCGGTCTACTGCATCCTGAAAATCGGACATATCCACTGCTTCTTTATTTTTCCTGGCAGCTATCAACGCCGCTTCATTACAAACATTGGCAATATCTGCACCAGCAAATCCCGGGGTTTGTTCAGCCAGTTTATGGATGTCCAGTGTTTTGGATATCTTGATTGGCTTAAGGTGAACTTTAAAGATATCCTCCCGGCCTTTCAGGTCTGGTTTATCAATTGATATCTGCCTGTCGAAACGACCTGGACGAAGCAAGGCGGAGTCAAGTACATCAGGACGGTTAGTAGCCGCCAATACAATGATACCCACATCTGTTCCAAATCCATCCATTTCTACCAGCATCTGGTTCAGGGTACTTTCTCTTTCATCATTACTCATCATAGCATTCTTACCCCGGGCACGGCCGATAGCATCTATCTCGTCAATAAATATGATACAAGGAGCTTTTTCTCTTGCTTGTTTAAACAAGTCTCTGACACGGCTGGCACCCACACCCACAAACATTTCCACGAAATCAGATCCGCTAAGACTAAAGAATGGTACCTGTGCTTCACCAGCAACAGCTTTTGCCAACAATGTTTTTCCGGTACCCGGCGGACCGATGAGCAATGCTCCTTTTGGAATTTTACCCCCCAGATTTGTATACTTCTTTGGGTTTTTCAAAAAGTCAACAATCTCCATTACTTCTACTTTGGCTTCATCCAAACCTGCTACATCAGCGAAAGTGATATTTACTTTAGTACCCTTATCAAACAGGGTAGCTTTGGATTTTCCAATGCTGAATATTCCGCCAGGACCACCGCCGCCGCCGGCTCCGCCGCCCATTTTGCGCATCAGTAATATCCAGATACCCACAAATAACAAAACAGGAAGTAAAAATTGCAGTATACCACCAAACCAGTCTCTTTCAGATCCAGCTTTTCCTACATTTTTCACCTCTGAATTATCTGAATAAAACTTACGCATATCATCCTGGAAAGAATCTCCGGAAACAATCTTGAAATACATGTGAGGGCCATCTTTAGCAATTTTCCCGGAAATGCCTTTTTTAAGGTCGGCCTCATATTTTTTTAGGCTATCATTTTTGATAGTAACCCTTACGAGATTGCGATTACTAATCACTTTATATTCTTTAATATCACCCTTTTTCAGAATTGCTTCAAAAGTATCCTGATCTATCTCTGTTGAGTTCGGAGAAAGGGGGCTAAAAAGCTGAAACCCTATCAACACAGCAAAAATGATCGCATAGATCCAGTAAATACTGAATCGGGGACCCTTTTTGGGTGCCTGGTTAGGATCATCTCCCCCCGGTGGGCGGCTATCAAATCGCTGAGGCCTTCTTTCGTTTCTTTTATTATTTTCTTGTGACATAGTTTTTCTGAGTACTCCTGCTAATTAATAATTAATATGGGAAAATGTTGTAAACGGCAGGATATTTAACATTAATCATTGTGTTCCTGCGACGCTGCATCACTCCACATTTCCTCCAGTCTGTAAAATTTCCTGTTTTCAGGCAACAAAACATGCACCACTACATTCACATAATCTATCAGCACCCAGTGCAGGTTATGATAACCTTCATGATGGTAAGGACTCTCTTCACATTTCTCTTTCACTTTATGTTCTACATTTTCCGCTATAGCCCTTATTTGCGGCTGACTGCCTGCTTCGCAGATAATAAAAAAATCAGCCACCGCTTCGTTAATCTTCCTCAGGTCAAGGGAAATAATATTTTGCCCTTTTTTTTCCTGTATTGCAGCAATAATGGTTTTGATGATTTTTGAATTCCTCGTTAACCTTTTTGCACTTGTTCGTTTATCAGACGAATCTTTCGTATTTCGGTTGGTCAGTAATGCCAATTGTTCCAAATATTGAGAGTGTTTGGTTTTTAGTTTATGTTTACCCCATCAAAAATAGCAATTAATTGCCACAACCACTTTTCACAAAACCTATTGGTTCGCCGTTTATTGAACTGCAATCAGTTGACAGTACCAACAACTATGCCCGCCAGCAAATTCATGCGGCCTGCCTGCCGGACAGGCAGGGTTTGGCACAACACGGAATGGCGGTTTTTGCCCATGAGCAAGTGGCTGGAAAAGGACAAAGGGGCAAGGTCTGGACCTCTGAAAAGGGGGCTAATATTGCGCTAAGTATAGTGATAAAACCGGCATCACTACGGCTTATGCAACAATTTCAGTTAAGTGCCTGTGCGGCAGTTGCTATTCATAATTTTTTTGTGAAATATGCCGGTGACGAAACAAAAATAAAATGGCCCAATGACCTGTATTGGCAGGACAGAAAGGCAGGAGGCATTTTGATCGAAAACATTGTTGGCAGCACTGCATCAGGTAATGGCAGTTGGGACTGGGCAATAGTTGGTATTGGAATCAATATCAACCAGGTCATTTTTCCTTCTTTTCTTCCCAACCCTGTTTCGCTAATGCAGATAACAGGTAAGAGATTTGATCCAATTGAACTGGCGAAAGAAATTTGCGACAAACTGGATAGCTGTTTTCAACAATTGGTCAGGGAGGGGTTTGATGATATTTATGCAGCCTACACTTCCGCCCTGTACAAGCGAAACGAAAAAGTAAAACTCAAAAAAGGCAACCGCTTGTTTGAACCGGTTATTAAAACAGTAACCTCTGCCGGAAGATTAGTGGTGCAGCATGCAATTGAAGAAGAGTTTGATTTCGGAGAAGTGGAGTGGGTGCTTTAAACAATATTCGCCTCCTCAATCAAAGAGGTTTGTTTCTCACTCTTTCTGGCCTCCACTTCAAACCTGTTATTGTAGTATCCCTTCTTCATCCATTCGAAAAGATATTTTGCAATAAACCCAACAAAACCATGTTGCTGATATTGCTGCACATGTTTCAATTCATGGCAAAGCCAATCCTTATCACTCAAAAAATTTTCTTTGCTTGTATTATGAAGATGGATGGTGCTGCCAAATACAATAGCCACTTTGCATGCCTCCATTTTAGCAGCCGCTATTTTAGCCACCCATGAATTCTCTTTTATTCTGACTTGCATGGTTCAATGACTAAAGATAAAGTGCTTTGGTTGCAATAATAAGCTTTCATCACTCAAAATTTCCTGTTGCTATTTACACTTCCTGTTCATCTTTTTTCTCTCCATATTGTAAAGGTCCTCGAAATGGTAAAACCCCATCGAAACTGACCCTTACCCCATGAAGTGATGGTGCGGGGAATAAAACGATTCTCTAATATCTCTGTGGCATTTGTGAAATTGAGACGGAAGATGTGCCCGGAAGTAAGAATTTCAAATCCAACACCCAAGGGGTCATAAAATTTAATATTATCATTCACAGTAAAAGAATCCTTGCTGTCCTGGTTGCGGAAAGGATGAAAATAATCCACTACGAGGTTCAGCCTGTTTGATACCAGCGGCAACCGGATGGCGCCACCCAGTGCAAACATACTTTGCTGATCATATGAGATGGCATACCCACGGGTCATATAAGTAGGATTTAGCTGCACACTTACTTTACCGATCTTTTTTGCCAATATTAATTGTATCACATTGCTGGTGCGGTCTCCCAGGTTCTCGAAACTGTTATCCTGGTTATCAAAAGCATTTCTTTTTTGCGATGAAATAACAGCATTGGCATATACGGCGACAGATAATGGATGGCTGGGGTCATCCTCCCTTTGTTGCAGCAATTGATGTTTAATGCCAAATTCCCATAAATTCTGTACCAGGCCAGCTCCTTTGGCACGGGCAAACACAAAATCAGTTTTATGCCCAACCCCTATATGAAAACCAATACGGATATCGGATGCATTATCTAACCCAAAGAAGCGTTTGATCCCTCCATTGTCGCCTGCGATATCACCAAAGTTGTGGGTAACATTAAAGTCCATTTTCCCTTTTCCTGTTACTTCTGGTGTACGGGCATTAATTGTTTTTGTTGAACTAAAAATCCTGACCGGCTTCTTTTCAGTCTTACTGACGAGGCTGTCCTGCCCTTTTGCAGTCGTAAAAATAAAAATGATTGAAAGTGTAAGCAATATCTTCATACCGTTGGTTTATGATTCAGAAATAATCGTTTATAAGCTGCCGGAGGTTGCTTATAGTTATCAGAAAAAATAAACGAAACAATCCCAGGCTGCAAGGACAGGATTTACACAGGTGGGTATAAGTACTACTTCAGAGAGGCTATTATTTCTTCTGCATGGGCTTTATTTTTTGGCCGGAGGAATATTTTACGGATAGTCCCTTTTTCGTCAATTACAAAAGTGGTTCGGAGCACTCCCATGTACTTATGACCAAACATTTGCTTTTGGTCCCAAACCCCGTATTTCTCCAGTATTTTGTGAGAAGTGTCTGCAATTAATGTAAAGGGAAGATTGAATTTTGCTTCGAATTTTTTATGCTTTTTTTCATCATCTGGGCTAACCCCTATCACTTCAAATCCATTTTTCTTTAAAAGGCCATAGTTATCCCGCAGGTTACAGGCTTGTATAGTACAGGTAGGTGTATCATCTTCGGGATAAAAATACAAGACCAGTTTTTTGCCTTTATAATCTTTGAGTGAAATTTTATTTCCGTTCTGATCCAGCCCTGTGAATGCAGGAGCCTTATCGCCTTCTTTCAGCCTTATCATGATTTACGATTTCTTTTTAACAGGAGTTTTTTTAGAAGAAGTGGTTTTCTTCTTTGTACTGCTGCCTTTTTTAATTGTTTTCTTTTTAGGCGGAGGTGGGTTGTATGGATTTCTTTTAAACAACCATACTTTAGTAGTTATATTTCCAACCAAATCTTCTGCAGTTACCTTCAACTCATGTACACCATATGGACAACGGTCATCAAATTCATATATCCAGTTCCTGGTCTTATCATTGGTAAATCGTATCCATTTCCCATTTAACTCTGCCTTGAAATTTTTTACCACCCCAAAATTATCCGTTGGTGTAAAAACAATGCGGGTCGAGGCACTTAGATTAATAGTATCCTCATTATTCAGGTCACTTATACGTGGAGGAATTGTATCAATGAATGCCTGGAAAGAGCCAAAGTCATCAAAGTCGGCTGTTAGCCATTCGCCTTGCCAGTTTGCTTTTCGAACAGATTTATTACTCCTGTAAGTACGTTGCAACAATACTTTTTCTTTTAGCTCATCCGGAATAGGATTGTATGGCTTGATCCGAACGGCAAAACTCTCATGTACAGGCACAGAAGCGTCATTAAGCTGGTGCAGTGCTGAGATGGCATTCACGGCCACAGAAGAATTATTGCGGAAATAATAAGTTTTAACAGTATCATACAGACTTCCGGTCGCCATATGCGCTTCAAAGTCTGGTTTTGCCAGTATAGTTTTTTCAGCAGGAGAAAAATAAATAGCTCCATCCTGCCTGAGGATTGCCCTTGCAATACTATCACTATACTGAACCTGGAAATTTAACTGAGAAGTATTACCGGCAGCATCTTTCACATCAATTCGTATAGTATACAATGAAGTATCCGGCAGAATAATTACTCCATCCCCATTCCATTTTTTGTATGCTGCTCCTCTTTCTCCCGGCATGACAGACAAATGCTGTAACCAGGCGCCTCCATTATGTTTATGCATATAATCAACATGGGCATTCATGTACACTGTTTCATCATAATCAATACTGTCTAATATAAATGCCACTTGCGGCTGGTCATCTACATACAGTTTGGCTGCGTAAATCCCGTTAGGGTTTGTAGACCCTGATACTCTGTCATAAGCCTGCAAGGCAAAACTGATCCTGTTACTTCCCACTTTTAGCAGAGACGCCTTTGATATAATGTATCCGCTATCCGTATTTTTCAGCGAATAAAATAGTGGTGATTGATCATATACTGATCTGCTTCTGTCGTATAATGCAAGTTTCACCAAAGCAGGAGGTATATTATCCCTCACACCAAAATCGAATAGTAACGGATTTAATCGTTTTGTTGTTTTGGTATCAAATATCTCAAAATGAAGGTGTGGCCCCTGGGAGCCTCCGGTATTACCACTGTATGCAATGAACTGTCCTTTACTAACCGGAAATTTTTCTTTGGTAAGCTCAAGTTCTACCGCCCATGATTCCAGCTTGTATTGCTGCGCCGTAACATATTTCTCAAGATCAGGATAAAAATCATTCAGATGTCCATATAAAGTAGATAAGCCGTTAGGATGGTTTATTACAATGAAGCGGCCGAAACTCTGGGGCCTGATACCGACTTTCGCAATATAGCCCTGGGCGGCAGCATAAACTGGCAGGTTTTCTTTTTGTTTCGTCCGTATATCAAGTCCCATGTGCCAGTGGCTGGGACGTAGTTCACCAAAATTGGCAGATAACTCAATGGGTATCCCCAATGGATTACGAAAATAATTTTTCGGATAAGGTGGCAATTGTGCCTGTATATACAACCCGCAAAAGATCAACTGTATAACGAGGAAAGAAATTCTCAGGTGCATAAGCAAAAATAAGCAGGGAAGCAGAATGTGAAGGATAAATAACTCATTCTTTGTATCTTTTATCCTTCTATTTTATGCTAAAATTAATCTGGCTTTTGCCTCTTTCATTGTTCTTGTATGCCTGCCCATACGAATCAATGGTGCCGCTGGAAAAGAGACCAGTAGAGCCTGTTGACAGCAACCTTGTTGGCTTTTGGTACGGTATTGTAAAGGACGGGAGTGATTATTTCGGCATTGAAGCACTGGAGGTTTCCAAACAATCAGATTCCGTCTATTCAATCATTCGCTATGGCAAAGCAGTAAAAGGAGATATGATCTTACCAGACACTTCTTACTTCACAGGGTTTACTTCATGGATAGATGGCCAACAATTTATGAACATCAGGGGATCGGTTACGTATGCCGAACAGCGGAAAGGCAAAAAATCTCCCGAGTTGGTGACACACACTGTTTACTACCTTTCGGCCTTTAGCAGGAGTACTGATACACTTCAGGTGAAAACTATCACAGAAACATTCAGTACACAAAAGACAATTCAGCGTTCTGAGGACCTGAAAAAGTTAATTATAGAGATGGCTCAACGGAAAAATATATATGATGACCTATATTCTCTTTCTTACAGGAAAATACCTAAACCCGCCTCCTTTTAGCCTGGCCGGGAATTCGTGGAAATTTTTCTGTAAACCAACCCTTCAAAACCCTCCGATTCCCCTACTTTTGCGCAATTTGTTTTTTCATAACGATTACTGCCTGCAACATCCTTAAAAACAAAAAATGCCAAAAGACAATTCGATCAAATCGGTTCTCATTATCGGCTCCGGCCCTATCATTATCGGACAAGCCTGTGAATTTGACTATTCCGGCACACAGGCTGCCAGAAGTTTGCGGGAAGAAGGTATAAAAGTCATTCTTATTAATAGTAACCCGGCCACTATTATGACAGACCCCATGATGGCAGACCGGGTTTACCTTTTGCCGCTAACAGCAGAAAGCATTGAGCAAATATTACAGGAAAATGAAATAGATGCTGTACTACCTACCATGGGAGGACAAACAGCCCTGAATCTTGCTAAAGAAGCAGAAGATCTGGGGCTTTGGAAACAATACAATGTCCGGCTGATTGGTGTAGATATCAAAGCTATCGACAAGGCAGAAGACCGGGAGAAATTCCGGCAGTGGATGATTGAGTTGGGAGTACCTGTGGCAACTGCCAAGACAGCTAACTCTTTTTTGGAGGGAAAGGAGTTTGCACAAGAAATAGGTTTTCCTCTGGTAATCCGTCCCTCTTTTACACTTGGAGGTACCGGGGGTGGTTTTGTGCATGATAAAGATGATTTGGATGAAGCATTGAACCGTGGTTTGCAAGCATCACCCATACATGAAGTGCTGGTTGAAAAAGCAGTATTGGGATGGAAGGAGTTTGAACTTGAATTGTTAAGAGATTCTGCTAACAATGTCTGTATAATTTGTACAGTTGAGAATTTTGATCCGATGGGTGTGCACACCGGCGACTCGATCACTGTTGCTCCGGCTATGACCTTAAGTGATACAGGTATGCAGCTGATGAGGAATACCGCTATCCGGATGATGAGAGACCTTGGCAATTTTGCGGGCGGTTGTAATGTACAGTTTGCTATGAATCCTGCTACCGAAGAAATCATTGCTATTGAAATAAATCCGAGAGTAAGCCGCTCCTCTGCTTTGGCAAGTAAAGCAACCGGTTATCCTATTGCAAAGATTGCGGCTAAGCTGGCAATCGGTTATAACCTGGATGAATTGGAAAACCAAATAACAAAAACTACTTCTGCTTACTTTGAACCGGCACTTGATTATGTTATTGTAAAAATACCTCGCTGGAATTTTGACAAATTCAAGGGAGCTAATGATACACTGGGTCTCCAGATGAAAAGTGTGGGTGAGGTAATGGCGATCGGCAGAAGTTTTACAGAAGCTATCCAAAAAGCCTGTCAGAGTTTAGAGAATAATGCCATTGGTTTGGGCTACTATGGCAAAAGTATGATGCGGGCAGAAGAACTGCTTGAGTACATCAAAACTCCAAAATGGGATCGCATTTTCCGTATCAAAGATGCATTGATGGCGGGTATTTCTGTAGGTACTATTTCAAAAGCGACTAATGGTATTGACCGCTGGTTTTTGTATGAGATACAAAAGATCTGTAACCTGGAAAAAGAAATTGCGAAGTATGATTTAGATACATTACCCCTTGATCTGTTAAGAGAAGCTAAAGTAAATGGTTTTAGCGATGAACAGATTAGCCGTATTACCGAACACGGTGATGAGGAAGATATATATAACAAAAGAAAAGCTAATGGTATAACAAGGGTGTACAAAATGGTTGATACCTGTTCGGCAGAGTTTGAAGCTAAGACGCCTTATTTCTATTCCAGCTTTGAAGGGGGTAATAATAACGAAAGCAAGGTCTCAGAAAAAAAGAAAATAATAGTTCTTGGTTCCGGGCCAAATCGCATCGGTCAGGGTATTGAATTTGATTATTGCTGCGTCCATGGGTTGCTTGCCATTAAAGAATGTGGTTATGAAGCCATCATGGTAAACTGCAATCCCGAAACGGTGAGTACCGATTTTGATATGGCCGATAAATTGTATTTCGAGCCTGTTTATTGGGAACATCTCTGGGAAATAATCGAACATGAAAAACCAGATGGAGTAATTGTTCAGCTTGGTGGACAAACTGCATTGAAGCTTGCTGAAAAACTGACACAAAAAGGAATCCGCATTGTTGGAACATCTTTCGATAGTCTTGACATAGCTGAAGACCGTGGCAGGTTTAGTGATATGCTGAAAGAGCTTGAGATTCCTTATCCTGAATATGGCACGGCATGGTCGGTGGACGATGCTGTAGAAGTAGCTAATAAAGTAGGTTACCCTGTACTTGTTCGCCCTTCTTATGTATTGGGCGGGCAAAGGATGCGGATCGTTATTAACGATGAAGAAGTGGAAAAAGCAGTGGTGAGTTTACTGAAGCATATTCCTGGTAATAAAATTCTGATTGACCACTTCCTCGATCGTTGCCAGGAAGCAGAGATAGATGCCATTTTTGACGGGGAGAATTTTCATGTAATGGGTGTAATGGAGCATATTGAACCTGCAGGCATTCACAGTGGTGATAGTAATGCAGTATTACCTGCCTTCAACCTTACTCCGCTGATTGTACATACCATGGAGGAGTATGCCGAAAAAATTGCCCGGGCATTAAAAATACAGGGACTGATTAATATACAGTTTGCTATTAAGGATGGAAAAGTGTATGTGATAGAGGCTAATCCCAGAGCATCCAGAACAACTCCATTTATTGCTAAGGCCTACCAGATACCCTATCTGAATATTGCTACCAAAGTAATGATGGGTACACATAAACTAACAGATTTCACTTTCGAGAAAAAGCTAGATGGTTTTGCTATCAAGGAACCTGTATTCAGCTTCAATAAGTTTCCCGGAGTAAATAAAGAATTGGGGCCCGAAATGAAATCTACCGGCGAAGCGATACGGTTTATAAAAGATTTAAGAGACCCCTACTTCCGTCAACTCTATAAAGACAGAAGTATGTACCTGAGCAAGTAAATTTCTTAACAACAAAGAAGCCTGCTACACTGATTTATTATCAGAATAACAGGCTTTGATGGTTAATGGTTAGCTGAAACGATTAGCCCCGTGGTTGGTTTTGGTAGTCTTTACTAAAAGAAGACTATGACTTGTAAAAAATTGCACTATTATTCCTGTAAAATTATCCCTGTTATGCAGGAATGCAATTTTTTATTTCTCAATTTATTTGTCCTATAATTTTATTTTATATAAATAAAAAAGTAGTAACATATTGATATTCAATATATTAATCCAATTTATTACTGAGATTCATTTGCTGTATTATCGATCCATTCCTACCTTCAGATCATAGTTCAGAAAATGAAACCGACTTCTGATTTTATCTGGCAACTGATCCATTCGCTTAGCAGTAGCGAAAAGCTTTTTTTTAAAAGGAATTTTGCTATTTCACAGTCTGCACAACAACGTTTATACTTACAGCTGTTTGACGCCATTGTTAAACAAAAGAAATATGATGAGGTAGCTATCATTAAAAAGTTTCATCCAACCATTACCAAAAAAAATATTGCTTTTCAAAAACATTACCTGCATCGCCAGATAGCTGAGGCGATCGTACAGTATGATGGACGAAACAACTCAGGTCATGATATCTATAACCAGATACAACTGATAAGAATCTACCGGAAAAAAGGGCTGTTTAATGAAGCTCATACTATCTGGAAAAAAGCGGTAGAAAAGGCAAGAAATACAGAGTCGTTTGCCTTGTTGAATCTTTTGAAAACAGAGTTTGAGAAGATGATTCTTTTCAGCAGTGTAAATACAAAGTATGATGAACTACACTCCTTGTTTAAAAAAAACCTGATAACCTATAATGAGTATGCGGAAATGATTACGCTTCGTGATATTTATGCAGAAACAATCCTGTTGAAAAAGAAGGCACATTTTGATTTGGATAAAGAACTAAGGGAAAAGATTTCACTCTTACTCGAGAAAGTAAATAAAACCAATACTACCAGCCATGGACACTCATTCTGGTTCAGGCATTACTACAACATGAATAAAGCTACGCTGCTTTATCTATTGCATGAAACACCACAATCTCTAGAGATATTACAACAGGTTTTTGCTGACTGGAAAAAGAATTCCCGATTTATTACCACTCACGGAGAGTTTTATATCGAATTGCTTTACATGATAAATTATGCAGGGGTGCTCAATCGTTCATACAACTATGTGACAGGTATATTTAACGACGATATCAACCTTCTGATAACAGAACCATCACAAAGAGCCAATTTTGAGGCTATCAAGTACCTTGCCCTTAACAAGATCTATAACAAAACTGCCCGGTACGATGAGGTGGAAAAACTGGTTTCTTTTATGAAATCAAAATATAAGCTTTGGGAGCCATCATTAAATTCAGACCTGAACAGAACCACCAACTTATCATTGGGCATAGGTTGCTTTGTACTCGAACAATTTGAAAATGCTTTATACTTTACCAAGAGGGCTATTACTTATTTTAAAGAAGGGGCCAGAGAAGAACATTCTGCACTAGCCCAGGTGCTGCTGTTACTAATCACTTATAACCTCAATAATCCCAGGTTGTTTGATGCACAGTACAGCGCCACTTACACATACTTCTACAAGCGAAAGAAAAAACACCCATTTGAAACAGCTCTTGTTCAGTGTCTGCATCGGGCATTTTATATAAAGGATAATAAAAGTAAAATAGCTGAATACCAGAAAGCTCTTCGGGTATTTGAACATAACAAGGATGACCTTGTGCAACAAATGACCTTTACTATTTTCAATTATCCGGGTTGGCTGATCAGTAAAGTGCAGCGGATACCTTACCGGCAATATGTAGAAAGAAAAGTGAAAAGTGGTGCAGATCTTTGATCGCATCATTTGTATCTTTCTAATATGAAAAAAGAGATTCTGTCAATCATTCAGAAAATTGAAGAGGTAAACAGTGGTCAACCCTGGTTTGGCAAACC
>JAEUVO010000073.1 GCA_016786885.1 Chitinophagaceae bacterium | reverse complement strand
CTACATCCATGATCTGACTAAAGACTGGACGTTCAATAAAAAAGCATACGCAGATATGTGGAGACTGAAAGAAAATATCGGGCATAACGGAAATTTGTATCCTACTCATGGATTAGGGCCCATTGCCCAATGTATGGATATCAACAGGGGAGATAAATTTGATCACCTGGTAAGTATGAGTACGAATGATTTTACCATGAATAATATGGCGAAGGAACTGGCTGCAAAAGATGATTTCTTTAAAGAGTATGTTGACAAACCTTACCGGGGCAACATGAATACCACACTTATCAGAACCCTTAAAGGGAAAAGTATTATGGTGCAGCATGATGTTTCAAGCCTGCGGCCCTACTCAAGAATTCATTTGGTAAGCGGCACAAAAGGGGCAGCACAAAAATGGCCCGGTCCGCAACGCATAGCATTCGGTCATAGCTGGATAAAACAGGAAGAGTTAAAAAAACTCGAAGAAAAATATACGCTGCCGATCGTTAAACATATTGGTGAAGTGGCCAAAGAAGTGGGGGGACACGGAGGTATGGATTTTATTATGGACTGGCGGCTGATAGACTGTCTCAGAAATGGTTTGCCGCTTGACCAGGATGTATATGATGCTGCTGCCTGGAGTTGTATAATGCCATTGAGTGAGCGGTCAGTTAATAAAAAATCAAGAACCATTGATATTCCTGACTTTACCCGTGGAGGATGGAAAACAAATAAACCTGTAGACCTGACTTTAAATGGCGGAGCTACTACAGGAGTAAGGTCTGTAAAACCTGATCTGAAAATGTAGGTTTAAAACGACATGATAAAAATCATAAATACAAGCTATTAAACAAAAAAGCGGTATTAAACAGAATACTGTAATTTTATGCCCTCGCATTGAACTTTTTTCCCTGGAAACCAACGGGTTATTTTATCAAAAAGAAGATCTGTTTTCTTTTTGATCATGTTTGAACAACAATATATCGAATGAAGGCACTGACAGTAATTACGGATCCGGTTTATACAGAACCAAAGGAATTTTCGCAATATGAAAGATTCTGGCTAAAATATATCAATGATAAAAGGGATCTTCCATTTATTCATCTGCTGACTGCCATTCATATCCTGGTAATTCCTGTGGCCATTTTATTATATACACCTGTATTACAGGGTTGGTATTGGTGGCTGGCCTATATTCCTTATTTCTATATTTCCCAGATGTATTTCAAAGGCCGGTTTGGTTTAATGCTTCATTGTATCAGCCACCGCAAGCTTTTCAAAAAACCATATACCTGGATTTATAATTATGTCATCTGGTTTGTATGCCCATTTTTTGGCCATACTCCTGAAACTTATTTTGCTCATCACATGGGCATGCATCATGTGGAGAATAATATGCTCGATGACGCCAGCAGCACTTTGCCCTACCAGAGAGACAGTCTCCGGGGATTTATAGCTTATGTAAGCCGTTTCCTTCTTCTTGGGTTCAGGGACACTTTCATGTATTTTTTCAGCCGTAAGAGAAAGAAATTTTATATGCGGCTCACAGCCGGTGAGATTTCATTTTACCTGTTCTGTGTGGGAATGAGTTTTGTGAATTTTCATGCCACCCTGTTTATTTTCATTATCCCCTTTGTTTTTGCCAGGATAGTTATGATGCTGGGTAACTGGGCACAGCATGCCTTTGTAAACCTGGATGACCTGGAAGATAATACGATCAATTGTATCAATACCAAGTATAACCAGATGTGCTGGAACGATGGTTATCATGCCATCCATCATGTACGCCCCGCCATGCATTATACAGACATCCCCGGCGAATTTTTAAAAACTAAGGATGAACTGGCCCAAAAGAAAGTACTGGTATTTGATGGTATTCATTACCTGCATATATTTCTTTGGCTAATGACCAAGCGATATGATAAGCTGGCTGACAATCTCGTTAATATCAATAATATGTTTGGTAGCAAAGAAGAAGCCATCGCATTAATGAAAGAACGAACTAAAAAGTTTAAACCTGCTGCATAATATAACTAAAAGGGCTTCATCAGAAGCCCTTTCTATTTTCTATTACTCTTTCTCCTTTTCTTCTTTCTTTAGACCAATCACAGGCAGCATGACCTGGTGAATTAGCTTATTCAGTTTAGCCAGGTCTTCATCTATTACTCTTTTCAGTTTCGCTAACTGAAGGTCTGTTTGTGCTGCCAGTTCTGCGTAAGCCTCCTTTGCCTGCCGGGATGGCGCCGTATTACCCGCCGCAGCGGCATTATATACACTGGCAAGTTTATCATCCAGCTTTATCGGGAAATTCAATACATCCTGGCTGCTTTTGGCTTTTGTCTGGTGCAGTGCTTCTTCTATTGCCGTAATCTGTTTATTGATTGTATCTGCCTGCTCTTTTATTTCCCTGGGTATACTTTTTCCTACCCGGCTGCTGAAATCTGCCAACTGCTGTCTTATATCTTTAATATTCTTCAGCGCTTTCATCACTTCAGAGAATTTATCTCTTACAGACAGCAAAAAGTTCACCTGTTCATCGTACTCTGCGGTGGTAGTTTTATAATTAGGATCGCCTAAAATGGTAAATCCAACTTCAGCAGTATCAGCGCCAGACCTGAATTTTGCAATGTATTCTCCCGGTGCCGCCCTAGGTCCTCTTACAAACCCATTCCACAGTATTAACCCCTCAACCCTTTCGGCCACAGGATAATTCATATCCCATACAAACTGGTTCATTCCTTTATTGATCTCGATCTTATTTTCCTTTGAACTGGTAGAAAATGATTTTATCAGTTTCCTGTTATTATCAAGGATTTCGATAACCAGCTTGGTTGAGTCTGTAATATTTTTTTTGAAATAGTTTATAACAACCCCGTTTGATGGATTCAATCCCACATTACGCATTGTTCCGCCAAAACCACTACCTCTTCCACCGGATGGCATGCGGTAAGCAGGATTAACATTGAAAACATGAAGGTTTTTCTCTGTCACCGCAGCAGCTGATTGCTGTACGATGGATAAATCATCCAATACATAAATACTTCTGCCCTGTGTAGCAACGATCAGGTCATTATTTTTAATAGCGAGGTCGGTTATCGGTGTTACCGGCAGGTTTAATTGAAAAGATCTCCAGTTTGTCCCGCCATCATAAGAG
>JAEUVO010000070.1 GCA_016786885.1 Chitinophagaceae bacterium | reverse complement strand
CCTTTTCTGAAAGAACTGGTATAAGTATCGGTGGGGTGGTGCAACGTAAAAGAAAATCCAGTGTTGAGGGTGAAAAAATGATAAACTATCGCGGCTTCAATTTTACCTTTTCTACGTGGCTATGTGCACTGGATAAAGATTATAAAACTTCTGAAAACTATGCGAGGAACCTTTTTGCATCTTCCATTCATTTTGGCTTTGCTTTCGAATATTTAAAAGCAAAGGGGGATCCTGATTATTTTGAGGATGGTGTTAAATATCAATTTATTGTTACTCCCTTTCTGGATTTTCGGGTGTCGCCTAAAAGTCAGTTCAGAATAGGGGTTCCAATCAAGAAATTTGAAACAGTGAACAAGAACCAGGTGGGTTTGGGACCATTTGTTCAGTTTGCGTTACAACTTGAGGATAAAGGCTAATGGCAGGAAAACTTATATTTTTAAATTAGATTAATTGGGTATTAATAATCTGTAAGTACAGGAGTTGTAAGATAAAATACCCTTTTTTAAGTATTGCACGGCTATGCCGGGTGCAATATGTTTGCCTGTAGAAACAAGGATCAGCTTTGCAATGCCGGCGGCTATGCAGGATATAACGGTAATTTCATCTCTATCTGCTTTTCCGGGTACGTTTTTTGTTATTTTTTGATCAGAACAGCATGTCCGGAAGTGCCGGTTGCCGGTGCTGACTCTTTGCTGCTGCCTTTTGTTTCTAATAATGCAACTAACTGCCATGAAGAATTTTCTTTTCACCCCACTTATATTCTTAGTATTTTCTGCGGTTTCATTTGCCGGGAAAAAGTATGTGGCTGTTGGGGGCAGCAATGCTGCCAACGGAAACAGCCCGGCCACTGCCTATGCCACCCTGGTATATGCGGTAACGCATGTGCCGGTAAATGATACACTGATGGTGATAGCCGGTGCCACTCCTTTTAAAGAAATCGGCATTACCATTACCAGCCCCATGACGATCATGGCTTCCGGTGCCGCGGTCATAGATGCAACCGGTTTGACGTTCTCACCGGCGGTGCCCTATATACTGGCCGTGGTAAATACTTCCAACGTGGAGATCATCGGACTTACTATTCAAAACGGAATTTATACCGGCACGAAAGGCATCTGGATATTGCGTGATAATACAGGTTCCGCCAGGATGAGAAACATTACGGTACGGAACTGCACCATCCGGAACATAGGCTGGATAAGTAATAACCTGCAAGCGCCGCAATACAACAGCAGCGTGGGATGTAATGCTATCCGTATAGAAGGAGTGCATGCCACCCAGTCTCTTTCTTCCGTTTCCATCCGTGATAATGTAGTGAAGAATTGTGCCACCGGCTGGGGCGAGGCGATCACCGTTACTCATCATACCGATACGTTCCGGATACTGAATAACATTGTGGATTCGATTGCCAATATTGGCATCGGGGCATCCGGAAATTATAATTACGCAGGGGCACCGCCTGCCGCCGTGAATTTTACCCGCAATGGTATCATCAGTGGCAATACAGTATCTAATTGTATGTCTGGCAATGCTATTTCGGCGGGTATTTATGTTGACGGGGGGCGACAACACATTGTGGAGAATAACCGCTGCTTCCGCAATGCGGTGGGCCTTTCGCTGGGGGCGGAGCAACCCGCCGGAAGTAATCTTATTACGGGTAATATTTACCGCAACAATTTGATATATGATAACGTAACGGCCGGCCTGGTGCTTGGGTCTTTTACTGCTAACAACGGAGTGAGAGGAAACTACATTGTAAACAATACTTTTTTCAAAAACTGCACGGCTGTGCATATAAACGGGATAGATTCTATTGGTGTGCCGCCATTCCGTTATTCAGTGGAAACTATTGTAAACGGTGCGCCGGGTGAGGCATTACTGCTGCACGACGACAAGGATACACTATTCAACAATATCCTGTATCCTGCGCCTGCCCGCATAGCCCTTGTGGGAATGGATAATACCGTCTCCACCAATTTCGGAGCTAATTACAACCTGTATTTTCATGAGGATGGCTCGCCTCTTTTCTTCTTTACTCCGGGAAAGAACCTTAACGGTGTGACAGGGGGCTTTACACTTTATACTGTACCGGCATTTACAACGCTAACAGGCCAGGAAGGCAGCGGCAATTTTGGTAACCCGGCATTTACCAACGCTGCTGCGTTTAACTTACAACTTACCGCCTGCTCTTTTGCCATCAACAAGGGCAACCCTGTGAGCAATGCGGCTATTACAGGAGTCTATGATTTTACCGCCAGTACGAACAGGGTAGTGGATGGCCGGGCGGATGCAGGCGCCTACGAGTATCCTGTGCCTGCGATGCCCTGCAACTTTACCCTGCGCCTGCCCGAAGCATCCTGCAGCGGAACAGTGAACCAGATAAAACTTTCCTGGACCCCTTCGGTGAATGCCACCAGTTATGAAATTTATCGTGGTGCTGCATTAATCAACACCGTAACTGATACTTTATATACGGATGTGCTGCCTGCAGCCGGAACATACAGTTATGTTATCAAAGCCCGCAAAGCGACTGCTGTGCTGGACAATGCGAACGGGCCGCAAAGCGGCATGGTCAATTGCACTGTTACCGGTGTAACGAATCCATCTGTGAATATTAGGACGCTGCGTGTATGGCCTAATCCATCGCGGGGTATTGTAACGCTATGGTATGTCTCTGCCCGTCCGGGTAATGCGTTGGTGAGGGTGTTCAGCGCTAATGGCAGCCTGGTTTATCATAAAACAGTTTTGCTGAAACCTGGTGTGAATACCTTCGAACTTGATATTCGTCATTTGCCTGCTGCTGCATTGTACCATATTAATTTAGGCGGCCAACAGCTAAAATTGGTGATACAGTAGGGGTTTACACTAACTATTGCGATTGTTGGGACCTTTCTATCCAGCCGGTAAATAGCAATGTCTTAATTTGTTATTAAGCTCTGAAACTTCCGGTCAGAGGGGGTACATGTTTTGGGTATTGCCTGCTTTTGGAAGAATGGATATATTGGGGCTTCTAATAAACTTTATCTTTTGACTGTTCCTGTTTGGTAACGGCCTGCTATGCCACCGCTTTCGATGAGCCTGCCGTTTTCTGCAAACCGTTGTGTATTTTGTGATTTAAAGCCAACTGCTACCTTGAACCAAAACCCGGAACAACTTGCCCGTGACCAGATAGACACCGAACTGCTTCGGTGCGGCTGGCTTTTGCAGGATAAGAACAAGATCAACCTGGCAGCAGGGATGGGTATTGCCGTGCGGGAGTACCAAACCGATATTGGCCCGGCAGATTATATTCTCTTTATAGATAAAAAGCCCGTTGGCATCATTGAAGCTAAAAGAGCCGAGGAAGGTGTTCACCTTACGATGCATGAAGAACAAACTGAAGGGTACAGAACAGCCAAACTCAAATACCTCGATAATCAACCACTGTTCTTTGGTTATGAAAGCACCGGCGAAATAACCAGGTTTACCGATTACCGTGACCCTAAACCAAGAAGCAGGCCTGTCTTTACTTTCCATCAGCCGGCAACATTTGCTGAATGGATAAAACAGGACAACTCTTTACGCACAAGACTACAGGATATTCCTGCCCTGCCTGAAACCGGTTTAAGGGATTGTCAAATACTTGCCATTAATCAACTGGAGCAATCGTTTAAAGAGGCAAGACCCAAAGCCCTGATTCAAATGGCTACCGGCTCCGGTAAAACCTTTACAGCCATTACCTTTATTTACCGGTTATTAAAATTTGCCAGGGCGAAACTCATTTTGTTTTTGGTGGATACCAAAAACCTGGGTGAACAAGCCGAACAGGAATTCATGAGCTATGTGCCCAATGATGATAACCGGAAGTTTACCGAACTCTATGGGGTAACAAGATTGAAAAGCAGTTTTATTCCTGCTGATAACCAGGTGTACATTTCCACCATTCAGCGGATGTACAGCATTTTAAAGGGAACTGAACTGGACGAAAGCGCTGAAGAGCAAAACCCCAATGAATTTGTTACGGCCAGGGAGCCTGTACCTGTTACCTATACTGAAAAAGTACCGATAGAATTCTTTGATTTTATTGTGATAGATGAATGCCACCGCAGCATATACAATTTATGGAAGCAGGTGCTGGATTATTTTGATGTATTTCAGATCGGCTTAACGGCCACTCCTGATAACCGCACTTTTGGTTACTTTAACCAAAACCTGGTGAGTGATTACGGGTATGAAAAAGCAGTGATCGACGGCGTACTGGTGCCCTACAATGTATTTACCATTGAAACAAAGATCACCAAAGAAGGGAGCAGGATAGCTATGGGTGAGAAAGTGGACAAACGGGAACGGCTGACCCGACGAAAATTCTGGGAGAGTGTGGATGAAGATATTGAATACAGCGGTAAGCAACTGGATAAGGATATAGTAAACCCCAGCACCATACGGACCATTATCCGGGCTATAAAGGATAACCTGCCAGCCATATTTTCTGACAGAAGAGACAACGAAGGAAAGTTTGAAGTACCGAAGACACTCATCTTTGCCAAAACCGATTCCCACGCAGAAGACATTATTGAAATAGTGCGGGAAGAATTTGGTGAGGAAAACAAATTCTGCAAGAAGATCACTTACCGCAGTGAGGAAGACCCCAAGACGGTGCTCAGCCAGTTTCGCAATGATTATTATCCACGCATTGCGGTAACGGTGGATATGATAGCCACCGGTACCGATATTCGCCCACTGGAAGTGCTGGTGTTTATGCGGGATGTAAAAAGCCGCAGCTATTACGAGCAAATGAAAGGCCGGGGCACCCGTACCTGCTCCTTAGAGCAATTAAGAGCTACAGGTACGCCTTCGGCCAAATTCACTAAAGACCATTTTGTGATCATTGACGCTATTGGTGTGGAGAGTTCGCAAAAGACGGACAGCCGCCCACTGGAGAAAAAGCCCGGTATGAGCCTGAAAGACCTGCTGCAAAGTGTGGCCGTGGGCAACCGGGATGAAGACACCCTGACCACCCTGGCCAACCGGCTGATACGGCTGGACAAACAGATAAACGAACAGGAGAAAATGAACTTTGCCAAAGAGGCAAACGGCTATACGATCAACCATGTGGTGAAGGAACTGCTGAATGTGTATGACCCGGATACAGTGAATAGTTTAGAGTTAAAAGTGAAAAGTGAAAGACCAGATGCTTCACCCAAAGAGATCACTACTGCATTTTCCACTCTCCACGCCAAACTTATAGAGGAAGCCGTAGCTGTATTTAATAACCCGGAGCTGCGGAACTTTATTGTGGATGTGCGGCGCAAGTACGACCAGGTGATTGACAATTTAAATATTGACACCCTTACCAATATCGGCTGGGTAAAAGACCAGGCCGCAGCGGCAGAACTGACCATCAGCAATTTTACCGCCTGGATAGAAGCGCATAAAGATGAGATAACGGCATTGCAGCTTTTTTATGGACAGCCCTACCGCCGCCGTGAGCTTACCTACAGCATGATAAAAGAGCTGTATGAAAAAATAAAAAGGGAGCAACCGATGCTGGCCCCGGCGCAGGTATGGCGTGCCTATGAGCAACTGAAGCAGGCCCAGGGCAGCGCTAAGAATGAACTGATGGCTTTGGTAAGTTTGATACGGAAAGTAAGCGGTATAGATAGCAGTCTTACGGGTTATGACAAGACCGTAGATAAGAATTTCCAGGACTGGGTATTTAAGAAGCAGGCCGGTGCCACCAAGTTTACCGAAGAGCAAATGCAATGGCTGCGGATGATAAAGGACTATGTGGCCAATAGTTTCCACCTGGAAAAGGATGATTTTGAATTGGACCCTTTTAATAAAAATGGGGGGCTGGGAAGGATGTGGCAATTGTTTGGGGAGAAGACGGAGGAGATTATTAATGAATTAAATGAAGTGCTGGCGGCGTAGGCTGTCTGAACTGTGATTTATGTGATTGTTATGATTGATATGATGTACAACAACTGGAGAAAATCATAGTAATCACATAAACCTAAAAAATCACAGTTCAGACAATTGCACACTTGTACTGAATAACATATTGAACAAATGAATGAAGAACAAAATATAAAACAATTACCAAAAGACTGGAAGTGGGTGAAGCTGGGAGAGGCCTGTGAAATAGTTAGTGGAAATACACCTAAAGGATTAGAACTAATTTCAAATAAGGGTCAACATCAATTCTATAAAGTAAGTGACATGAATTTAGTTGGAAATGAAATCAGAATGAGTGTTTCAAATTTAAAATTGACCTTAGAGGAAATAAAGAAATTAAAAGTAAAAGTATATCCAAAAGGAACAGTAATATTCCCTAAAAGAGGTGGAGCTATTCTCACCAACAAAAAAAGAGTTCTTTCAGAAGATGCTTCTTTTGATTTAAACTTAATGGGAATTTTACCAAATGATAGCCTGTCAAGTAATTATCTTTTCTATTGGATTCAAAAACTTGATTTAAGCAAGATTTACGACGGTTCAAATGTGCCACAGATAAATAATAAGAATGTTGCTCCATTAGATTTTCCTCTACCCCCTAAACCCACCCAACAAGCCATTGTTTCCAAAATAGAAGAACTCTTTAGTGAATTAGACAAAGGCATCGAAAACCTGCGCCTGGCCCAACAGCAACTAAAAACCTACCGGCAGGCGGTATTAAAATGGGCATTTGAGGGAAAGCTGACGAATGAAAATATGAAAGATGGGGAATTGCCGGAGGGATGGAAGCAGGTGAAGTTGAATGAAATGACTGAAAGTATTCAATATGGTTTCACTGAGTCTTCTTCAAAGGAACTAATCGGACCTAAGTTTTTAAGGATAACAGATATACAAGAAAATAAAGTTAAATGGGATGAAGTGCCTTATTGCAAAATTGACAAGAAAATTAAAGCAAAATACTTATTAAAAGAAGGAGATTTAGTTTTTGCAAGAACCGGCGCAACTGTTGGTAAGAGTTTTTTAATTAAAGGAGAAATTCCGGAAGCGGTTTTTGCTTCGTATTTAATAAGAGTAAGAGTAAATAAGGAGATAGATGAAAAGTATTTATCTTATTTTTTTCATTCGCCAAATTATTGGTCACAAATTACTGAAGGGCAAGTAGGGATTGGGCAACCGAATGTAAATGGGACAAAATTGGGGCAACTTGATTTAATACTTGCTCCAATTAAAGAACAAGCCAAAATCGTTCAGGAAATCGAAAGCCGTCTCAGTGTAGCCGATAAAATGGAAGAGAGTATAACCCAAAGCCTGCAACAGTCAGAGGCATTAAGGCAAAGTATTTTGAAAAAGGCGTTTGAAGGGAGATTATTATAACTGTATAAATTAATAAAATGGAAGTACAAGATTCTGTCAGCTTCAATGAGCACCCCGGCTATTCAATTGAATGGGGCTATGCGACATGGTCACGAGATGAAGAACCAGAAAACAAAGACTGGTCAATCAGAAACCGCTATACAAACGAAAGCGGCCGGTTTAACTATGCGGGATCGAGTGAAGTTCCCTGGGAGGATTTTAAAAGAATGATAGTTGAAAGTATAAAAAGAGGGCAATTTGACCAGCAGGAATTAGCAGAGATATTAAGTGAGATTGCCACCAGCTTATCCCGGGAAGGGTGAATGAATTTTCTGTGCATGCAGTATTTGCAACGCCGGATGGGAAATACTCAATCTGGTTAAGCGTCAAAACTTAGTCCTATGGCTTCAAAAAAATCAGCCACCATTCAACCGAACCCCATACTTGAGTCTGCTGCAAGTTTATGGAAATACCTGGCAGCCAATGCCGGGCTTGATAGTCTCTTTTATGACAAAGACATACTGCATGGAAACGATGCAGAGAAAGGTCTGTATGCTCATTTGGGCATCAAGCCCCGGACCTCCTCCTTTGTTGAGGACTTAGAGTATTATAAAGTACCGGTTGAGAGGTTAGTGGTTGCTTTTTTCAAAACGCTGCAGCCATTTGCACAAATGATGAATGATATTTGTGTGTTTTTTGAACGAAACAAAGTAAAAGAAACGAATAAGTCGTTCAGTATCCGCTTCAATTTCAATGATGTAAAAGCTGATTCACTTGAATTTAACCTTGAACATTTCAGGCAAACTCTCAGCCAATTAAGCAGGGTAAGGCAGTTAGTGGAGTATTACCATATCAATTCAAACGAGGTCTGGGAATTGACAAATCTGTTTGGCGACAATTATTCTGTAACTGCAAAAAATACATCTGCCAGGAAATGGATAGACAGCTATAGAGTAGATTATAATAATCAGCAAAGAGCCTTTTTCAATCCGCCGGATGTCGAAGTGCCGGCTACCGGGAATGCGCAACTCAACGAGCAATTGGCCAGGGTTATGGCAATCTGGAGAAGCTTTGTAAATAGCTGCAGAAATGTGGATGCCAACAGAGTTGACTTTAAAGAAAAATTGAGCGGGTTAAGGTATGACAAAGAAAACTCATCATTTAATGAGTTAACAGCGCCCTGGCCTGCAATGGAATTACGTAACATAGAGTCCGATTTCTGGCCGGGTACATTGTTGGAGAAACTATTTTACAAGCTGGAGCAAATTGAAACGCTGCCAGCTATGGAAAAAAGGGAACAGGAAGCTTTGCTCGCCACTGCTATTCAAAACTTCTTTCAAAAACTGCCAGTCAGTACCGGGGAAGAAGAACAGTTACTGAAGGAATTGATTGACTTATTAAAACTACCTGTATGGGAAAGGCGCTCAGAGTTATATGCTGCCTGGATACTCACATTAATTGATGAATCAGTTAGTGGGTACAAACATATATTTCACCACCAGGACGGAGTATTGTCGCTTTCTTTCAAAGCAACACGTCTGGCCACAATTGAAATTAATGACGGTAATATTAACCTGTGGTCAGAAGTACGGAGTTCGGTAGAAGGTACTGACGAGAGACCACTCGAAGGAAAGTCACGAAAGAATAGTATTCAGCCGGATTATTCGCTTTACAGAAATAACAGCACCACGCCTGTTGATTGTATCGCAGCGATAGAAGTAAAACAATATAAGGAACACTCAACTTCTAATTTCAGAGCAGCATTGAATGATTATACACGGGGCTTACCAAACGCAAGTGTTATCCTGGTAAATTATGGTTCAGTTTCTGAAACGATGGAATTAACCACTACAGAAAGATCGCATTTTTTCGGTCAGATCAAACCCGGAAGCCCTGAGATTGACTTATTTAAGAATGAATTAGGAAAGCTATTTCCGCATTCACCA
>JAEUVO010000062.1 GCA_016786885.1 Chitinophagaceae bacterium | reverse complement strand
GTTTTACCGGAAAGCCGGTGCTGATAACCGGATCAGCCCAACCCATATCAGCCTATACTTTGCCCTGCTACATGAGGCCGGGCATACGCTTTCCATTCCTTTTTACCTGCAGCGTACCATCGTGATGCAAAAGGCCAAGATATGTTCCCCCGTCACACTCAACCGGTGCTTAAAGGAACTGCATCAGTACGGCTATATTGATTACCGGCCGAGTTATACGCCGGGTAGGAGTATGGTGGGGTTGATTGCTTTGGATACTGAAATTGTGTGATTGAAAAATGTGAAAGGTGGGAGTTGTTAATGATCCCGGGAGACCGGCAACTGTTGCTGATTTGCAGCAATTAAAGTTGGAGCTACTACGGGAAATCAAGAAACTATCTGCTAATCAGCCGACGCTTCCCCAGCGACCCTGGCTGAAGTCGCATGAAGTGAGGAAACTGCTGAAGATTTCTCATGGTACGCTGCAGCATTTGCGGGACAGCGGCCAGTTGAAGTTTTCGAAGGTGGGGGGGATATTTTTTTATGAGGTGAGGGATATTGAGGAGATGTTGAAAGAGGGACGCTAAAATAAATCTTTGTTGTTATGCTTAAGGTCAACTATGTGGATAACAATACCCACATGGTTTTCTGCGAAGAGTATCAGTCGCATACTTTATCGTAACCTCCTTGATTGTGTGTGTACATTTTTTCATTCCACTGCATTTAGTATCCTTGTGATAGGCGTAGGCACCTGCGCTGACGCATATATATACCCCGGTTTGTTTTAGGTTTGCGCTCGTTAAACCCAGCGACAGCAACCCGATAAGTATCCATTTAAATAGACTATTCATACTGATCGTTGTCAAAAAATTACATCATTCATTTTATTTTCTTGAACTTGGTTGTATCAAGGGAATACGGATCTATATCAATTACCGTGTCAGCGCTAAGCCTCCGCAAAGTTGGCTTATTTAACCGGATAGAGTCCAGGAGCCGTTCATGATCTTCACGCAATGATTTAAGAGCATTATCATCCGCCCCCGATTTGGCTTTTGACCTGCCTTTATTTATGAACAGGAATATGAAAAGTATGGCAATGGCGCTAACAATATACAATGCCTTAATTCCTTTCTTGCTGATCAGTTGAATGGTATGCATAACTCTTATTATAGAATTTTGTCTTGCAAAATGTTTTTGATAAAGATTGCTATCCAATGATTCCAGAAATTGTTTGAGGGTCATATTATATTCCTTTCCTTCCATCCTGTCCAGCGCACGGCCCAATTGCTTAAACACAGATGGCCTAAATTTCTCCTGCATATACATTTTGAAAACCACTTCCGGTAATTCAGACTTGAAAAATTCAATCCAGAAAAATTTGTCCCCGCTCAGCTCACGAAGAAGTTGTTCCAAGCTGTTCTCCAAATCTGTAAACGAGCCCTTCTGTGCTTCTTCCCTGAACCTTATCATTAATAATGTCACACGTTCGTCTTTATCAGTAGACAACCCATCGTTTTCAAGGATGCTTATCTGAACAAGATCAGCAAAATCGTGATGGCGGTAAGCCGCTTTCGTACTTCCGAGAAAATCCTGCCGCAATCGTTTAACTTGCCCTTTTTTGAAAACATCTGGGTATTGCTTCAGTATGCTTATAATATTATTCAAATGATGCAAGTCTTCGATAACAATCCCTCGGAGGTCTATCTCTATTTTTAGTTGATCTGCCGTTTCCGCTATTTTTTTTATGATGTCCAGGTGGACGGGTGAGTCGATTCTTTCAACAAAAAGCTCGCGTAATAAAGCGGGTAGGTCTTCTACAAAATCCTGGCCGTGTTCCCTGATTATGTCGAGATAGGATATTAACGCTGACCTGTTGCCCCCTTCATGAATCAATCCCCTGAAATGCAAAGACAATCTTTTTGAGAAATCCCGTAATTCTGTTTTATCCGCTATCCGCACCATCAGTTCTACATGACTATAAATTGACGCATGATCCTGAAACCCCCGAGATTCGATCTGACGAAGTACTATTTCCCTTAACTGAACATAGCCCCGTTTCAGGATGTTTCTTACCGGGATGTATTTCTTTAAATTGGTGATACCCACATGATCGACCAATGCAGTTATGGCGGAACTGTTCATTGCTTCCATTATTTCGGAAGAAAACAGGGTTTTTAGTTGCTGATCACTGGCGTTAACCAACGCTGATTCCATATCTACTTTTAATAATAATTCTTTTGATGAAAGACGTGAATCCAATTCCTGGTTTTCACTGAAAAATTCGACTGCGTCAAGAAAGTCCTGCAACGTGAGATTTCGCTTTGCTTGTAGATAGGCTCCAAGTATATCCTTGATGAGCCGGGCTGCTATCGTTCCGTCCGCATCAGATAAGAACATCCTTAAATTGTTGCTTGCTCCGCTGAACGTGGTCTCATATCTAATTCTTGACTGCAAAAAATCCCTGGCATATGAACTGATTACCTTATCATCGAGAAATTTGCCAAACTTGCTTGACGTCAACATCAATTTCAAAACAGGCTGAAACGAAGTATCATCCATATATCCTAGGGAAATCAGTGTCCTGAGAAACAGACCCGATGAACCTGGGTCTCTTTGACTGACAGCCTTACTTAATTCATTCCTGATATCTGCGACCATGTCATTGCTGATAGTGGCCCGGACAGATGGATCAGCGCTTAGCGTTTCACATAACGTTACCAGGTAGTGTTTGCGAAAAAGCTTATATACGATAGAAGGGTGATCATCTGAAAGTTCTTCCCCCGATAGTTGATCCCAGCGCTGCGTATTCCCGTAGCTTATTTCTCTGACCATATTACTAATAATCCTGTCATTGAAAGGTTGGGGTTGTTCAACAAATGGGATATCCACTGCTACAGTAAACAGATGTAGCTGTGTTAACGCCAACTCGTCGTCCGGAGAAAGGTTAAAGCCAATTTGTATCCGGGTTTGATAGGTTAGCGGCAAATAACTTAGCGTATCGAGAACAAGTTCCGGGGAACTTGCCAAACTTAATACCAGCGGTCGTTGATGTAAAAAACTGTACAGAAGTTTTTCCAGTATGCCGGCATCTGGTTGATTTTTCCTGTGTTCGGCACTAAAAGGTATGGGACTTAATTTTCCATAATGATCCTTCTCAAAATTTTGCATCGGAGGTAATGCTGAAAACAGATTTACCAAAGCACCAAGCGATTCGGTTTGTGCATAAAATAACTCCCGCCTGGCATATTGCCTGGTTTCAAAAATCGTGAAGCGCTTTTTAGCCCTTATAAGAAGGGTTTTGAATTTTGTTTCGCCGGAATTAATCTTCAGCAAATAATATTGTATAGATGCAGAGTCGGGGGAATTTCTTTGGATCTCAAATAGTTTACGGTCCAAGTCGTTGACAGATTTATAAAGAAAAGAATCGTCCCTTATTGCTTGCGTGGAAGCAATTATTCCTTTCTCACCTGTAGCGGAAGACAATGCCCCGCAAACTGCAAACTCTGCCAAGAGTTGATTCATATACTAATCGATATAAGCGTTAAGTAGCGTTTCCTTATCCATATCAAGATTCAGTTTTTTATAATCGTACCCGTTTCTGTGAAGTAGTGTCATCAATAGCTCCAATACCCCCAATGGATAGACAGAAGGCATATAACTTCTTTCATTCCATACTCCGGGCTCATCATTTTGTTCCCGGGTCTTAAAAGGTAAAAAACCCCGGCCTTCTTCATTCCGGTAGCTCGTGCATATAAAAAAGCCATGCTTTAAGCCTTCTTTCCTTGTTTCCGGATCGAAAACAAATGTTTCGATGCCGTTGGCGATAGCCCTTGTGATCTCACTGCGCAAACCAGCTTGAATACAAGGGTCATTACTGTATATTTTCTTCATTAAGCTTTCTGAGAAGCTCCAATAGTCCTCCAGCGTCCTTATCTGATGACTAATATAGTTGGTCTGCGGCTCCTGAACATATGTGTCTGATTTGGTAAACGCATAGTAGATGTTCTTGGCTTTCGGGTTGAAGAAGGGATGGAATATTTCCTGCGTCGATCCGTCTTCGTCGTCCAAATTAAAACTTTTGCATATTATAACATCGGAAGCCGTTAGATAGTAGAGATAACTGAAAAAGTTTTTTTCAATCAGATTTAAGTCGCGGGGGTTTCCCAATAACTGGGCACAATGTGCCGAAAACCTGTCTCTTAACGAGAGGAATTTCTGCTTATCGTTGACGATACCCTTAGTATATTCCTTCAACATTTTATCAGTATCACCTTCATTTCGGAAAATCTCAAAAATCCCGTTCACGGTGTAATTGCTATTCTCCCGCGGATTGAAATATACTTCGAACATTTCACCGGGTATATTCTTAACAGAGAAATCGATAGCCAGTTTATATTTAAATAGTTTTTGCAACCAATTGACATCTGTTTTTTCGAGTTTATTGTGGTATTCGAATTCGTAAAGGTCAGGATTGTCGCTATGCTGTGTTCCAATACCACCACCTCCAATTATATTATTATAGATATCCAGGCTCAGTTGCTCTACACTATGTATCTGATTGTTTGGCCACAACCTGAAAGGAAGGCCCATAGTAAGGCGGCTTTTCTTTTGGAGAAGCTTTATTAAAGCGAAAATCATAAACGTTTTCCCCGAATTTGAAGACCCGGCAACGCAAAGCCTGATATTATTATTCATTTGCTCACGAGTTAAATGATGGAATATTTTCAAATATATAGTCATTACGAGTATCCAGCCTGACCAAGACAAGTAAAATCCTTTGTGCAAGACTCGCGATCAAGTCGTTCCTGGCTGAATGACAGTAGAACATTTTATTAAATTGCCGGAATTGTTCAAGTTTAAGATTATTAAAATAAGAAAAATCTTTCACCGCGTTTGCTGATAGCAACAGTAGCTCTGACTCCTGTTCCACCAAATAAGCTGGCAGCTTTTTTCGTTCAAACGAAAGCCTGTAAAAATAAGTGTGCAGGCTGCAACCCTTTGCGGCAAGCCAGGTCCTGGTATACTCTGATAATGTCCGATCCAGGTCTCGTAGTAAGAAAAATGGATGAACATGATGCGATTTACATATTTCGAAGGAACGCTCCAAATCACCCCAAAGCCCGTTAAATCTTACGTTAGCCTGCCCCGGATCCACTGAACAAATGATGATACCGGGTTGTTGATCTACAATAATTGCTACAAAATCAGCCAATCTGCTTTCGTCTAAATTTTCTGATTGATCCGGTAACACGCAATACCTAATTCTCCTGTTGATATTGTCAGGCTGAAATGAAAATGATGCAGTATCTTCTAATAGACGGATAGCATACCTGAGACTATTGTTAGCCGCAAAAGAAAAATACTCATTTAACCTGGTGACAACATCCAGCCTTTCTGAAAAGTAATCACCCGTCAGTACCAACTTTTGTAAATTATTGTATGGTGAGCTACTCTTCATCTGATTTTGACCATTGTGCATATACTATTGAAAACAACAAAGGAAGCAAGTCGATTATAATTGAAGGAATCAGCGCCATCAGGATTAACTTATTGGTCCTTTCATCCGTATTATTTTCCTTTTGGGGTGAAAAGATTACATTTCCCACATATTCATAAACAGCCTCGATCGATTCAAGCTGAGTGGGCTCATTTGGAATAAGTTCAGCGGCTCTAATTCTTAATAGTGAGTCTCCTGATTTAAAACAAACCATCTGTATCCTAGACTTTATACTTTCCATTAATTCCAATTGCTTCTCCCTGCTTTTTTCAAGCCTTAATTTTTCAAAATCTCTTCCTGCCATTTTTAAAGCTGTATCCAGCAACGCAAGCCTGTGGAAATCTGCGTCCAGGGTTGCTAATGTTGCAATTGTCTTTTCGCTTGGTGTATATGGCTTCCCGGTAACTTTTACATTTCCTGCTATTCTCCTCAGTGCCCTGGCACGATCGGCTGAGTCTGCTATTTGGTTTGCTGCTCGGGTCTTTATATCAAGATCTTTTGCAGCAACTTCTGTTTCGGAGGCTAATGAGCTTTCAGCGTTGCTTTTATTTTGAAGTTCAATTTTGGTAAGCGTGTTAAGTTTTGTTGAAGCGCTGTCAAACATTGGGCTAACAATAGAATCACAATCTGCTTTTAATTCTGCTACCAGTTTTTTATCAATGTCGAGCCTGCTCTGGGCCTTTTGGTTTTCATAAAAATGCAAAAAATTGAAAGGCATGGCACCAGGAATATCAAAAAGAAGATATAAAAGGCAAAGCATTTTCCATTTGCGCCCTGTTTTGATCATATAAGTAATGGTGGCCAATACGAGTGTCATCGCGGCTGCATATAACATTACATACCATTTTTCCGCCGTTTCATGTATCACATAGTTGCTCATCAGGCCATCATATACATATTTACCTGTCAGAAAAAGAAAAAAACCTGTTGAAAGATAATATCCCCATTCAATAAAACCATTGACCCTGTAAACTCTCATCTTTGGCGGCTGTTTGTAGCGTGTCCAATTCCAATAGGTGAAAGAAATGTAGTAACATACAAAAACGAGTACGGCCAGAAAAGAAAAGCGGAATAAGAAAACCAATATGGGAAACCACCAGAAAAGTGTATTAAGGAGATGTCCCTTAATAAATTTTTTGAAATCTTTTTTTGTTGTTGAGCTATCCATTATTTTATTTTAATAATATCCTGTTTTGCCTGGTATACCAATCCCATTCCCGAAAAAAGAAGGATCAATTCTAATACTTCTGCGACTGAATCCTGACCAAACCCGAATAGCAACCTGCCCGTAAACGGGACCAAACCATAATAGGACGCAATCAACCATAGTCCAGATCCCACCAGGTAAGAAACACAAATAAGACGCAGCATTCCGAAACTGGTCATATAATTGTATTGTTTCACTGCGCTATCGTATTGTCTCACGGGATAAAGACTTCTGAGTAAAACAGTTCGCAAAAGCAAGAACCAACAAATCAAAAGGATGGTCAGCACTATCCAATAGAAAGCTCCCCACGGCGCTAAACCTGCTGCAGGGAAGCTAAGATCATTCAAGACAACAGGATCACTAAAACTGCTTATTATCGGGTGGTAAGTTTTTATAGAACCATTTGCGCCTGCGTCAGAATAAGTAGAAAGGACCGCGAAAAATTGGGCATAGCTCTCGCTAATCCTGAAACCGGCTTGTTCTACCTTATCGAAATCATTAAAGGTCGTCAGTCTAGTGTATGTTCTGTCTGAGAAATTGGACACCGATTCCTCTGCCGAGTTAGTGTAAATTTTACCTAAGACATATAGCCCAATGACAACGACTCCAAAAAAGAGACCCTTTTTTAGTAGTACTTTCCTGCGGTTACTTCGGTCCCTGGCCCAATGCATTCCCTCGTTTGTAAACAGCGAAACAAAAAACATCATAAATATTACGAGAGGAATATTGATAAAGTAACCCGGATCGCTTTTGGCAAAAGCAGCGTAACCCAAGGCGGATAGTATTACTGCAGTGCCCCCATAAAGCCTCCCCGAAAAATTTGTTGATTCGCCTTCTTTTTTCCTGAAAGAAAAGATCAAATAGCTTGCGCTCAACATAGCCAGCAATAGCAGCGCCGAATAGGCGTTATCGATAAATTTGGCTGCTACTAACAATAGAATAAAGTAAAGTACTGTCAATGTCTTCCTGTACTTTACCGGCGAAGAAATTAAAGTAGCCTTTCGCCGCCCAACCATGAAGGCGATCAATTCGTTCAACAAAAGAAGACCGACGAGCACAGAAACTACAAGAACAGGTCCTAGCTCGGATTTTAAAAGTTTTAAAGGGTGAAGTGAATCTAACTTCATTGTTTCCAGGTAATTTTTGACCTCCGGAATTAAATAACAAATTCCCAGACTAGTTACCAACAAACAAAGTATAATCCCTGCTTGTATTACCCTCAATCTCCTTACAATATTTTTCTCACGATCGCGGACAACAAGGCCAAACCTGAAAATGCAGGCCATCCATATTCCATACACAGCCGTCAGGACCAGAGGTGCTATCATCAATGTCAATGGCAATTTTGACGTGAAGTAAGGACCAGTATAAGTAAGTTGATACCCAATAAAGATCCTGTAGGCAAGAAAAACAAATAGAATAACAAATAACCAGCCAAAATGGTTTCTCCAGGAAATCCGCTCACCTGAGTTATTACTGATTACATATAAATTGGAGAGAAGGAATTTTGGTACAGAAATGTTTTGTGGAAAAAAATAAAGCAGAAGTATAATTCCAAATACAATCATCAGTGGTAATAAGCAGACGAGATACCCGGAACGTTTATACTCCTTCAGGGCTTCATGCAGTTTGATCTGCGCAGGGGAGTTAATTTCTCCCAATGAGCGATTAAAATAATAACTAAAATTGGGTATTATGATGTCATTGGTAAAGATGGTGGCCTGGCTAGCCTGTGATATATTTATAGGAATATTGGAATTACTCTTGATTTTTTCACGAACAAATTCTTTAGAATATGCATACCTGTATGGCTTATCGAATGCTACACTAAGCAATGGTCTGTTAGGCTGGGTAAGAGAGGATATATACAATACGGATGCGCCAAAGTTTGTAAACTCCGAGTTTACTTTAACATGATAAGAAGTATCCAAGATCTTCAGGAAATTCTTTTTTCGGTTTGTGGGATACAGGGAATAACGATAAGCTGAAAATAGCTCCAACTTTAGTTGCTTACCCGACACAGTATCGGTCATCCGCAATGCCCTGCGTTCACCATTTTTATTAATGTATCCAATAATATTATCCAGAAGAATAAGCTTGTTGGTTTTGGTGGAATATATGGATTGTATACCAGCAGGAATATTAGCCAATCCCATTCTATGGAGCAATATTTCCAAGGGGAGATAATTCTGATCGTTTTCCTTTAATTTAAACCGGTTATCGTTATCATAGTTTCGGATAATCTTGTCGAGTTCAGAAAAAGGAATAATTCTATTGGCTATTACAATTGATCGGATTTCCTCCTTTTGGATTGCATTCTCACTCTTTCCGTTAATTCTGATATAAGACGGCTTTAATAACCTCCACCTGAAAATATTGCTGTCGGGTTTAAAGGATATCTCCAGATTATTCGGTGCCACATGGGGAAAAACAATATCTGATGAGTCACCTATAGAGATATTATTCTTTTCGAATTGTAGCTTATCAAAGCCAATGATTTTTTCTCCTTTCTTTGTAATTGATTTGCTGCATGCGGCCAAGAAGGCAACACACCCCAGCAGGGCCAATGATAAACCAAATCTTGTCAGCGTGGTTTTCATAGCCTGTACTTTTGACGTGTTAAAAATATCAGCCTGCTCAATCTTTCTGCGGACAAAAACTGCTTGGCCTGTGAAGATTCGACTCCAGAATAGCCCGATGCATCCAAGGCTGGGTTTTCAGAGTAATGCTTAATATAAATTACCCCCGTTACACCGCTTGCATTGTTCGTACTTGCATAGTCCCCCTCATTCATTAAACCAAATACATAGAGCCCCTCATCATAATATATTTTTTTATTCAATATGGTAATTCTGTCCGATTTCTCTTTGAAAAATTCATCCGGCGTTCCCGTTTTACCTACGATACAGATTCTACCAGCATTAATACCATACAATTGCTGGAGTATCTGTTGAGCTCTTTGAAGGCTGTCAAGCACTGATCTCAAAAGTGGCCTGTTCTCGAAGGATTGTGCAGCCCGAAAGTCATTCAATAGTAAATTCCAATCAGCATTTACCTGATTTGGCTGATACTGCCACCTGTTGTCTACAGATATTAATGAGTCTGCAATCAATGGGAAAAGAAAATTTCTTTTTTCAGTTGGGTTCAAACTGCTACCCCAAAAAGATAAGCGGACATCCCGTTTCGTAAACAACCGGGCATAAGCCTGAGCCAGTTTGAGATTATTCCAGTTGTTTAAGCCTTGCCCCAGTACCCAAGATGATAATTCAGTGAAGTGCCTTCTGTCCAGTCCCGCCAAATTATCCGAACCCATAATATCAACATTCAATGACACCATTTCTGGTAGCAAAATATCTGAATGAATAACTTTTTTGCAGTGAGGTGAATGGAAGAAGGAAGTATCATACATATTGACCCAGGACTGAAGATTCCTGTCAAAGACATTTGACTTCGTTACATTATAAAGTTGACTAAGCAAGTCACTGAATGAGGACGTTTCCATGTTCTGCACCCTGGTTGTATGATTCCCTGCAGTTACAAAAAGTCGTTGCGACTCTCTGAAATTATTCAGGCGATAAAGATTCGCCCAGGAATTGTTTACTTCCTGTTCTCCGGCAAGGAAATCAAAAGAAGGGTCATCATGCTCCGAAAGCGCGAGGAGGGTCATTGCTATCGGGTATAAATCATGTGACCGATTTAAAAATGAAACCCGGTCGAGATTTGTTGCTGTCCAAAAACTGGATGCTACCCGGGATGATTTACTATCGAAACCCAGACCGCCCAACGATGATAAAGGGTAACCCAGAATAGAGCAATTGCGTTCAGAAGTGTTAATAAAAGTATTTGTACCATCCACGGAAAGGCGAAAGTTTCGCAATGAAGGGAATTTGATCGAAGCAGCATTTGCAAGTAATGGTTTGAAGGTGCTTCCAATAAAATGATTTTCAAAATTGAAGTTTTTGATTTCTGTCAATTCATCTGCAGGCGAGGAGTTAAACTCCGTACTGTAGAAAGGAGCTGCAATCACTTCACCAGTCTTGTTATCTATTAAAGTCATACTGATCTCAAAAACATCATGAAAACCTGGCGTTGATCCAATCTGTCTCTGTACACTCGACAGATAATACTTTAATTCATTTTCAAGGTATTTTGACAGCAATGGATTTACTCCAAGTAGATACCTCTGTGTTGTGTCTGACCGCGACAAATTATTTTCGAGTGTTCGCAGGTATTGTCTGGTGAAAAGATCTGCGTACTCGGGGGTCAACTGGATGCGCTCATCACTGGTGTAAATGTTTTTCGACTTCGAACCGATAATAAGCGGGGAATTTCTTCTTATACTAAAATCATGATAGCTATTCCTATCCTTGTATTTGATCTTAAGAGGTAAATTCTGATATGGAATAACGATGTTTCTATTATTTTGAATAGGAGTAATACCTTGATTTTGGTCTATGATATATCCGCTATCTATGCCATTGAACTTGATTTCACAACGATCATTAAAACTCTGAAACCGCATATATTGTGGTTCACCATACTCTCGGCGTTCTGTTCCGAGGATCAGTCTTAAGGGTTTGTTCTTTACAGCCAAGTCATAGTAACAGGCCTGCATATCGTTTAGCAGATCAAATGTTTCTTCTTGTTCTGCAATCTCCGGTCGATATTTATGAAAAGTTCCATCTGTTCTTCTGATCTTATAATCATCGCTTGTTTCATTAAATGCTTCGAGATTACTGGAGAATACAGGCAAAAAACCGTTAGGAAATACAATAAAAGCTGCATTGGGATCGATCTGAGAAAAAGGATCCGCAAAGTCTATTTCACCCTTCCATTGATTGCTTGAAATCGGGGTTTTGTAAAGGTCAGGATCAATGGTAACAGCAGAGATTCTGAAATTATTCCTGGGATCGAAAAGTATCTTGAAAAATTGCCTGCTGCGGTTCTTTTTCTGTATTTCGAAAGTCTCGCGCAAATAGGAATTCTTGATAAAAATTGCTTCTGCATCATTTGCAGGCGTTATGCTGTCGAGACGAATGTCATAAATCGAGGTAAGGTAATTAGCTGAATCTACAGGATAATAAAAATGAAGCCGACGGTAAAACGCATTCAGGTTTCGGACATCATATACAACGTTTTCATTAGTGTCAAGCAATGCGTTTGCCAGAATTGCATTTGCTCTGCCGGTAAAGCCGGTGCTATCGCCTTTAAGTGGCGTATAGTAATTTTTGTTGCTGTAGGAGAGAAAGCCCTTGTTACTTGCGATCTTAACGATGCAATAAGCTATTGTTGCGACAAGCAGTGCCGCAAATAGATACCATTGTCCTTTTTTGCTTTTTTTCTGAACAGGAAATAGAACTCCCATGAATGCTTTTCTTTATCGTAATTCGAATAATAACTGATTGATAGTTATTCTTCATAAACCATGTTCTTAATCCACACAAAAAATAATGGGTACCAGATCGGCAGTCTTATCTTAAGATAATTGAGGAAATTAAAGCGGCATTCAGAGGAATCAATTGGTGGCAAACAGATTACACCTAAAATTAATCCTTTTCTGCGTTTAACCAAGGACTCGAATTCTAAGGGTTTTCCATTACCCTACACCAAATTTTGCCATAAACGAAAGAAAGCGAGTTATTCTGTGGTGTTTAACAAATTTGGAGATGGTTTTAAGTGAATTGATTTTGAAAAGAAAGAATAATCCACTTTAATTGCCATGTAGGGGGAGTAATGAAATTGCATCACCGATATGCTACCTATTTATATACTACCTTACGTTCTGTAATGTTTTAGGTATGGTAATGGAGCTAATAATTAATAAAAGAAACCTCTTAGACTGGAAACATTACTTACGTGTCCTAGGCGACCTTGTTTATATATGGGGAGATGAGTTTGCCCACCATAACAAATTTCAATTTTCTTTTTAAATGAGCTGACATAAAGATTGTTCCGACACTCAATCATCTGAGGATTCAAAAACAAAATCTAAGGATTTATTGTTGGAGGCTTTTAGATTTCGTATTTTCGTGCCAAGTTCTTCAGCATACTATCGCAAGTGAATTGGAGGGTGAATGCCCTTAAAGTGACTAACACAATCAGTTGATTCTAATTCATTTGTACTCATATTTGGGAGGACTGTCCTCCCGACAAAGGTGCTTTTTCCTGTTTAGGACCACTTAGTTACATGGTGAACGGTGAGTGAGCAGGTGAATCGCACTGGTTGAGAAAGAAAAGGATTTTGAAGATCAGTTCATTGTGAAGTTTTCACGATGGGCT
>JAEUVO010000040.1 GCA_016786885.1 Chitinophagaceae bacterium | reverse complement strand
GTTGCCGGTATCGATGGGCCCGGCCACAGACAGCCGTTATGTACCGGCAGCAGGTGGTAACCCGGCGAAGATCTATGCTAATTTCTATTATAACAACAACCCGGGAGCAAGAGGATTCTTTGATACCCTCACTCACCTCGGACCAAGATAATAGCAGCATTATCGACTTTTAAAAAGGGATTGTTTATTAACAATCCCTTTTTTATTCTACCAGTGCCAACGGCAAGTTTTTAGTACTTTTATTGTCTAATATTTAAGCCATGTACATCAATTACCGTTACAGTATTGCAGCTTCATTTTTGCTGGCATGCTCAGTTGTAGGTGCTCAACAACTGCAACATCCTGTTGCCTTGTCAGCTAACTCTAATACAATGGTGACAAGAACACCCGATAGCAGAGGTTGGACGGACCCGGCACTTAACCATAACAAATTAATTCAACAACAGAATGGAGGGGATGGTACTTATAAATTAATCGGGACTTATAAAGTAATAGGTACCCAGTTTTTGTTTGGAGAACATCACAAAGGTGATATGTTTGCAAAAGAGGCAAAGGCTTATAATGTATATCTCAGTTATAATACCTACAACCAGGAAGTGGAGTTTTATTCTACTTCCAACCCGGACAAACCATTGGTGAGGGAGCCGGGAACTCTTGATTCTTTTACTATCCAGGAGAATATAAACCTTGGGATTACCAGGCCTTTACGGTTCATTTATGGTTCACACCTGGGAGAAAAGGAGAAGTATTACTACCTGGAAATGCACAAAGGAGAGAAGTATGGTCTATACAAAAGGTATAAATCAGGACTGGATTATGTTTCAAATAACCTGGCCCAGCCTGAACTCCGCCAGTTTGACTTACAGTATGAATATTATTACTTCAATGTTTCCACTAATTCACTAAAAAAAATAAAGCCTAATGCTACAGCTGTTATAAGAGAATTCAGGCAGGTCAAAGATCTTTCGGCTGAAATAAACCATGATATGTTTACTGTTAATCCTGAGGATGGGTTAAAAAAAGCATTCGAATCACTGAACAAATAAATAACCTAAAATGAGAATAGCCGGGTATATACTTTTTGCGGGTTTATTTTTAATGCAGTTTAAGAGTATCTCTTTTGCACAGGCGGGGATAACACCCACAGTTGGGTGGGTAGACCCGGCAATGAGTCATAACAGGCTTATCCGGGAGCAAACAGCAGACGGAGTATATAAGCTGATCGGAACTTTTAAAGTTATTGGCACCTCTTATTTATTTGGAGAAAGAAATAAAGGAAACCTGTTTTCTGCAGAGGCAAAAGCGTATAATATTTCTATTAGTTATAATACTTATAACCAGGAGGTGGAGTTTTACTCTGCCGCTAACGCAGATAAGCCATTGATAAAAGAACCCGGCACAGTGGATTCTTTTATAATAAATGAAAATATAAGCTTAGGGATACTTAGTCCGCTGAAGTTTGTATATGGCACTACTATCGGAAGTAATGATAAGTATTATTTCCAGGAGTTGTTTGCCGGTAAAAAATACAATTTGTACAAAAAATATAAGTCTGACCTGGGTTATGTTTCTACTAACTATATACAATCGGAACTACGCCAGTTTGACCTGCTTTTTGATTATTATTATACTGACAACGAAGGTAAAACCATAAAAAAACTTAAATCAAACATCAGTAATATTATTAAAGAATTCAAAAGTATAAAGGATATTTCTTCGATATTGACCAGCGATGCTTTTGCAGTAAACCAGGATGAGGCATTGCGAAAAGCATTTGAATATTTAAATAACTAATTCTAATTATTATATATGAATGATGAGCAGCATGTACCGAACCAGCTGAATATAGAGATCTCTGAAGAAGTAGCAGAAGGGTCTTATGCTAACCTTGCCATAATAACTCATTCTCATGCAGAATTTGTCATCGACTTTGTAAATGTGATGCCGGGTACTCCTAAAAGTAAAGTGAAGTCAAGAATTATCCTGACACCGCAGCATGCCAAACGCCTGATGAAAGCGCTGACTGAGAATATCCAGAAATATGAAACAGTAAATGGTGCCATCAAGGATCTGGAAGAAATACAATTGCCACTTAATTTTGGCGGCCCCACTGCGCAGGCATGATGATTTTAGAAACAAATAGCCCTGTGATTACAATAACCCCTCATCTGCAAAACTGAAGAAGCCATCATCGCTTACAATGATGTGATCCAGCACTGTTATATCAAGGAATCGGGCAGCTTCTTTTATTTTAGCAGTTAATTGTTCATCGGCCCGGCTTGGTTTCAGACTTCCTGAGGGGTGGTTATGACAAAGAATAAGGTTTACAGCGTCTTCCTCTAACGCTCTTCGAAGTATTATTCTTGGATCTGCTACTGTACCGGTAATCCCGCCTTCGCTGATGATCTCAAAATGGTTGATCTTGTTAGCCCTGTTCAGATAAAGAACAGCAAAAACTTCATGCCTGTAATCTTTGAGCATGGTTTGCATATAGGCGGCAATATCACTACTTGTTTTCACAAGTGTTTTACTAAGTGAAGAGGCAGCCTGTCTTCTTCTTCCAAGTTCAAGGGCGGCTGCAATGGTGATAGCTTTGGCTTCCCCGATCCCCTTTATTTTCATCAGGTCTTTTATTGACAATTTCCCTAATTCTATAAGGTTATCCTGTCCCAGTTTCAGCACATCTTTGGCCAGGTCAACGGCAGATCTTTGCCTGGTTCCGTTGTGAATGAGGATAGCCAGCAGCTCGGAGTTGCTGAGGTTTTCTGCACCTGAGTATAGTAATTTTTCCCTTGGCCTATCGTCTTTTGACCATTGTTTAATTGAGTACTTGTGCTCTTGCATGAAACAAGATTAGCCAATAATTTTATCCCTATCAATACCATTTAGTGGTATTGGTTAAAAAGCTGCTAAAAATCCGCCCTATTAAAAACAGTAAAATCTGATTGATTATGAAAACCAAGACCTTTACCCCAATGGGATCCCTGCATCCGATCCTATTTTTCGTTGTAGTTTATGTAGTGGCGTTGTTATTGTCAATTTTTATCTGTTCGTCACTTTTTTACACCTTTAATTCCTCTTCTAAATCGACCAGTAGTATTGAAAGTAAGCAGGAAGTGCCTGGAAATCCGGTAGTGGCTGCCACTACTGTTGCCTTGCAGCGGTAATCCTGTTTCAAGTCAATATTTTTCTGGCTGGTTTGCGGCGATTGCGGTGAGAGTAATATCTTCGCCGCACATTTTCCCGCTATGCAATATGCTAAAATCTTCGCTGGAACCGGCTCGCAACTACTGGCCGAACAGATCTGTAAACGATATGGTACAAAACTGGGTAAGGTAAATATCCAGCGTTTCAGTGATGGTGAAATAAGCCCCATATTTCTTGAAAGTGTAAGAGGAGATTATGTTTTCCTTGTTCAAAGCACTTTTTCACCTGCCGAAAACCTGATGGAACTGCTGCTGATGATTGATGCAGCCAGGAGAGCTTCCGCCTATAAGGTAATTGCTGTTATCCCTTACTATGGATATGCCCGCCAGGATCGGAAGGATCGTCCCAGGGTAGCAATAGGCAGTAAATTGGTAGCCAATATGTTAGTAGCTGCGGGAGCTGATAGGGTTATTACGATGGATCTTCATGCTCCCCAGATCCAGGGCTATTTTGACATCCCCGTAGACCATTTAGATAGCCATGCAGTTTTTATCCCTTATATAGAGAATCTAAGGCTGGAAAACCTTACCTTTGCCGCCCCTGACGTAGGAGCAACAAACCGGATCAGGGAAATTGCCAGTTATTTTAATGCAGAAATGGTGATTTGTGATAAGCACCGTAAAAGGGCTAATGAGATTGCCAGCATGGTGGTGATAGGTGATGTGACAGACAGGGATGTGGTTCTAATTGATGATATCTGCGATACAGGAGGCACACTGGCGAAAAGTGCAGGTCTTTTAAAAGAAAAAGGGGCAAGAACGGTAAGGGCTTTAATTACACACCCGGTATTAAGTGGTAAAGCATATGAGAATATCGAGAATAGTGTACTTGAGGAACTAGTTGTGTGTGATACGATACCCGTAAAAAAAGAAAGCCCGAAAATAAAAGTTGTGAGTGTGGCGGAACTCTTTGCAGTAGCTATTCGAAATGCATATGAGAACAAGAGTATAACAAGCCTGTTCATTCATTCACAGAGAAGAGATAAGTAAACAATAAAACAACAATAAACATGAAATCAATTACAATCGAAG
>JAEUVO010000061.1 GCA_016786885.1 Chitinophagaceae bacterium | reverse complement strand
AAGATAAGGAAGATGCCATCGAATTAAAAACTTTTGAATATGCTGTTGAATTCAGCAATGTAGATTTCAGTTACGGCGATATGCCTGTATTGAAAAAAGTAAGTTTTGTAATACCCAAAGGGAAAACAATTGCTTTAGTTGGTGTATCCGGAGTTGGTAAATCAACCATTGCCGATCTTGTTCCCCGTTTTTACGATGTAAAAAATGGCGCTGTACTGGTCGATGGTATTGATGTAAGAAACTATAAGATGGAATCACTGCGAAGTCATATGAGTTTTGTCACACAGGAGACCTTTCTTTTTAACGATACAATATTTAACAATATAGCCATTGGCAAACCCGACGCCACAGAAGAAGAAGTGATCGCTGCCGCCAGAATAGCCAATGCACATGAATTCATTATGCAAACAGAAGATGGCTACCAAACCACTATTGGTGACCGGGGAATCCGGCTATCAGGCGGACAGCGACAGCGTCTTTGTATTGCCCGTGCTGTTTTCAAAAACCCGTCCATACTGATATTGGATGAAGCTACCTCGGCATTGGACACGGAATCAGAACGTATTGTACAGGATGCACTGAGCAAATTAATGAAAGGGAGAACTACTCTTGTTATTGCTCACCGGTTCAGCACTATCAAAGAAGCAGATGAGATCATTGTATTACATGAAGGGGAAATCATTGAAAGGGGGCATCATAATGAATTAGTTGAAATAGAAGAAGGCGTCTACAAGAAATTGACCCGCATGCAGCAAATAGCCTGAACGCAGATCAGATATTTTCTCTTTCCTACATTTGCATTATGCAATTGACAGAAGTCACCACTACACGACTTGCCAAAGAATTTATCCGGGTAAATGCTGAGATTAATAAAAACGACCCTAATTATATAAGGCCATTGGACAAAGACATCAATGATGTTTTTGATCCTAAAAAAAACAAGACTTTTCGTTTTGGAGAAGCGGTGAGATGGATATTAAAAGACAATGACGGAAAGCTTATCGGAAGAATTACTGCTTTTACCAATAAGAAATATAAGAATAAGGGAGATGATGTACCTGTTGGTGGTATTGGCTTTTTTGACTGCATCAACAACCAGGCGGCCGCCGATATGTTATTTGATGTAGCCAAACACTGGCTGGTACAAAAAGGAATGCAGGCAATGGATGGTCCCATCAATTTTGGAGAAAGAGACCGCTGGTGGGGACTGTTAGTTGAGGGTTTCCAACCTCCCCCCTATTGTCTTAATTATAACAAACCTTATTACAAAGATTTGTTTGAAAATTATGGTTTCAAATGTTTCTTCAACCAGATTTGTTTTGGCCTGGATCCACGAAAAGAAGTGAGTAAAAAAATACTGGAGAGACATGCCCAGATAGCCAAAGATCCTGCTTTTTCATCCAGCTATATTAAAAAGAACCAACTGGAAAAATTTGCTGCTGACTTTACAATCGTTTACAATAAGGCGTGGGCAGGGCACGGCGGATTGAAAGAATTAAAGAAAGAACAGGTGCTGTCGATGTTCAAGAAAATGAAGCCTGTGATGGATGAGAAAATTGTCTGGTTCATATACCACAACAATGACCCGATCGCCATTTTCATCAACCTGCCCGATCTGAACCAGTGGTTCAAATACCTGAATGGTAAATTTGACCTTTGGCATAAATTAAAATTTCTCTGGATAAAAAAAACAAAGAAAAACAACCGGTTTACCGGACTCGTCTTTGGGGTTGTGCCTGAGTTCCAGGGTACTGGTGTTGATTCCTATATGATCAACGAAGCCAAACTGGTTGTTCAGCCTATGCAGAAATACGAAGAATATGAGATGCAGTGGATCGGTGAGTTCAACCCTAAAATGATAAATGTGGCGGAAAATTTTGGTGATACTTTCCGCACCAGGAAACTGACCACTTACCGCTATTTGTTTGACAGGACAAAAGAATTCAAGCCTCACCCGGTTCTATCATAAAACTTATACACAACAATTATCCTTTTTCGGGCAGCTAAGCCGGGTTTCTTAAATTGCAGGCGGTATGGATAAATTCATCGTTTCGGCCAGAAAATACAGACCGCAGACTTTTGATACAGTGGTGGGCCAGTCGCATATAACCACCACATTAAAAAATGCGATAAAACACCAGCAACTGGCGCATGCATTTCTTTTTTGCGGCCCAAGAGGAGTGGGCAAAACCACCTGTGCAAGGATATTGGCCAAGACCATTAACTGTGAGAAGCCTACCAAAGACGGTGAAGCCTGCGATAAATGCCAAAGCTGTACTTCTTTTAATGATGGCGCTTCGATGAATTATTTTGAACTGGATGCGGCTTCTAATAATTCAGTGGACAATATCCGTGACCTGGTTGACCAGGTTCGTTTTGTTCCTCAATCAGGCAAATACAAAGTGTATGTGATAGACGAGGTTCATATGCTGAGTTCTTCTGCATTCAATGCTTTTTTAAAGACACTGGAAGAACCTCCGCCTTATGCAATCTTTATTTTGGCAACCACGGAGAAACACAAGATACTTCCTACTATTCTCAGCCGTTGCCAGATATTTGATTTCAAACGGATCACTACCAATGATACCGTACATCATCTGGAAGAAATATGTGAAAAAGAAGAAATAAAAGCAGAAAAAGCGTCACTGCAAATCATTGCGCAGAAAAGTGAAGGCTGCATGCGGGATGCATTGAGCATACTTGACAAAATAGTAAGTTTTACGAATGGCGAACTGAATTATGCAAATACACTGGAACATCTGAACATACTGGATGCAGCGTATTATTTTAAGCTGTTAGACTGTATGGAGAAACAGGATCTTTCCGGCGCTATGCTGCTTTATGACGATGTTAACCGGAAGGGATTTGAAGGTGACCTTGTATTAAATGGTTTTGCAGAATTTATCCGCAACCTGCTGGTATGCAAAGATGAAAAAGCAGCAGTTCTCCTGGAAGTGGTCGAAAGCTTTAAAGACAAATACATAGAAACAGCCAAATCTGTATCGCCGGCTCTTCTTATAAGCGCTTTGAACATTTTGAATGAAGCCGAGATAAATTATAAAGCAGCAAGAAACAAAAGATTGCATGTTGAATTAACGCTGATCAGGCTCTGTTACCTGCAGCAGGCTATTGAATTGACAACGGATGCGTCTGGTATAAGTAAAAAAAAACTAGTTGAATCACCACTTGCCTTTCGCACAGCAGGTATTAAATCTTTTACAAATCAACAGGCAATTGCCGGGAAATCTATTGCCGAAAAGAAAGATACTGGTGTAAAGCTGATCGTTGAAACGGCAGTTCCTTCCATTACCACCATAGCAAAAGAAGAAAAGCCGGTGTATGAACAGAAGGCCGAGCCAGCTGATCCCAAACCAACTGCAACCAAGTTATCTGCTCTTGATAAAATAAGAAAGCAGTACCAGGGAAATGCGAATAATGGAAATGGCAATACCAATCATCCTCTGCAACAGGAAACACTGCAAAAGGCGTGGGGAGAATATATAGTAACCCTTAAAACGAATAAGAATCCGGCTGCCCAGCCTTTTGAGCTGGCTTTGCTTCGCATCAAAGATGAGAACTCCTTTGAAGCTGTTACAGCTAACAATATTGAAAAACAGTTTATCGAGCAGGAAAGAAATTCACTGTTTCATTTTTTGCAATTACAACTACAAAACAGGTTACTTCAGTTTAATGTAGTGGTAGAAGAGAAAGCAGAAGATCGTCCTGTTATGGAAATAACACTGACATCCAAAGAGCAATTTCAGAAGATGACGGAACAATACCCCCTTGTAAAAGAGCTGAAAGACCGTCTGCGGCTGGAGTTGGATTACTGATTCTTATACTTTAACTGTAATTCCAGTATTGATTTGAATTCCTCAAACAAGTAATCATTCACCGTTGCCCAGCTTTGGTTACTGATTGTATTTAATTCCAGCAATTCATTATCAAAGAAAGAGCTGCCGCTGAAATAAGCATAGCTGCTGCTGATAAAACTCTTGATCTTTTTATTTGTTTCAGGTTCTTTGGTAAAAGCATTTAATTCGATCCAGGCATTCAGGTTTCTTTTAAACGCCGGTTCATGATTTCCTTTCAGATCCCCAATCATCCGGTTGATCTCTTCAATGCTGATGGTTTGCCCGGAAAAGATCAGCTGTAATGACTCCAGCATTTCATTGACCTGTTTTAAAAAAGCATCTGCCTTTTTCCTGAGTTCAAAATATTCCACATACCTGTTCTTTAACTCTTCATAGGCTCCATTTCCTTTTTGCTGTGCTCTTTGATAGAAAAAAAGAATGGCTTTTTTATCAAGCAATGCCAGGCTAGCCTGCATATCTTTTATTTCCTGCTCCAGTTTACCGGCTGCTGTCAACGCTTCATTCTGTTTGAACTTCATGCCGTCGAAGTCAAAGGTCTTTGTGTCAATTCTTTTGTCTGCAATAGCTTTCAGTGTTTCAAGGTCGTTGTTTGCTGCATTGATCTTTTTAGACAGTGAAGCATTTTCTGCGCTAAAAAGTTCAGCAAACCCCGGTACTTGCAGGTCTATGGCCTCCTCATTTTCCAGTATCGCCACCTGGCGGTTATCGTAGAATCCGTTATAAGCATCCGGCAACGAGTATCGCTGTACGTCATTCCGGAGTTTTTCCTCAAATTCTTTTCCTTCCATTGTTACTATATCTGCCGGCATCTCCACATTTTCATATACTTTCCTGGTGAGATTATTTTCCAGTTCCTCCCTATTAGTAAATAATACCCAGGCTGAATCGGGTAATACTTCTGCTTCAACAGCCAGTTGGTTCAGGTGATCCTCCCTGTCCTCCGTAGTCGGGTGAGAAGCCCACTGGTCTTTGAAATTGACTCTTGACAGGTTATTACTCTGGATAAAATCATCGTTCACCACAGGTAAGCCATGTTGCACTGGTAATTTAAATTCCTCAGCTAAATGCAGCAATACGGTCGTTTGGTTTCGATATATATTACTGCTGATCTTTTTTTGCCGGAAGAGTTCATCACATTTTTGTAAAGCGATATTATAGCCGGAATTAGCCAGCTCCACTCTCCGCAAAGCAGTAACCAGACTCCTACTTCCGCTGACACTGGTGGCTACCGCATCTGCATGAAACTCCATCTCTCTTGATAACCGCATATAGTTTTTATTGATCAGTCCATACATCTGCCGCAATATCCATTGTATACCTTGTGCAATTTTTGCAGTGATGCTGGCAAAAAAAGCAAATACCCCATCAAGACTGGCCCAGCCTTGTAAGAAATTAGCGAATCCCTGGTTGTCAAAGAGCATATTATGAATGATCTTATTCACGTTATACACAAAGCTGCCCAGTTTCATGCTGCGCTGGGAAAAATGGCCAAATTCATGTGCCATCACTGCTTTGAATTCACTTACATTTAAAGCGTTTATCAACCCCAATCCTATCTGCAGGTTCTTTTTCACCGGTAAAAACATACTCCAAAAACTGGAATCATAAAACACACAGGCATTCACATCTGCTGACAGGTATATTTTTTTGGGAAAAGCCGTTTGGGTATCTTTTGCCAGTTGCCGGATGAAGGCAAATAAAACAGGCTGCTCCTCTTCTGTGATCTCTACAATCCCTGATCGGTCATATTTCGATACGGCAAATAAGAATTTAACGAGGAAAACAAAAACCATCACTCCAACCCCAATTAAACCAAGACCAGCAATGATAGTGATCAGTCTCGGAACATTAATAATAAAAGCTATTCCAGCATACACACAACCGATCACCAGACCGATGGAAAGAATAAAGAGTAACAGATAAACAATAAAAAAGAAGATAATTGACCTCATGACACCTGAAACCTGCTTTTTGAAAGCAGCAGATGGCTGTGTAATAGAATCGGGTACATTGGAAGGATTGGCAGGGTACAAAAAATGAATAGCTGGCATAAATGAGGTATCAATTAAATAAGCTCAAAATAAGTAAAACCGCCTGATCAAAAAAGAATGCTACCAAAGACGGTCCCTACCCCCAAAGCCACCGGGTAATTGCTCTTTTTACCTTAATTTCGGCCAAAATTCATAGGCAAATGGCTGAAGTGATATTAATGCCCCGCCTTAGCGATACCATGACCGAAGGAGTTATTGCTGCCTGGCATAAAAAAGTGGGTGACCCGGTAAAAAAAGGTGATTTACTGGCAGAAGTGGAAACCGATAAGGCAACCATGGAGCTGGAAAGCTATAAAGATGGTGTTCTGTTACATGTAGGCAGTGATAAAGGAGGAAAGCTGCAGGTGAATGACTTGCTGGCCATCATTGGTACTGCAGGCGAGGATATTTCTTCATTGATAAAACAAAATACTGGTGCCACAACCACTGCTGCCCCGGCAAAAAAAGAAAGCCCTGCAGCCGCAACGGCAACTCAATCATCCTCTTCTCTTGATATTTCTAAGATGGAAGAAGTGGTATTAATGCCAAGACTAAGCGATACCATGGAAGAAGGAGTAATTGCATCCTGGCATAAAAACGTAGGTGATACTGTAAAGAAAGGTGAAGTACTTGCTGAAATCGAAACGGATAAGGCTACTATGGAGCTTGAGAGCTATAAGAATGGGACATTATTACATATTGGAGCACAGAAGGGTGAAAAGATCCCGGTGAATGGTTTGCTCTGCATCATTGGTGAAAAAGGAAAAGTAGATGTTGATGCTATTGTTGCTGCAACAAAAGGAGGAGTTAGTCAAAAGCCTGCTGCTGAAACTGCAAAAGCAATTGCCGAACAACCAGCTACAGTGACAGCCGTTGCTGTAGCAGAAAATGGAAGAGTGAAAGCTTCTCCGTTAGCTAAGAAAGTTGCTAAAGAAAAAGGAATTGATCTTCATTCACTACAGGGAAGTGGTGATGGAGGAAGAATTATAAAAGCTGATATTGATAACTATCAGCCTGCCACTGCCACAAGCATACAACCTGCAGCTAAAGCTGCGACGGTGGCAACCACTGCGCCTGTTCCTGCCTTTACCGGAAGCAAAGAAGAAGGCTATACAGATATTCCTAATTCTCAGATACGCAATGTAATTGCCAAGCGTTTAGGGGAAAGTAAATTCAGTGCCCCGCATTTCTATCTTACGATGGAGATCAATATGGATAATGCCATGACAGCAAGAGCGCAGCTGAATGAAATTAGTCCTGCCAAGATCAGCTTCAATGATATGGTAGTAAAAGCAGCTGCCCTGGCCCTTCGCCAGCATCCGGCCATCAATGCTTCATGGATGGGAGATAAGATCCGTCGTTACAGTCATATTCATATTGGTATTGCCGTAGCCATTGAAGACGGATTGATCGTTCCGGTCGTTCGCTTTGCCGATCAAAAAACTTTACCGCAGATAGCTGCTGAAAGTAAAGAGCTTGCAGGCAAAGCCAAGAACAAGAAATTACAGCCCAATGAATTCACCGGCAATACATTCACTATATCTAACCTGGGTATGATGGATATTGATGAGTTCACTGCTATAATAAATCCACCTGACAGTTGCATCATGGCGGTAGGCCGTATCAAAGAAGTAGTGGTAAGAAAAGGAGAAGGTTTTGGAGTTAGTAATGTGATGAAGATAACTCTCAGTTGCGATCACCGCAGCGTGGATGGTGCAAGCGGAGCTGCATTCCTTCAAACATTCAAAAAATATCTGGAGAATCCTATCACAATGCTATTGTAGGTAATAATCCTCCTGCACAAATACGTAAAAGCTGCCTTACCGGCAGCTTTTTTAGTTATTTCAATTTGCATGGCAGGGTTATTGTTAACTAAAATTTTATCCTATGCCTCCATAAGTGTAACAACTTAAAAGGCAAAAAAAGGAATTGTACCTCATGCTTTTAAGAAAATTCCACCGTTACCTTACAGCGACTAATTCAATACTATGGAAGAGAAGGAAATGAAAGAGTTCTCCTGGCTTACACTATTTTTTGTTACAGGCACCTCATTTATACTATTCAGCTTTGCATTAAAATTTCTTGATGGCCGGCACTCAGTTCCCATGTTGTGGGTGGGTGGTATTGCCTTTGTATCAGGTACTTTCGGTTGGCTGGGAAAGATATTTTCCAAACCAACGGTAAAGAAAAAAGGAAACCTGGCATCTTAATTCTTACCAGTCATATTTTCTATCAATACCAGTTTCCCATCCATCGTAGAAGCAATAAGGTTGTTTTTATCGATCACTTTAACTGTATTCACCATTGAGTTGTCGATCTTGTGTGCCCAGTGTATTTTTCTTTCAACCGGGTCGATACAGTAAACAACACCACTTTTTGTCCCAAAGAAAACAAAGCCGTCCTTTTCGATAAGCATAGAAGGCACATGCTCATAACCAAAACCCGCATGCAGTTTCCAGGCAGCCCACTGTTTTTCATTACTGGCGGCGTAGGCAACAATAGTATCCTGCATGGTCTTTCCATAAATCCATTTGCCATCTGCAGATATACCAATTGACTCCCGTATGGTTGCATCGTTATTACGCCACAATGTTTTTCCATCCGATGCAGAGATAGCAGATATGTAACGGTCTGGCGCCACCACATACACGATACCATTCGCTGCTACCGGTATACAAGCTGCAGGAGAAAAATTCCGGATAGATGATCCATTATTCCATTTCCAGGCCATTTCCCCATCTGTACTATTCAACGCATACAGATTTCTATCCCATGCACCAAAGATTATTTTATTGTTGTACAGTAAAGGAGTACTTACTACCGGACCATTCAATCCTGTGTATTTCCAAAACAAATTTCCATTGGTGGCGTTGAGTGCAAGAAATGAATGATCACTACCGCCGATAAAAATAGTATCGCCATTTACCAGTGGAGAACCCAGTACCGATGCGCCGGTTTTATATTTCCAGCGCAGTTTCCCTTTCTTCTGATCAAGACAATACACAACTCCGTCACCTGAACCAAATACTATCGCATCATCAGCAATCGCCGGTGAAGAAAAAATTGCCCCCTCAGTTTTATATTTCCATGCAGGCTTACCATCCTTTAACAAAAAACAAGTCATTATCCCATTTTGATTCCCTACAAAAACCTTGTCAGTTGTAACAGCAGGTGTAGAGATAATATTAGCATCAGAAGAAAATTCCCACACTCTCTTTACCTGGCTATACGTAGAATTAATGGAATAATCGGGTCTTTTAAACTCTTTATCCTTTGCATAATTTCTTGCTTCCACTTTTACACCCGTCCATTTTTTTTCTGTGATAGAAACAGGCCTTCTTACAGTGAACAGGATCGAGTCATTTCTTACATCAACAAGATTGTATCCACCTTCTGTATCCTTAGCCCTGAGATTTGACCTGCCCATCACTCCCGGGATATCTTCAAAATTCATGGCTTTGTTAGCATGACCATGCCCGCAAAGAATGGCCCATGTATTATATTGACGGAGACGGTCAGTTATTTCATACCAGTTGTCCAGTCCGTTATCAATTGGATAATGATTCAGGAAGATCACCGGCTGATTATTCTCAATTTTCTTCAGCTCTTTGTCCAGCCAGTTTACTGCATCCCGGGGCACATGTCCGTCACTCATCCTTACATATGGCCCGGATGCACAGCCAAGGAACTTTATTCCATTATATTCAAAACTGAATTTATCGTATCCGAAGATTGTTGTGAACATCACCCCGCCACTCTCACTCCAGCCGGTATCATGGTTACCGGGTATTATATACCATGGAATATTCAGGCTGTCCAGTATCTGTTTGGCTAGTTTTAATTCTTCATTGGTTCCCAGTTCGGTGATATCACCCGTCAACACTACAAAAGCTATATCCTTCATCGAATTAATATCCCTGACTGTTCTGCGCAGGTCTTCCTCTGCCGACCCGTTGGGCGAACCAATATGCGTATCTGAAATAAAAGCAAAGCGGAAGGGATTTATCTGTGCCTCAGCAAACAGCGAAACTGCAAGAAATATAAGCAATAAGAATTTCTTCATACAGCAAGTTAATCCATGTGCATTTTATATCTGTTCCCCATCACACATTTTTTTTATATTAATATCAACTCAGGCAGGCAGATTTCCGGGAATGCTTATATTCGGTAATCAAATCTTAATCATAAAAACATGAACCTTTTAGACATCTCTTCCTGGTGGCAATCGCTGGTAATGTTTGAGAAAATCTTCTGGGTGTTTGCGTTGCTGTTTTCTTTTCTGTTTGTAATACAGCTTGTCATGGCCTTTGCCGGTGGTGATGGTGACCTGGCAGCAGGTGATGCTGATGATTATATCGGGCATGATGATGGTATCGGTTACCAGTTTTTCACTATCAAAAACCTCATAGCCTTCTTTACTGTTTTTGGGTGGACGGGTATTGCCTGCATCAAAGGAGGAATGAGTAAAGGACTGACCATCGGTATTGCACTGCTGGCCGGATCAATAATGGTAGTGATGATGGCTTTTCTCTTTCGCAGCATGAGCCGGCTAAAACAAAGTGGCACTCTGCAAATGAAAAACGCAATAGGCCTTGTTGCCGAAACTTATTTATTTATACCTGCGGGTCGGGAAGGTTTTGGCAAAATACATATTAAGGTGCAGGGTTCTTTACATGAACTGCAGGCTATCACTGATGATACCGAGAAAATACCAACCGGTAAACTGGTGAAGGTGGTTGGTATAGTCAATGATAGTGTTCTCCTTGTTACATCAAATCTTTCCTAATCATATTAATTTTTGAAAATTATGGCTGAGAATTTATTATTGGTCGTCGCCGCAGCGGTCCTGTTCTTTTTTATCCTTGTCTATTCGATGTTCAGACGCTACAAACGTTGTCCTTCCGACAGGATATTAGTTGTGTACGGTAAAGTTGGCAAAGGAGCTGAGGGATCACAAACCGCAAAGTGTATCCATGGTGGCGCTGCATTTATATGGCCCATTATACAGGACTACTCATTCTTAGACCTTACTCCCATTTCAATTGAGGTAAATCTTACCAGTGCGTTGAGTAAACAAAATATCCGTGTGGATGTGCCTTCACGGTTTACTGTTGGTATATCAACTGAGCCGAATGTAATGCAGAATGCTGCTGAACGGTTATTGGGAATGCAGCGTCCTGCTGTTCATGACCTGGCAAAAGATATAATACTTGGCCAGATGCGCCTGGTAGTGGCTATGATGGATATTGAAGAAATCAATAACAACCGGGATAAATTCCTTGCCAACATTGCCGGAAACGTAGAAGCCGAACTGAACAAGATAGGTCTGAAAATGATCAACGTAAACGTAACAGACATCAAAGATGAAAGTGGTTATATTGATGCATTAGGTAAAGAAGCGGCCGCAAAAGCAATCAATGAAGCAAAGATCCGTGTGGCGGAACAGGAACGAACCGGTGATATTGGTAAAACTACAGCAGAGAAAGAAAGAGATATTAAAGTAGCAGAAACGCAAAGGGATCGTGACATCAATGTTGCGATGGCAGTAAAAGAGAAAGAGATACAGATTGCCGGCGCCAACAGGGATGAAAACATTGGTAAAGCAGAAGCCGAAAGAGACACCAGGGTAAAAATGGCAGAAGCCAACGCCGTGGCTGTACAGGGGGAAAACTTATCAAAGATCGAAATTGCCAATTCAGATGCATCAAGGAGAGAAAGAGAAGCTGAAGCATTGAAAAAAGCAATTGCTGCAGAAAAAGTGCAGGCGGCCAAAGCATTGGCAGAAGCATATGAAGCAGAGAAAAAAGCGGAAGATGCCCGTGCAGAAAGAGACAGGGCTTCGCAAAATGCCACCATCGTTGTGGCGGCTGATATACAAAAGCAAAAACTCATTATCGAAGCACAGGCTTCCGCAGAACAATTAAGGGAAAAAGCAAAAGGTGAGGCCGATGCCATCTTTGCCAAACTGGAAGCAGAAGCAAGAGGTATGTATGAAATACTGACCAAACAAGCTGAAGGATTGGAACGTATTGTAAAATCTGCCGGCAATAACCCGAAAGATGCTGTATTGTTGCTTATAGCTGATAAACTTCCTGAATTGGTGAAATTGCAGACGGAAGCCATTAAAAATATCAAGATAGATAAGGTAACTGTTTGGGATGGCGGAGGAATGGGAGCAGATGGAAAAGGATCAACAGCAAATTTCATGAGTGGATTGTATAAAGCGGTTCCGCCACTGAAAGATATTTTTGATATGGCAGGAATGGACCTTCCCACTTATTTGGGCAAGAAGAAAGAAGATGCAGCAGTAGATGTAGAAGCAGAAGAGATCAAAAAGAAATAAAGAAGGAAAGGAGGCAACACCTCCTTTTTTTAATAAATAAATTTTCAGTACTTTTTGAAAATTCGGAAATGATACTTAGTTTTGTGCCATGAAACTGACAGAGGCCAAACAACAATTCATCAGCAGCTGGGGTGCTTTTGGAACCCATTGGGGCATAAACCGGACAATGGCACAGATACATGCCCTTCTTTTAATAAGCCCTGATCCCTTAACACAGGACGATATCATGGAAGAACTTGACATCAGCCGTGGTAATACCAATATGAACATCCGGGAGCTGATCAACTGGGGACTGGTAGAAAGAGTATTGATTCCCGGGGAACGGAAAGAATTTTTTTCAGCCGAAAAAGATATCTGGAAAGTGGTAAAACAGATCGTAAAGGAAAGAAAGAAAAGGGAACTGGAGCCCATACTGCAATTGCTCGATAAACTGGAGGCGGTGGAAGGAGATAAAAAAGATAAACATGTTAAAACCTTTGTTGATACCGTAAGCAGTATCAAAAAACTGGGAAAGCAGGCAGATAAGACACTTGATACCATGATAAAAGCGGAAGAGACCTGGTTTGTCAGCGCACTGATGAAGATCTTTAAATAAGTGCTGGATAAAAATGAAGCAGATAAAAATCATTGACCTCGTCATACAACTGCTGATAACAGTTGGCGGATTGATCTGGCTTTTTGCAGGAAGCAATAATAATTCCCTGTTCTACATTTATTTTTTTCTGGGTGGCTGGCAACTTCTTAGTTTTCTTGCCCACCTTTTGGTAAAAGAGAACTGGTTACACCATGTAGAGAGAAAAAGATATTTCCTGACACTTTTATGGACAGCAGGGCTTGGTTTAGTTAGTTATTTGCTTCTTCTCGCCGAAGTACCATTTATACTTTTTTACCTGGCAGCACTCCTGTTTGTATCTCCTTTTTATGCTATTTGGTATTTTATTATAGGTTTCCGTGAATTATCGGCCATAAAAAACAGGGAACTGATTCACCTGAAATAAAGTGAACGAAAGAATAGACTTAGTTTTACAAAATGAATGCTAAAAAAACACTTGTTCTTGGCGCCTCAGATAATCCTTCCCGTTACAGTTACCTGGCAGTACAACGATTGAGAAATCATGGACATCCAGTTGTGGCCATCGGACGCAAACATACCGTGGTATCTGATGTTACTATCGAAACCGAAAAAAAACTGTTTGATAATATAGATACAGTAACCCTCTACCTGAATCCGCTGCACCAGCAGGAGTTTTATCAATACATACTTTCATTAAAACCTGCCCGTATCATCTTCAATCCGGGAGCAGAAAATGATGAACTGGCGGATTTAGCTAAGGAAAATAACATTAAAACCATTGATGCTTGTACGCTGGTCATGTTAAGCACAAACCAGTACTGATTCGTAGATAACCATTACTTCATTCGAAGTTTTACGAATCACTCAAGGTACTACTCCTCTATTTCAAGTAATTATCGTTGCTGAAAGTTGGAACTGTTTAAAACTTTCACAAATCTTGTAGAACCGTCCCCCTGAAAACTGCAGTAGAAAATCCTGACTGCCGAACAATATCCTGTTGACTCTAAAAAAGTTTAAATGAAAAACATTCGTACCATTATCCTATGCGTAATTGTTACGCTTTGCAGCATGGCTTCATTGGCACAAGATCAGAAGATCCCGGTGAATGAACCGGATTATAACAAGCCAAAGCTATTCACCAGTTTACCAGATAAGATTCCTGTTAGTATTGAAAAGATCAATGACCTGATCGCTACACCTGTGGGCCGCAGCTCCAGTTTTCGTCTGGCTGAAACAGCCGATTTCCAGTTTGAAGGAGAAGTAGTTTCTGCCGCCAGTAAATATGGTAACAGTATCCAGAGTGTAGTTGTCCGTTCGGCTGCCTTTAACGGAGCGAATCTTACTATTTCAAAGATCACTAATGCAGACGGCAGTATTTCCTATACCGGACGTATCATTAGTTTTAAACATGGTGATTTGTATGAATTACAAACCCAGGAAGGAAAACTCGTATTGGTGAAAAAAAATTTTTACGACCTGGTAAACGAATAAATTGAAACTAAAAAAACCAAGTTATAGCTGACCCGTTTTTATATCTGTACCCTTTGACCCTTTGAAATCTAAAATCCGTCTTGTTATGAAAAATTTTTTTCGATCCGTACTTGCGGCACTCTTGCTGACCAGTGCCGGAGATCTGAAGGCCCAGGTACCGGCCCTCAGCAGCTATCCGTCTGCTTCGGCAGTCCTGTTTCTTGATTTTGATGGCCACACGGTAAGCGGCACCAGTTGGAACTATGCCGGCCCAATTGTGTGTGCTCCCGCTGTACTGGACAGTGCAAAGATCAATACCATTTTTAATCGTGTTGCTGAAGACTATCGTCCTTTCAATATCAATATAACAACAGATTCTACAAAATTCCTGGCTGCCCCGGCCAATAAGCGGATGCGGGTCATCCTTACTCCTACTTACGAATGGTATGGTGCTTCAGGCGGAGTAGCTTTTGTTACTTCATTCATCTGGGGTGATGATAGTCCCTGTTTTGTTTTTACAGGTTTGCTTGGTAACAATGTGAAAAATATCTCTGAAGCTGCTTCCCATGAAGCAGGTCACACCATGGGACTTTACCACCAGTCATCGTATGATGGTAACTGTGTAAAGACATCTGATTACCATTACGGGCAAGGCAGTGGCGAAATAGGCTGGGCACCTATCATGGGTGTTGGCTATTACCAGAATTTTACATTGTGGAATAATGGCCCTAACTCATTTGGTTGTACCAGTTATCAAAATGATCTTTCTGTAATAACCGGCAGCAATGGTTTTTCTTTTCGTACTGATGATCATGCCGGAACATTTGGCAGCGCCACCAGTACTGTTTTTGTCGCCAACCAGTTTAGCATAAATGGTGTGATTGAGCAATCCAATGACCAGGATCTTATCGCATTCACCCAGCCTTCATTCGGCAGGTTTCAATTAGGCGCTGTCCCATACAATGTAGGTACAGGCAATGCAGGCTCTAATCTTGATATGCAGGTTACATTATTCAATAGTGCACAAACGCAATTAAATATTTATAATCCGGGAACATTGCTAAGCTCAGTAATAGATACCAATCTGAACCCGGGTACTTATTATCTCCGGATAGAAGGCCGTGGTAATATTTATGCTCCTAATTATGCTAGTCTCGGCTCCTATGCATTGCAGGCAAGCTTTACAGCCGGAAGCACTCTGCCTTTAAGACAGTTGACCCTGCAGGGGCAATTGAACGGAGACAGGCACCAGCTTAGCTGGATCATTGATGCTGATGAAGCAATAACTGAACAGGTAATAGAAGTATCAGCAGATGGCAGAAGCTTTGTCCCGATAACTCAATCGCCGGTTAATTCCCGTTCATTTTCTTATAAACCATTTGCCACAGGTAACCTGCAATACAGGCTTAGTGTAACATTTGATAACGGCCGCCAGTATTATTCCAATATCGTTACCCTGCGTAATACTAACGCCGGCAGTAAACCGCAATTACTCAGTAACCTGGTGAGCTCACCTACGGTTACCGTAACCAGCCCCGGTACTTTTGACTATGCCATTTATGATTTCACCGGTAAAACGATTGCCAAAGGCCAGCTCTCGAACGGGATCAATACAATTACTACCAATGCGATGACAGGAAGTGGTATGTATATGATACGATTTGTGAAAGGCACTGAGCAATGGACCGATAAAATAATCCGTCAATAAAGAGTTTTTTGGTTCTGGTAACAGAACGATAATCCGTGCCCCTTTTGTAATTCAGAGGTTTTCCTGTAACTTAGGAAAACCTCTTTTTATATGCGCTGGAGAAAATTTAATGGCGACCCGATTGAACTACCCATTTTGGAAGCTGTAGAACATGCTATCAAACGGGAGACGGAAAAAGGCCACCGTTTGAAAGTTTGCATCGGTACCGACTCACAGGTAAAAGGTAAAGAAACAGAGTTTGCTACAGTTATTGTTTTTCTGCGGGAAGGACATGGCGGTTTCATGTTCATCCATAATGAAAAAACAAGACAGCAATTCACCATCAAGGAACGGATGCTGTCAGAAGTGGCAAAGAGCATTGAAATCGCTTATGATCTCTGCAACCTGTTTACCGTGTATGATGTAGATATGGAAGTACATGCAGACATCAACACCAATCCGCACTTCAAGAGTAATGATGCGCTGAAAGAAGCAATGGGCTATATCCTTGGAATGGGCTTTGCCTTCAAAGCCAAACCGGAAGCTTTTGCCAGCAGCAGCTGTGCGAATAAGGTAGTAAACTAAATGTAAAACACCTCCTGGTGAAATGCGGAGGTTTCCTCTGCAAGTGGTTTCGTCACCTCTTTTTTCTCCTTCTTTGCAGCCCCACGATCAGTATAGTAAATAGAACAGTACCAATAGCGATATTAATAATAACTGAAGTCCTCTTTTTTTGTTGCTGTTCTTTTTGCACCTCTACCATATAATTCATATTCCGGTTGATATTCTCCTGTATCCTGTCCACACCGGTATTAGATAGCTGTATTTTCTCCACACTGTCCTTAAAAGCTTTGATCTTTTTTAATGTAGAGTCAGAAGAAAGCATTCTTTCCTTCAATCCCTTTTTTACCTTCTCTCCTTTTTCAGGTGATTGGGCCGCAGCCTGCAATGACAAAAAAATAAAGATGATAAAAACTATTCTATACATACTTTACTGGATTAGCAGAAGAAATATAAGAGTCGGATCAGTTTTGTACTGGTGAGGAAGCTGGCCTTGTAGTAGAATGATGCCCCAGTTGCTGAGTCCCTTTTCCGGGATTACTTCCTGAAGAGTATAATCTCCCCAGTTTTTTACTGTCTTCCTGTGCAAGAACAAATGTGACAAGAACCAATACGAACAGTACAACTACAATATTCTTTTCGGATAAGATCGCTTTCATAAATACAATAATGTACAGTGCAAATTACTATTTAAATATCAAACTGCTGATCCCTGCCTTACAACTTTTTAAAACTGGCATTCAGCCCTCCAATATAATCCAGCATTTCTTTGCGCCCTGTTTTTTTCGTTGAAGAGGTGATAAAATGCGGTGGAGCCTGTTCCCAGCTTTCTGAAAGAGCTTTCAAAAACGTTTCCACATTCCTCACGGTGGCGCCTGGTTTATTTTTATCTGTTTTAGTAAACACTATTACAAAAGGCACCTGCCACTCTCCCAACTGGTTGATAAATGCAAGATCAATGGCCTGTGGTGAATGACGGCTGTCGATCAATACAAACAAACAAACGAGGTTCTCTCTTTTCCGGATGTATGACTCGATCATATTACCCCAGTTATTCCTCGCCTTCTGGGAAACAGTAGCAGCATACCCGTAGCCGGGAAGGTCGGCTATGTTCCATTTCTTTTTATCAGAAGAAATTACTTCAAAATGATTGATCAGTTTTGTTTTGCCGGGTGTAGCAGAAGTTTTTGCCAGTTTTGTTTGCCCGGTGATCATATTAATAAGTGATGATTTGCCCACATTACTCCGCCCGATAAAAGCATACTCCGGGTGATCTGGTGGCGGGCATTGTTTATGCGTAGCGCTGCTGATTACATATTTGGCTGATACAACTTCCATGAAAGCTGCAAATTAACAGTAAACAATCTGCTTTGCCTCACTTAAAAAGAATAAACAATAAACAACGGACTATAAACTTGCCCTAACTTTGCAGCCCATGTCAAAGCCCTTACCACACGACAATATCATTCCCTTCAAAGATTCTGAAAAAGGCAAGAAGGAGCAGGTGGCTGATATGTTTGATAAAATAGCCGGTAAGTACGACCAGATGAACCGCTTCCTGTCTGCCCGAACTGATATCAACTGGCGAAAAAAAGCTATCCGGATGTTGAAAAAAGACCGTCCGCAGCATATACTGGATGTGGCTACTGGTACGGCAGACATGGCCCTGATGGCTTACAAGATCCTGAAACCAGCAAGGATCACCGGAATAGATATTTCTGAAGGCATGCTGGAATTGGGGAGAAAAAAGATTGAAAAAGAACAACTTGGGGACAAAATCCACTTACAGAAGGGAGATTCAGAAACAATAAATTTTGCTGAAAATACGTTTGATGCCGTGATGGTGGCATTTGGAGTACGGAACTTTGAAAACCTGGAAAAAGGCCTTGCTGAAATGTGGAGAGTATTAAAACCCGGGGGCCGGTTAATTGTGCTGGAATTTTCAAAACCCCGCCGAAGAGCGGTAAAGAGTTTTTACAACCTGTATATGGGCATTGTGGCCCCGCAGGTGGCCCGCTGGTTCAGGCAGAATAAAGAAGCCTACCAGTATTTGAACGAATCTGCCAAAGCTTTTCCGGATCGCCATTTATTTACTGACATTTTAAAAAAAGCAGGCTACTCCCACACAGAGTTTCAGCCGCTGACCTTTGGAATATGTTGCATTTACTCCGGAAGAAAGCCTATATAAAAATTTTTCTTGTACCTGTTTTACTGACCGGTCTTTTCCTGTTTCCCGCTGGCTCCAATGCACAGATCGGAAAAGTGGAACTGAATATGTATGACCATGACAGCAAGCCCTATTATTTTGGGATTACTGTTGGTGTGAACCTGGCCCGTTTTCAAACTAGCCTGCATCCCCGTTTTTTGGATTATGACAGTGTATATATAGCCGAACCCGTCAACTCCGGGGGATTAACATTAGGATTATCTGCCACCGGTCGCATATCAGATCGTTTCCAGGTACGTTTCAACCCACAATTAATGTTCATTGAACGGAATATTTTTTACAAACTAAAATATCCTGATTTTGACGGGCAAACAGAAGTGACAAAAAAAATAGAATCGGTGATCATGTCATTTCCCTTTCAAATAAAATTTCAGAGCGACAGGATCGGCAACTTCAGGGTGTACACACTGGCTGGTTTTAAAGCCGATATTGATATGGCCAGTAATGCAAGGGCCAAGCGGGCCGAAGAGCTGGTAAAGATCGCCAAGTATGATTTCGGCCCTGAGTTTGGCATAGGTTTCAATTTCTTTTTTCCCAGTTTTATTTTTTCTCCTGAAATAAAGATCAGCAACGGCATCCGTAATATCCATGCAAGAGATGAGAACCTCCGCTTCTCCAATGTATTTGATAAGATACAATCGAGAATGATCGTATTCAGTATTCACCTGGAAGGATAAGCAGCGTATTATAAGATTTAGTACATTCATCAGGCAAACCTTATCTGATGACAGAAGTTGTATTAAAACCACTGCAGCACCGAGGCATTGAATGCATCGGTATTCATTTTGAAAAATCTTCCTCGCTAAACGGTGCGATACAAAAACATGCAGGAGCCAGGTGGAGCCAGACCAACAAATGCTGGTATGTGCCACTTAGCAAAGAGAATTACAATAAGATATTTTTTTCGCTAAAAGGAAAAGCCCGGATAGAACAATCAGTTTTGCATACTTACCTGTCTCAAAAGAAAACTCCTTCAGCAGTGCTGCTCGAAACAAAACCTGTTTCACAAAATATTTTGAATACCCCGGTGCCATGGATAAACAGGCGGGTTGCTGTATACAAAAAAGAAAATATAAGCCCGGTAAATGCACATATACTTCCTGCAATGCGGCAGCAACTGAAACTGAAAGCATATAGCTCTTCAACAACAAAAACTTACCTGAATGAGATGGCCCAACTGCTGGAATTGCTGAAAGACGTTCCGGCAGATCAGCTTACTCCTGCCCATCTGAAAAGATATCTTGTACACTGTTTTGAAAAACTGAACCTGAAAGAAAATACCCTTCACAGCCGGATAAATGCAATGAAATTCTATTATGAGCAGGTATTGAGGAGAGAAAAATTCTTTTGGGAAATACCAAGGCCGAAGAAGCCATTATTACTGCCTAAGCTATTGAATGAAGCAGAATTGACGAAACTATTTAATGCGCTAACAAATAAAAAGCATAAAGCAATGCTGTTTACAGCATACAGTGCCGGTCTTCGGGTTAGTGAAATCGTAAATCTTAAACTAGCAGATATTGACAGCGGGAGAATGCAAATACACATACGAAATGCAAAGGGCAAAAAAGATCGTTATGTAGGGCTTAGTCCTGTTCTGCTGGATATTCTCCGGAGTTACATCAGGAGAAGCAAACCAAGACCTGGTGAATACTTGTTCGAGTCAGAGCAAACATTAACTGCTTATCCAAGCAGAACCGTACAACAGATATTTAGCCAGGCAAAGCAAAAGGCTGGTATCCGGAAAGAAGTCGGTATTCATTCGTTACGACACAGCTTTGCCACTCACCTGTTAGAAAAGGGAACGGATATAAAGTACATTAAAGATATTTTAGGACATTTTGACATTAAAACAACGGAAAGATACCTGCATGTAAGTAAAAAGCAATTAGTGAATATTATAAGCCCTTTTGACGATCTGTGGAGAAAAGAAGAGATTGACTGGTAGAGTGGATTGTCCTAACGACAATACAAAATGTATAACATCAATTCATTGGTTTTCAATGCCCATTTTTTTTGAAAGGTTCGTCTTATATCATAAATTTATGAGTTAGCGGTAACCCTATTGGACACACCCTACTAATTCAACGGGTGACTTTATTCGTAGTCTCTAATAGCTTACCGCACATTGCAGCACATTTGCAGGCACACAAACCGACCACACAAAAGTCAACCTGCAAAAGAGCTGCAATCTTGCTAACACACAACAGACAGTATTCAATTTGACTTAAATATTAATTCTCATTACCTCAAAATGAAATGGATTACAAGAGAACGGCCAAAAATTGATAGAATTGCTTGTCCGTGGTTAATAAAAAATTTTGTTGATAAAGATGCTAAATTTATCTATGTACCTGCTGATAAAGTAACAGAACAAGCCAAAAAACTAAAAGCAACCCCGTTTGATGTTCCTGATGTGGAGTTTTCTCATTATGATGATAAATGTACTTTCGATTTCGTCATTGAGAAATACAAAATCAAAGACCCTGCTGTCCTTGCAATGGCACCTATAGTAAGAGGAGCCGACACCGATAGGCATGATATAGCAAGTCAGTCATCCGGGCTTTGGGCTATTTCAGCAGGATTAGCGTACAATGTAAAAGACGATTACGAATTACTTGAAAAAGGGATGATGATTTATGATGCCTTATATAGCTGGGCAAAGCATTTACAAAAGGAAAAGCATACTCAGAACCCGGTTGACCATTTGTTCATTGATGTTTTCAACAAATTTATAAAACAAAAAGCGGCAAAAAAGAAAACACCGGATTGGGTGAAGGAATTAAAAGAAATAATTCAAGACCAGATTGATACTAATTTAAGTTTAACGGATATTTCAAAAAGCCTTGATATACATCCCTCATATTTATCCCGTGAATTTTCCAAGCACTTCAACAATCTTTCTTTTGGTGAGTACATAAGGAAGCTGCGAATTGAAAAAGCAATTGAACTAATGAAAATGAATAGATATTCACTTACAGAAGTTGCTTACCTCACCGGCTTTTCAGACCCAAGCCATTTTACAAGAATTTTCAAACAACACACCAGTAAAAACCCATCAGTTTACAAAAAGGAATTAGCAAAAGGTAAAGCAGGTACAAAAGGTCATTAAGATACAAGGCTGTTCCTCAGGTATGCCTTAGTTTTGGGGTCATAAAATAAAAACCAATTGAAATACAAACCTCTGGTAATCTGCAGTCTGTTAACAGTTCAATTGTTTTTGGGCAAAGTAATTGCACAAACCCTGCCCGATACGGTACTGCAATTAAAAGATGCCCTGCGGTTGTCAGAAGAACGGTATCACTTGCTCAAGTCAAAAAAGTTAGAAGCAGATGCAGCTACAAAATATGTTGATGTAATAAAATATAGCAAGCTGCCAACCATTGATGCAAGCTATCAGGCAAACATAGCTACGGCCAATAATCTTACCGGCATGTTTTATCCCAATGGTCTTTTACCAATAAGCGGCCCGCCATCAGTAGCTAACCAGTACAGTCCTGCAACAGGTAGTGCCGCCAGTGTGTTAATGAACTGGCAGGCTGTTACTTTTGGCCAGCGGGATGCACAGGTTAATGTTTCAATTGCAGAAGCTAACAGCAAACAAACAGAGTGGCAACAAGCTTTGTTTTTTCATAAAATAAATGTCATCAGCAGTTACCTGGATGTAATACTGGCCTATGAAAAAATCAACATACACCAGCAGAATATTGAAAGGGTAAACACCAATTTAAAGCAAAGCCGTGTTTTAGCTAATAGTGGAATCAAGCCCGGCGTAGATACTGCCTTATTCTTATCCGAATTATCAAAAGCAAAAATTGAGTTACTCAATACACAGCGACAGTCACAACTATCGCAATTAATTTTAGCACAGTTAATTGGTATTGATGCGATGCCGGTACCGTCAGATACATCTTTCCTGAATAAATTACCAACGGGCATTTATTCTACCGATACTTCATTCAGTACAAACCCGGTTGTTCAATTGGCACAAAGCTATTTTGAAGTAAACAAATCAAGAGAAGTACTATTAAAAAAATCATACCTGCCAAAGCTGAATGTTTGGGGTACTGGCTTTGCCCGTGGCTCAGGCTTTCAACCCGATGGAACAATAAAAACATGGAGTGGATTAGGATTAAACCGTGTAAACTATGGTGCTGGTGTGCAATTAGTATTTCCCCTTATGAAATATGGTGAAGTAAAAAAACAATTGCAGCAACAGAATTTATTATCAAAAGCGGCACTGGAAAGAATAGAAGAAAGTAAATCAATACTTACCATGCAGCAACGCATTGCTAATATAACATTTAATAACAGTATAGCTGTAGCAAAAGAAACACAGCAGCAATTAAAGTCTGGCCGGTATGCTTTTATTGCTATGCAAACACGGTACAATACCGGGCTGGTAAATTTCTCCGACTTAATACAAGCACAGTATAACCTGCTAAAAGCAGAATTAGATAGTAGAATAGCTTATTGGGATGCCTGGAAAGGCTTGCTCTTACAAACTGCTGTAAAGGGCGATGAAAGTATATTTTTAAATGCAATCAGGTAAAACACAATGCTCAAACTAATTCAATTTGCCCTTCGCAAACCCATTGCCATCATCGTTTTGGTATTGGGCATTATCCTGTTTTCCGTTTTGGCAATTCGTAAATCTCCTCTTGATATTTTCCCTTCCGTAAATGCTCCCACTATTTATGTGGCACAAACCTATAGTGGCTTATCGCCGCAGCAGATGGAAGGTTTTATCACTTCTTATTATGAGTATCACTTTTTATACATTACCGGCATTAAAGCGGTAGAAAGTAAATCTATACAAGGTCTTGGGTTAATAAAATTACAATTTCACGAAGGCACAAATATGGCTAATGCAATGGCCGAAGTTATTTCTTATGTAAACCGTTCCCGTTCTTTTATGCCACCCGGCACATTGCCCCCGTTCGTAATGCGGTATGATGCAGGCTCAGTTCCCGTAGGCCAATTGGTATTTACCAGCGAAGGCCGTTCCTTAAATGAAATACAGGATTTGGCTTTGTTTAAAGTTCGTCCCATGTTTGCTGCCTTACCCGGTGTTTCTGCGCCACCGCCACTTGGTGGCAATCAAAGAACTGTTGTAATAAAAGCAGACCCTGAAAGGTTACGGAGTTACAATATTACTGCTGATGAAATAGTAATGGCTATTGCTAAAAACAATCCCATTCTTCCTGCCGGAAATATCCGGGTAGGTGATAAATCTATTATTACCCCATCTAATAGTGTAGTAGATAATTTTAAAGAACTGGAAAATGTAACAATTAAAAATATTGAAGGTACTTCCATTTTGGTAAGAGACCTTGCCACTGTTGATAACGGGGCTGATATTACAACTGGCTATGCGCTTATTAACGGCAAACGTTCCGTTTATATTCCGGTAACCAAAAGGGCAGATGCCTCTACATGGGATGTGGTACAAGCAATAAAAAAAGCATTGCCCGAAATGCAGGCTGCCATACCGGAAGATATAAAAGTGTCGTATGAGTTTGACCAGTCCGGCTATGTAATTAATTCATTAAAAAGTTTATTGTTTGAAGCATTGTTAGGTGCATTGCTTACCGGCTTAATGGTATTGTTATTTCTAAGGGACATGAGAAGTGCTGTAATTGTTGTTATCAATATTCCATTGGCCTTGCTTACATCGGTTGTTTGTTTGTATTTAACAGGACAGACAATTAATATAATGACATTGGGCGGCCTTGCCCTTGCCGTTGGTATTTTGGTAGATGAATCTACAGTTACTATTGAGAATATTCATCATCATCTTGAATTAGGAAAATCAAAGGCAAGGGCTATTTGGGATGCCTGTAAAGAAATTGCTTTGCCAAAATTATTAATCCTGTTAAGCATCCTTGCGGTATTTGTTCCGGCCTTATTTATGAGTGGTGTACCACGGTCAATGTTTATGCCGCTATCAATGGCAGTAGCCTTTGCCATGATTGCATCTTTTCTCCTGTCACAAACCTTAGTGCCGGTATTATCAAATTGGTTGTTGAAAAAAGCACATACTGAAGAAAGTGATAAAAAACTGGCAAGTATTAAAAAACGACTATCCAGCTCAATTCAAAAATCAACAAAGGGTCGGCTTATACTTGTGCCGCTTGTTGTAATAACATTATTAGCTGTCGCATATATTGGGTATAAAAATGCAGGTACCGAAATATTTCCAAAAGTAGATGCCGGGCAAATGCAGGTAAGATTAAGACTACCTGCCGGAACAAGGATTGAACGAACCGAAGATGCCACTAAAAAAATATTAGCACTTATTGACAGCATTGCGGGAAAAAAGAATGTAGCCATCACATCCGCTTATGTAGGGCTTCATCCGCAATCCTATGCTATTACTCCCATTTTTTTATTTACAAGTGGTCCGCATGAAGCATTGATTAAAGTAAATCTAACCAAAGATGCCGGCATTGGAATTGTGAAACTGAAAGAGCAATTACGTTCAGCAGTTGCCAAAAACATTCCCGGTGCTGCTCTTTCTTTTGAACCGGCTGATTTGGTTGACCAGGTAATGAGTCTTGGTGCAAACAATCCTGTTGAAGTAGTAGTACAGGGGAAAAATTTGGCACAGAGCCGTGAGATTGCTGATAAATTAAAACTATACTTAAATGCTATTTCTTATCTGAGGGATGTACAGATTGCACAGCCACTCGATTACCCTACTATCCAAATTAATTATGACAGGATTAGAACAGGACAAATGGGTTTAACAGTAGAGCAAGCCGGAAGGTCTGTTACAGAAGGAACTTCATCCAGCCGCTTAACACAACCTGTTTACTGGTTAGATAAGGCATCCGGTAATGCCTACCAGGTACAGGTAGAGTATCCGCAGCTTGCTATGAACAGCCCTGAACAGATAGACCAGATTCCTGTTGGCAAATCAGGCGGCAACACAGTTTATTTGAGAGATGTTGCGGATATGAAAAAAGGAAATTCTATCGGAGAATATGATAGAATTAACCAGCAACGATATATCACGGTAACTGCTAATATTCATAAACAGGATTTAGGAAAAGCCGTTGCAGACGTAAATAATGCTATCAAAAAATTGGGTGAGTTACCACAGGGTGTAAAGGTTTACCTGCGGGGGCAGGCAGATGTATTAAATCAAACTATCAGTGAATTGTCTATTGGTTTATTACTGGCCGTTGTAATAATTGGTTTGATGCTTTCCGCTTATTTTCAATCTTTCAAATTGTCATTAACAGTATTGTCCGCATTTCCTGCTGTGATAGCAGGTTCTATGTTCTTATTATGGATTACTGGTAATACATTAAATATCCAATCTTTCATGGGTTGCATCATGGCCATTGGGGTAGCAATATCCAATGCAATTTTATTAGTGTCAAATGCTGAACATATCCGTTCTCAACAAAATAATGTAATATCTATCGGTGCCCAGGCCGCATCCAATAGGCTTCGTCCTATTTTAATGACAAGTTTTGCTATGATTGCAGGCATGTTGCCGATGGCAATAGGATTTGGAGAAAGCGGTAAACAAACTGCCCCGTTGGGTATTGCTGTAATAGGCGGTTTATTGTTTAGTACGTTTATCAGTTTGTGGTTAGTACCGTTGGTATATGATTGGGTTATTGGGAAAAAGAAAGTAATAAACATATCACTTGACCCTAACGATGAAAACTCAGTTTATTATGACAGGAATATTTAAACCTATAAGCAATATGAGAATTTTTATAACACTCCTTATTTTAATTGCACTTGCATCATGCAATCGAAACCAGGAAAAAGCTGCGTCAAAAAAGGAAGAAGCAAAAACGGACTCGGTAAAAGTATTTGTGCTTACGTTGGATTCGGCTAAAAAAACACTTTCATTACCGGGTGAACTTGACCCCAATGAAAACGTACAGATAAGGGCTAAAATACAAGGCTACATCCGTAAGTTAAATGTAGATATTGGGTCAAAAGTTAGTAAGGGACAGGTGCTGGCTTTAATTGATGCCCCGGAAATTAATAGCAGGGTGCAGGAGTTTAATGAAAAAATAAAAGCGGCAAGGTCAAGGCTTCAATCCAGCAAAGATTATTACGAAAGAATTAATACAGCTTCTCAAACCGATGGTGTTATTGCCCCCAGTGAATTACAACGAACCAAAAATCAGATGATGGCCGATAGTTCTAACTACAATGCCTCTGTTTTTGCAGCTTCGTCCTATCGTCTCGTAGGTAGTTACCTTGCCATTGTTGCTCCGTTCAGCGGCGTTATCACCAAAAGAAATATTGAAGTAGGTTCATTTGTAGGTAATGCCAATGAAAAACCATTATTTGAATTAGAAGACAACATTACACTCCGGCTAAGTGTACCAGTACCGGAAATTTATACCGGGGCTGTATTATTGGATAACTCTTGTGAGTTGACTACCCGTTCTTTTCCGGATAAAAAATTTAAGGCCAAATTAATACGAAAAGCAGGAAGCATTGATGAAGAAACCCGGAGTGAAGTTTGGGAGTTTGAAATACCGAATGCCAACAGGGAGCTAAAAGCGGGTAGCTATGCAGATGTGAAATTGCATTTCCTTCGTTCATCACAATCGTTGGTAGTGCCAGTATCAGCAGTTGTTACCACATTAGAAAAGAAATTTGTGATAAAAATAGTTGGTAATACAACACAATGGATTGATGTCAGGGCAGGGTTTAATATGGGAGATAAAGTTGAAGTATTCGGCGAATTAAATTCAGGTGATACACTTGTATTAAAAACAACAGAAGAGTTGAAAGCCGGAACGAAAGTGATACCTAAATTATCCAACTAAACCTGATTATATGCGATGGATAACAAGAGAACGACCAAAAATTGACAGGATTGCCTGCCCCTGGCTTATTAAAACTTTTGTCGATAAAGATGCTGAATTTATTTATGTTCCAAAAGAGGAAGTGTTTAATAAAGCAACGGCATTAAATGCTATCCCTTACGATATACCCGGTGCTGAATATTCTCATTACGGCGATAACTGTA
>JAEUVO010000053.1 GCA_016786885.1 Chitinophagaceae bacterium | reverse complement strand
TTTCAAAGATCTTTTGGCTTTACCAGCCACCCGTTTTTTGAACGGGAGTGCAAAGGTAAGGGCCATTTTATTTCTACCAAATTTTTCTTCATTTATTTTTCAAAAAAATCAGAATCTTTTGGAGTGAAAATCAATTTGTTTTGTGAAGAACTAACCTCCTTTTTTTGAGGCGGACGGCAAAGGTAAGACATTGTAAATTACCAGCAAATTTTATCAGTAAGTTTTGTTCACATTTGCCGCACAATTTCATTCACATTTCTTCAGAGAACTGTCCGTTTTATCCGAACGGGCGGCAAAGATAAGGGTGTGCTATTAATCAACCAACTCTATTTACTCAAAATACCCTCTTTTTCACCAAAACCCAGTACCAATAAGTGTTTCAAAGCATACATTTTTATCTTAGAGAAAGAAAAGGGAGTTAAACGGTCTTATTTTACTTCACTTGCAGCTGTGTAAATAGTAAATATTAAAGGCAGGAATCAGTTCCCACAAAAAAAAGGAATTTACAAATATAACTATTTATTTATCAATTCCTTAGTAAAATAATTATCGGGATAATTGACAGATATAAGAAAAAGACCGTACGCAGGAACCGCAAAGCTAGCTTTAGTACAATCCTTTACCTCAATTATTTCCCGTAACTCATTAAGGGAAATCTTTCCTCTGCCTACTCTTAACATTGTGGCTGTAAGTGCTCTAACCATTCCTCTTAAAAAGCGGTTAGCCCTTACATGATAAACTAAACAATCATCTTCTATACCCCATCTACTCTCCTGAATAACGCAATTGAATGTTTTAACCTGTGTATTTCGCTTAGAGAAAGATGTAAAATCGACGTATTCTTTTACGACTCCAGCAGCTTGCTGCATGAGATCAATATCCACTCTGTAAGGGAAAAAGAATGCCCTTTCCTTTAAAAAAGGGTTCTTGTAACGATATATGTAATAATGGTATTCACGGGTAACAGCATCGAAACGGCAATGAGCATCACCAGCAACAGGTATTAGTTTTTTTACGACAATATCGGCTGGAAGTATTGCATTCATTTTATAAATGAATTGAGCATTTATCGATTCGTTATAATCAAAATGAAAATAGTTCTGCAATGCATGAACTCCTGAATCTGTTCGGGAGGAGCCAGTTAGTATAACCTTCTGCTTATGTAAAATCTCAAAAGCCTTTTCAACCTCTGCCTGGATTGTATTTGCATTATCCTGTAGCTGAAACCCGCTGAAATCAGTACCTTTATAAGCAAGTTCTAAAAAGTATCGGGACATAACCGGCAGTCAATTTTCAAAATGTAATAGAAAAGTGCAGCAAATTACCTAATCATAGCTTTAAACCGGTTAATATAATACTCATCCTTCAACTCAGCCTGAAGCATCGCAAATTCTGTTTTATTGATAACATATTTGTATGCGGCATCAAAAAAATTGTATTTGCCTTCATCATTGAGAAACAATGTACTCAGGTTCTTAATACGGTCAGTAGTAAAACATTTTAGTTTAAAATATTTTTTGGCTTCTGCAATCATCTCATCATCTCCTTCTGCAGCCGCCATTGCTTTGCGCAACTTAAAAAAATCAGCTTCATCGGCTACTGCCGGACAATTTGCTGGCAAAGCAGGCACCTCAACAGGTTTTTCAACTTGCTTTTCCTCTATTTTAGGTTTTTCCTGCTCCAGAGTTTTCGCCTGTGCAGGCTGAGGATTTGTCGGAATTTCAAGAAACTTTTTCTCCTCCTTTGACTCCTCCTTCAAAAATCCTGCTATTGGTTTTGGATTAGGAATCAACAGCCGAATAGTATCTCTTATACCCGTTTCATAATTATCAATGAAAATCAATCCAAAGCCTTCTGTTGTGGAACTTTCTGATCTTTTGGTTACGACAGATTTGAGATATACATCTTCTATTGCTTCGCTTATTGTCTTGGGAACCTGCATTACTTTTTTCAGCTCCTCATTTTTTACTTCTGTTTCTGCTTTTTTTTCTGGTATACTTACAACAGGCTGTTCTTTTGGTTCTGGCCTTACTTCTTTTACTATAACTGTGTCGACCGCTTTGGCTATTTCCGGTTGTTCTTTTGTAATTGCCTTTAATTCTTCAACTGGCTTTTTAACGACACTATCTTTATTCTCCAATTTATGCTCTTCTTTTTTTACAATTTCCACTGTAGGTTCTGCCTTAGTTTCGGTTTTGACGATGGGCTTCTCCTCTGGCTTTTGAACAACGGGTTTTTCCTTTAGTGAAGGATCATCAGAAGCTTTTGACAGCATTTCCGTAAATGCTGAAACATCCTTAGTCTTTGCTTTTGGTTTCTCTTCCAATATCAACGCTGAGCTTGATGACATCTGTACAGAAAGGGCTTGCAGATCAAATAGCCCCCAGCCTTTTTCCCCAAAATCTTTCAACAAATACCCATGATCTTTCCGGCCAACCGCGACTGCAAATTCCTGTTCCGGCCACTTACCTTGCGGAAAACCCACCCTAATGTTGTAAGTCGTATCATACAATTTAGAAAGAATAAGATATCCGGTAGACGATGAGCTATATACTTTATCATTCATTTTTACAAAAAAGGGCTGTTGCGACTCCGACTGCAGGTAAATAAAATATACTTTTTGAGAAGTGGCACTAAACGAGAAGGCCGCAAATAGAAAAACCAAAAGGAGTTTATTCATTTTTCCGGTATTGGGTGGTTACACAAATTTAATTGAATTCTCCTGACTTAGCTCATCCCTCATACAACAAGTTGTTAAATACTACCGCCTTTCATCCTAATTACTGGTATATACAAGTACTATTATTATAAATTTGCGGCACTTAAATCAAAATATATGAACAGAGTCGTCCTTTCTTTTTTCTTGATGCTATTTAGTTTCACATTGTTTGCACAACTAAAACCAGCTACAACAGATACTACATGGAAAAAAGAATACCGGGAAACACCCGCCAAAATCAATAATCTTCTGCACACTAAACTTGATGTAAGACCTGATTTTAGTAAATCGTATTTGTATGGCAAGGCATGGCTTACACTAAAGCCACATTTTTATGCTACAGATTCTCTGACTCTGGATGCAAAAGGAATGGAATTTAAAAAGATTGCCCTGGTAAAAGGTTCACAACAATTACCACTAAAATACCAGTATGATGACTGGCAGGTACGTATTAAGCTTGATAAAACCTATAAAGCAAATGAAAGCTATACTATCTATATAGATTATATCGCCAAGCCTGATGAGTTTGAAGAAAAATATGCCCATGGTGCTATGCTTGGCATAAAGGGCATGTACTTTATCAATCCTAAAGGGGAGGAAAAAGATAAGCCAACACAAATATGGACACAAGGGGAAACGGAATCAAGTTCAGCCTGGTTTCCAACAATAGATAAAACTAACCAAAAAACAACCCAGGAATTAACTGTCACCGTTGATAATAAGTATGTGACATTGAGTAACGGCAAGCTGGTATCACAAAAGAAAAACACTGATGGCACCCGTAGTGATTACTGGAAAATGGATCTTCCCCATGCTCCTTATCTTTTCTTTCTGGGGGTGGGTGAATATGCTATTGTAAAAGACAATTGGAGAGGCAAAGAAGTAAATTATTATGTAGAAAAAGAGTATGCTTCTGTAGCAAAAAAAATATTCGGCAATACTCCTGAGATGATGACTTTCTTTTCAAAAATCACCGGCGTGGATTATCCCTGGGTGAAATATTCCCAAATAACCGGCCGGGATTATGTGGCTGGTGCCATGGAGAATACAACAGCTACTATTCACCAGGAAAGTGCCCAGCAGGATGTAAGAGAATTGGTAGATGGAAATGGTTGGGAAGGCACCATCGCCCATGAACTTTTTCACCAGTGGTTTGGCGACTATGTGACTACTGAAAGCTGGAGCAATCTTACCGTGAATGAATCGTTTGCAGATTACAGCCAGACATTATGGGATGAATACAAGTACGGTAAAGATGCAGGTGATGCAGAAAACTACAACGGCATGCAGGGATATCTGATGAGCGGCAGCGATAATAAGCATCTTGTCAGGTTCCATTATAAAGACAAGGAAGATATGTTTGATGCCGTAAGCTACCAGAAAGGTGGCCGCATACTACATATGCTCAGAAATTATGTTGGAGACAGTGCTTTCTTTAAATCACTGAACAATTATCTTGTCACTAACAAATTCAAATCTGCAGAAGCTCATCAATTACGCCTGGCCTTTGAAGAAGTAACTGGCCGTGACCTGAACTGGTTTTTTAATCAATGGTATTTCAACAGCGGGCATCCAACAGTAGATATAAGTTATCAGTATGATGATGCTACCGGAAAAGCTACCGTGATCATCAAACAAACACAAAAGAGCGGGAAGCTGTTTACTTTGCCCCTTGCCATAGATGTGTACAATGGCGCTAATAAAACCCGTCATAATGTGTGGGTTAAAAATGCAGCAGATACTTTCTCATTCAGCTATTCTGCAAGGCCTGACCTGATAAATGTAGATGGCGATAAAGTAATGCTCTGGAACAAAAAAGACAATAAGACTCTCGACAACTATATTCATCAATATAAATATGCCGGGAACTATCTTGACAGAAGAGAGGCTATTGATTTTGCCAGCAAGAAACTTGATGACCCTAAAGGAATGGAGTTGATAAAAACAGCTTTAAATGATAAGTATCACGGGTTGAGAAATTTTGCTATCAGTAAGGCTGACCTGAAAAAAGAAGCAGTGAAAACATCTTTTGAACCTGTGCTGCTTACCCTCGCCAAAACAGATAAATATTCAACTGTAAGAGCTAATGCCATTCAAAAATTAGGAGATTACGAAAAACCAGAATATGCGGGACTATTTAAAACTGCCGTAAATGATTCTTCTTATACTGTTGCCGGAAATGCACTGGAAGCATTGAGCAGGGTGGATCCAGCAGCATCGGCCACGATAGTAAAGCAACTGGCTGATACACCCATGAAAGGAGTGTTGCAGGAAGTGGTAATGAACGAAATTCTAAAATCCGGTGATGAAAGCATGGCTGATAAAATCATTAGCGATTTTTCTAAAAAACCAATAAGCCAGGCAAAATTCCAGGCGTTAAATGGACTGGCCACTTATTTATCTGCCATCAAGAATATTGAAAAAATTAAATGGGGAGTGGATGAGATTGTAAAATTCAGAGATGCCATACCTGAGAATTTCAAAAATCAAACGGATCCCTTTATCAACGGAATGATATTAAAAGGAATTCTGGCTGATAAGAGCAAGAAAGCAAAAGAGAATGCAAGCGATGTCAAATTGCAGGAATTGGTTGACTATATTAAAGGGAAATTACCTGAGGCTGATAAAAAAGGATTTTAAGATCGCTGTAATAAAATTTTGAATTTCACTAAAGCAAAAGCCACTATGTAATGTAGTGGCTTTTATATTTTTTTCATACCTCAACTTACCAGCTACCACTTGACCCACCGCCTCCGAAACTACCGCCGCCAAAACCTCCGAAACCACCGCCGCTACTACCACCGCCAGACCAACCGCCGCCACCTGACCATCCTCCGCCTCTGCTTGTCCAGCCGCCAAAACCGCCACGGGATACATAAGTTCCTCCTTTCCCTGCACCTGAACCAAAAATGATCACTAATAAAATGATGATGAAAATAATTGTCCAGACACTTGGGCCTTTATTCTTCCTGCTGCCGTAATTCTCCGGAGCTTTGTACCGGCCTTCTGCAGCCATAATCAAATCGTCTACTCCTTCATCTATACCCCTGTAATAATTATCCTCCTTGAAACGTGGTGTAATAGTGTTATCAATAATACTTTTCGATACAAGGTCAGGAATAACACCTTCGAGTCCATACCCTACCTGAATGGTCATCTTCCTGTCAGCCTTTGCAATAAGGATTACGACTCCATTATTGAATTCTTTATTTCCCACACCCCAATTGCGCCCTAATTCTATGGCAGCATCTTCAATAGAGTAACCGTCTGTTGATTCCACTATCACCACAGCGATCTGATTAGAGGTGGAATCATTATACCTATTCAGCTTTTGCCTAAGTGCCTCGATCTGTTGAGCTGTCAATGTCGTCTTTGTATAATCATTAACCAGCTCTGGAGGGCTCGGTGGTTTCGCAATGATATCTTTCATTTGCGCCGGGGCAACGAATGAAAGAAAAAGGGTTAGTATCAGTAAGAATTTCTTCATGAATATCAGTTGCCAAATACAATGTGATCGGGCAATTCATTTTTGTCCGTATCGCTATCAAAAGGAAAATGAGTGGTGAGTGCCTCACCGATCTGTATCACACATTCAGCTATGCCTTTTGCATAATCATCCTTATTAAAGCTTTGAATCATTTCTGCCACTACTTTATTCCAATACTCCTGGCCGGTTTTTTGATAAATACCTTCATCTGCAAAAACGGCCAGCTGATGATCTTTTAATGCCACATACACAAGCACAGCATTTCTTTCCTCAGTTTTTTCCATTTTAAGTGAAAAGAAGATTTCAGCCGCCCTGTCAATAGCATCCATAAAACGGCAGCGGTTTTCAACAAAGACCCGCACTTCCCCGCTGGTCCTTTTTTCCGCCTGCCTGATGGCTTTGACGATGAGACGATTGTCTTCCTCATCAAAAAGCGACTTATTTTTTTGCCATGGAAAAAATTTCAATGGATGTGTATTTAATTAAAATTTTATTTCGATTGCTTTTTCCGTTCCTGATACAGCTTCAAATCCTTCTTTTCTTTTAAACCCAAAGATGCCTGCAACGAGGTTTGAGGGGAATCCTCTTACTTTTTTATTGTAATCGGCCACTGCCTCATTAAAATCATTTCGGGCTACCCTGATCCTTCTTTCCGTTCCCTCCAGCTGTGTTTGTAATCCTGCATAGGCAGCTGTTCCCTTCAAAGCCGGGTATCTCTCTATCTGTATAATCAACCTGTTTGCTGCTGCTGCCAATGTATCCTGTAATCCTTTTTGCTGCCGGTAATTCTCAGCTGTCAGTTCATCATTTGACAGACCTGTGATAGCCCTGCTTCTTGCTTCAGTTATTTTTTCCAAGGTTGTTTGCTCAAAATCTGACACTCCCTTTACCACATTCACCAGGTTGGGAATAAGGTCAAGCCGGCGCTGATAAGTATTCTGTACTTCCGACCATTGTAACTTTACCTTCTCCTGTTTTTTGACAAAAGAGTTATATGAAGTGATTACCCAGGTAAGAAGAACAAGCAGGATAGCACCTCCAACTATATAGCCGGAAAATTTCTTTTGCTGCATATCCGCTTTCTTAGAATTGAACTTTGGGAGCTTTTTCAGCACCTTCATCAGCTTTGAATCCTTCCTTGGCTTTGAATCCAAACATACCGGCCAGCAGGTTCATGGGAAATGACCTTACTTTAGTATTGTATGTATTGATCGCATCATTGAAAGACTTTCTTGAATTGCGGACATCGTTCTCAATTCCTTCCAATTGCCCCTGCAATTTGGTAAAATTCTGATTGGCTTTCAGGTCAGGATAATTTTCTACTACGGCCAGTAAACGACTTAATGCGCCAGTCATTTGTCCCTGTACTTCCTGGAATTTTGCAATATTCTCAGGGGTAAGCTGATCGGCAGTAAAGTTGACGGATGTAGCTTTTGCTCTTGCTTCTACCAGCTTTGTCAATGTTTCCTGTTCAAAGTTAGCAGCCCCTTTAACGGTGTTCACAAGGTTGTCAACGAGGTCAGCTCTTTTTTGGTATTCAGTATTTACGTTGTTCCATGTCTTTTTCACATTCTCATCCTGCTTGATGACGCCGTTGTAGCCATTGCATCCCCATACACCAAATATGAGCAAGAGGCCAACAATAACTAACAGAGCGACATTACGGGTTCCTTTCATTTTAATGGTGTTTTTGATTAGATACTAAAATTAGGATTTTTGACAGTTTGCAAGGGTAAATTTTCGGTAACCATTAGTTGTTTACCGGTAAGCTGCCTTCAAATACCGCTACGGCATGATTTTAGCGACCTTTTGCGCTGTTTACCGTCAAATCCGGTATCGTAATTTTATGAAAAAGCTGCTATTATTTTCGCTGATCGTTGTTTTGGGTCTGCCGCAGTGTAAAAAACAGAATAACGAGCCCCCGGCCCCAACAGAACCAGTGGTAATCAAAGATTCAGTAATTGTACAGGGGCTAAATTTTCCATGGGAAATAACATGGGGAGCCGATAATTTTATATGGATGACGGAAAGAGGTGGCAAGATCAGTCGTGTAAATCCTACTACGGGAGCCGTTTCTCTTTTACATACTATCACGGAGGTGGTAACAAATGGCGAAGGCGGTTTGCTGGGTATGGTATTGCATCCCAATTTCACCAGTACTCCGCATGTTTTTGTTGCTTACAATTATAATAGCGGAAGCAACTACCGGGAAAAAGTTGTACGCTTTACTTACAGCGGAGGCACACTGAACAGTCCTGTAACAATTATTGAAAATATACCGGCAAATTCCATTCATAACGGGTGCCGTTTGGTAATCAGCCCGGATATGAAACTATTTATCACAACTGGTGATGCTTCCAACACATCTCTGCCACAGAATCTTTCCTCTTTAGCAGGAAAAATATTGCGCCTCAATCTTGACGGAACTATACCATCTGATAATCCTATTGCCGGCAATGCTTATTGGAGTGCAGGCCATCGTAATCCGCAAGGACTGGTATTTGCCAATAATATGCTATACAGTTCTGAACATGGGCCAAGCAGTGATGATGAAGTAAACATTATCGAAAAAGGAAGGAATTTCGGATGGCCGGATGTAAGGGGCTTTTGCAATGAAACTGCAGAACAAACATTTTGTACAGCCAACAATGTAAAAGAACCGATAAAAGCCTGGACCCCAACCACAGCTGCATGCGGATTAGATTATTACAGTAATAACCTGATACCCCAATGGAAGAATTCATTATTGATGGTAGCCCTGAAAGATGCAAGACTATACCAGATGAAACTGAACAGCAGTTTCAACAGTATTACAGAAACCAATGAATATTTCACCGGAGAGTATGGCAGAATGAGAGACATCTGCATTTCCCCGGCCGGCAAGGTTTATATCTGTACAAGTAATGGTGGCAATAATGACCGCATCATCGAAGTAAGTAAACAATAAGATTTTTCTCAGTCTGCTTTACGGATGCAGACAACATGATACTCTTCTACCTTCTGATTATTATAAAATGCTCCCGTATACCAGTATTTGGTGATTGCCTGTGTGCCATTCGCTTCTGTTGATGTCCAGATTGTACCTCTTTCTTCTACATTGAATTTATCCTTGAATGCATAAATGGCATCTGCTTCCTCTTTGGAAGGAAGATACCAGTCATTTTTGCCAGCGTCTTTTGCTTCTTTACAGAGTTTAGCTGCGTAGAGTTTTCCTTCCTGGCCTGCATTACTGCCAACAGCAGTGATGATCGCTCTTGTGTTTGCTGCTCCATTGGATTCACTTTTGGCAGCATCTGCAGGAATTTCTTCATAACCACCCCATTGAACTTTTCCTTTTGCGGTCAGGTCCAGCGCTTCATATTTTTTTCCATTGTGCTCGATAGGGATTATCTTCTGGGCAGAAAGATTAGTGAGAATAAACAATATAGTAATCGTAAGGAAAAATGATTTGTTCATAGCAGCTTTAAGGTTTAGGTTAATTTAATATGAAAATGAAAATACGAAAGTTAAACGAATCCAATGCTATAATCCGATTAACTCAAAAAAACCTAAAAGTAATTTCCCCATCCGGTCATTTAGGATTGAACAGCTGCAATTCCGGGCAGTGTTTTTCCTTCGAAGTACTCGAGCATGGCCCCTCCGCCAGTGGATACATAACTTACTTTATCTGCGAATCCGAATTGATTAACTGCAGCAACAGAATCACCTCCGCCTACCAACGAGAAGGATCCTGCCTGTGTAGCTTCGGCTATTGCTACAGCAACTGCCTTTGTACCTTTCTGAAACTTTTCCATTTCAAAAACACCCATTGGGCCATTCCATAAAATTGTTCTGGATTTTTTGATCACTTCAGCAAAAATACCCTCTGCTTTGGGCCCGATATCCAATCCCATCCAGCCTTCTGGAATTGCATCACTTGGGCAAGCAGATGTGCTTGCATTAGCATCGAACTTATCAGCAATCACAGAATCTTCCGGAAGATGTATACTGACGTTTTTCTCTTTGGCTTTTTGTAATATTTCCAGCGCTGTTTCCAACCGGTCCTGTTCACATAAAGAGTTGCCAATCTTACCGCCCCTTGCTTTCATAAAAGTATAAGCCATACCTCCGCCAATGATGATATCAGTAGCTCTTTCCAGCAGGTTTTCGATGATCAATATTTTGTCGCTTACTTTGGCTCCACCTATAATTGCAACAAAAGGCTTTTCTGCTTTGTGCAATACTTTTTCTGCACTTTCTACTTCACCTTCCATCAATAATCCAAACATTCTTTTTTCTGCCGGGAAGAATTGAGCAATAACTGCTGTAGAAGCATGTGCCCTGTGAGCAGTACCAAATGCATCATTCACCCATACATCACCTAGTTTTGATAATTTTTCAGCAAATGCTGCATCACCTTTTTCCTCCTCTTTATAAAAACGAAGGTTCTCCAGTAACAATACTTCACCCGGACGGATCATGCCGGCTGTGAGATAAGCCTGCTCGCCAATACAATCATTGGCAAACAATACTGTTGTTCCTTCCAATAAATTACTGAGGTGTTGTATCAAATGCTTTAATGAATATTTTTCTGTTGGGCCATCTTTTGGTCTTCCGAGGTGGCTCATCAGGATAACACTTCCTCCATCGTTCAATATCTTTTTAATGGTGGGAACAGCAGCCCTCATACGATTATCATCTGTTATCTCATACTTATCATTTAACGGTACATTAAAGTCCACACGGATAAGTGCCTTCTGACCTTTAAAATCATGAGCAGTGAATTTTGACATAATATTTTCTTTGAAATGAAAGAATCAGATTATTGCGAATGTGTTTTTTCGGCCTCTGTCTCCCGGAATAAAATATGACCTGCCACAGTAGCCATTACTTCGTCTGTAACGTCTTTGCCCCCATTTATATTGGTACGAATGCTTTGAAGCGTATACTTTGGCCCGAAAGGAATGCCCCACCAACCAAATAAAGCTGATATGATTGTAAAAGGTAATCCTTTAGCGGAAGTATTCTCTCCATCCCTCACCATATAAACTCCGGAAGTACGTTTGAGCGTTACCACGATAAAAGAAATAGTAAATGCATAATAAATAAACCTTGCGCCCTTTTGGGCTTCCGTCTGCAAATCATATGCAGAGAGGCCCTCAATATTCTTAATCTTCATAAAGCCAGATTAAAATGCCGCAGTAAACCGTAACGGTTCACTGCAGTTTGTATTATTTCTTCTTTTATTTACTGATCAGTTTTGCAAAATAATTCACGGTACGAACTAATTGACTTACATAGCTCATCTCGTTATCATACCAGCTCACTGTTTTAACCAATTGTTTGTCTCCTACTGTCATCACTTTCGTTTGTGTAGCGTCAAACAAAGAGCCATAATGAATACCAATAATATCACTGCTCACAATTTCATCCTCTGTATATCCAAATGATTCATTTGAAGCCGCTTTCATTGAAGCATTAATTTCATCAGCGGTTACTGTTTTTCCTAAAATAGAAGTCAGCTCAGTCAAAGAACCGGTGATTGTAGGCACCCTTTGTGCGCCACCATCCAATTTCCCCTTCAGTTCAGGCAATACCAGTCCGATAGCCTTGGCAGCACCGGTTGAATTGGGAACAATATTGGCAGCAGCAGCTCTTGCTCTGCGAAGATCTCCTTTTGCATGTGGTGCATCCAGTGTATTCTGATCATTGGTATACGCATGGATAGTAGTCATGATACCGGTAACAATACCAAACTTGTCGTTCAATACCTTGGCCATTGGTGCCAGACAATTGGTAGTGCAGGAAGCGCAGGAAATAATTGTTTCAGAACCATCCAATATACCGTGATTGACATTAAATACCACAGTCTTCAGATCGCCGGTAGCTGGTGCAGAGATAACCACTCTTTTGGCTCCTGCTTTCAGGTGTGCAGCAGCTTTTTCTTTATCTGTAAAAAAGCCGGTACATTCCAATACCACATCCACATCATGGCTGCCCCAGGGAATTTGAGCCGGATCTTTTTGTGCATATATCTTTAATACATCCCCATTTACTACTATTGAATCTTCAGTTGATTTTACATCAGCGTCAAAACGGCCCTGTGCACTATCATACTTCAGGAGGTGGGCTAACACTTTAGGGCTGGTGAGGTCGTTGATGGCCACCACATCAATTCCTTCCATATTATATATCTGGCGATAAGCGAGACGGCCGATACGTCCAAAGCCATTGATGGCTACTTTAACTGTGCTCATGATAATTTGACAATTTGAAATGTGTAAATATGAAAATTTCGGGGCGAAGGTACAGTAATGAGAGGAAAATGGAGACTGATTTTACTCTGTTAAAAGCCTGACTGTTATATGTGGAAAACAGGGGCAAAAACATTTGGCCGAAAAGCTTCACCAACCTATCTTTGCCGTCCCTTAAAACGGCCCGTTCGTCTAAGGGCTAGGACACCACCCTTTCACGGTGGTGATACGAGTTCGAATCTCGTACGGGCTACAAAGGTTCTGATATATATCAGAACCTTTTTTTATTTTATGGTATATGCTTATGTTATAGAAAGCTTATCTGCCAAAACCTGGTATACAGGTATTGCACTTGATCCAATAAAAAGACTGAAAGAACATAATGGAGGTAAAAACAGATTTACAAAAGGGGACAGGCCGTGGAAAGTAATTTTTACTGAAGAACATTCTGAATGGCAAGCTGCCCGGGTTAGGGAAAAATATCTCAAGTCTGCAGCTGATAAAAAATGGTTAGTAAAATACTTATCCTTTCACAGTGGTGATACAGGTTCCCTGCTATATTATTTTTGTCTTTCTTTTATAACCAATGCCCATTTCTTTAAATGACTTAATAATTCTTCAAGATTGATTGGTTTGCTGATATAATCATCCATACCAGCTTGCAAACAAGCATCCCGGTCGCCCTGCATCACATTTGCCGTCATGGCCATTATAACCGGTTGTTTTTCCATTTTACTCTCCCGTATCAGTCCTGTAGCCTCCAGTCCATCCATTTCAGGCATTTGCACATCCATAAGGATGATGTCATAGTTTCCTGAGTCAGTCATATCAAGTGCTTCCCTGCCGTTATTAGCCACTGCGGGTTGGTAGCCTAATTTGGTCAGTATCTTAATGGCTATTTTCTGGTTGATGAGATTATCTTCTGCAATCAATATCTGTAAGGGATACTGTGCAGAGAAATTTTCTTCCAGTTTATCAGGCTCGCTTTGATGTATTGCTGCAACAGACCTGTTGCATACTGCAACTATAGCATCTTTCAAAATATGTTGCCGTACCGGTTTTGTTACGATTTGTTTAACCAGTTGCTCTTCCTCCCTGGTAATTATGCTAGCAGGAGAATTTAATAATATGACTGGCAGATGAGGGTAAGCAACCCGTAAAGATTTTATTATCTCCATACCGCTGGCTTGTAGCAGATCTCTGTCAATCAGTACGACCTCAATATTATTCTTCTGTGACAGGATATCAGGAATTTCTTCTACCGAACTGGTGCCTACAGGTATTGCTTTCCATCCTTTAAGCACGTTAACCAAAATACCAAGAGAAGTCAGGTTATCATCCGCTATTAGCACATGTCTGCCCTCAAGTCCGGTTGCTGCATTTTTTGCCTGAGACCCATTTGCCGTCAATTTAGAACTATAGCTTAGTGGAATTTGGAAAATAAAAGCACTTCCCTCTCCTAACCTGCTCTTTGCTCTTATATGACCGCCCATCAATTCCACTTGCTTCCTGCATATAATCAGGCCGGCACCTGTTTGCTCCTCTCCGGTTTGAAATTCTTTTCCTGGTGCACCATAAAACAAGTCAGCCATTTGATGCTCCGGGATACCTACACCGCTGTCCCGAACTTCAAAACTTAACTCAACTAATATGTCTTCCTTCTGTATGCAATGTACACTTATCACTATCTCACCCTGCCGGGTAAATTTCACGGAGTTTTCCAGCAGGTTCATCAAAATATCCCTTAGCCGTTTACTATCACCATTCAATTGAACAGGCACATCCTGATCTATTTCATAAAGTAAGTCTACCCCGGCTTTACCGGTTCTCTCAGCGAATAAAGAGATTACTTCCTCCACCATGTCTGCAAGATCAAAATCAATATTATCCAGCTTCTTTGTTTTTTTCTCAAGCTTGGAATAACCCAGTATGTCATTTGCCAGTATTCCATTCACTGTTGAAAGTAATTGCTGCCCGCTGTTCCGTATTGTATCAGCATACTCTTTTTGCTCCTTTGTCAAAGAAGTATCATGCAATAAAAGGGTCATTCCCAAAATGCCATTCATAGGTGTGCGGATCTCATGTCCGATGACGGTCAACAGTTCTTGCTTTGACTCTCTTATTTGTCCTGCTTCCTTTGTTGCCCTTTCTTCCTTCAGAATCGACTTGTCAAGATGTAACTGCAGTTCCTCCACCTGTGATTCCAGTTCTTCCACAGTAGAAGACATGGCCATCATCCGGGCATTATAAAAATGATAGATTGTAAAAATAACTATGATACCCACTCCGGCCAGGAACCACCACATAGATAAGTATAGGAGAGCCGAAAGAATTATAAATCCGAAGAAAAAAAAGATATAGAATTTTTTCATACTTGCTGGTTAGTCAATTAAAAATCCTGTGATACTTTATTAGTCCTCCACTTCTATCAGCACCACTTCGCCCTTTTCCAATTTTTCAAGTGTTGAGATATCTTTCAAAAAAGGATTCCAGTAAAAAATCAGCCTGTCAATTGGTTTCCATAATATTACCCAACTGAATACATCCAGGCTATTACTGAGCCCGGAATGAAGAGAACTTTCCTCGCCTTTCAATAATAATGGGAGTACCCAGTGACAGATCATTACTACTGACATACTCACAAATAGTAACATATAAGTTCTGCGCCTGAAGTTTTCAAAATCATGCGCCATCTTAGCTTTTGCTTCAGAAAAATGCCGGCGGATGGCATACATCAATGGCTCTGCATTTTGTTTATCTGACTCACTCCTGTAGTTTATTTTATAGAAGATCTTTGAATCCCGCTTTGCAGAGCGGACGCAGGTCATTAAATATTGCTCAAATTCATGATTTAACTGCCTTTTATAAAGAGGAGATGAATCCTGGGGATTATAATATCCCTTCAGGATATCCCGGTCGAGGGATAAGAAAATATTGATCTTCTTCGAAAGCGACTTTCTCATAGTGGTGGCGAATGAAGAAATTATTCCGGATAGCTTATATATAAGTGTTATCCAGAATTTTCACTATTACTAGAACGTACAGATCGTTATTTATTAGAAAGTTGGGTGTTCTTTTTTTAAGTATAAGGGTATACCAGTATAGAGGATAATTGCTTCCTTCTATTTCTTCAAATAAGTCACTCTGGCCCTTCGTGGTTTGAGAATAAACAAACAATATTACCGTTCAGCATATGTAAAATCCAATTTAGAGAGGAACAGTATCAAAAAAATGAAAGTTGATTTCGGTTTGCAGAGAACTATCTCTTGATTGAAATCAAATCGTTTCGCAGGCTGTTACTAAACTATCCATTCATGGGAAACCACCTGACCCAAACAGAAGACAAACTCTTCATGCTTATGAAACATTCCCAGCAGGGAATGGCCGAAATAGACATGACGGGCTCTATCCTCAACCTGAATGCAAGGGCAGAAATCGCACTGGCTCCTCTTATAACCGCACACGACATTACCAGCAATAATTTCTATGACATCTTAGCTGCTACTGACCCTGCGCTTACTGTTACCCTCAAACAATTCATTGAAGAAACTGACAGTCACGAAGAGCAAAAAACTTCGTCCTTTGTCTTTATTACCGGAACCGGTAAGAATGAGAAACACTTTTCACTCCAAATAATAAAACTATCCCCGGAAAGTATACTGCTAAGCTTTGAAGAAAACACAGAAAAAAACAGAAAGGAACGGTTGCTAAAACAGGCGATCCTGGAAAAAAATGTGCTGCAGGGAAAGTTTGAAATAGCTGCGAATGTATTGCATGATATAGGTAATGCTGTAGTGGGTTTCTCATCCTATCTCACCCGTATCAAACGACTACTTGAGACAGATCACTCTGAGAACCTTCAGAACCTGGTTGGTTTTTTTGAACAACAACGAGCTGCTATGTCCACTGCTATCGGAGATGCAAAATCTGATGCCGTAGTGAAAATACTCAGTGGGATAGCACAAACACAAAGAAGTAACCAGTCCGATATCAGTAAGTCGATAACAGAACAACAGCATATCATTACTCATATCCAGGAGATATTAAATATCCAGCGGCAATATATAAATGGCAGCAGGCACGAAGAGAAGCCTGTATCCCTTACCAGTATAATTAATGATTGTATGGCTATGCTTTATGCCTCTCTCAACAAAAGAAATATCGCTGTTTCACAAAACATTCCTGCTGAAGTATCTCTTATACAAGGAGACCGGACCAAATTGATGCAGGTAATTCTCAACCTACTTAAGAATAGTATTGAGGCAATTGACATTTATGCAGTAGACAAAGCAATTTCAATTACTATAATAAATTATCCGGACTCACTGGTCTTACAAATTAAAGACAGCGGCAAAGGGTTTGATGAGGAAACCGGAAAAAAACTTTTTACCCGCGGCTTCACTACCAAGTCATCGGGATCAGGCCTTGGACTTGATCATTGCCGGGCTATTCTGGAAAGTCACCAGGCCTGTATAGATATAACCAGCGAAGGACCGGGAAAAGGAGCATTAACTACTATAAAATTTAACCTGTAAACTAACATTATTACCTATCTCTTACAATAAAATCCACTACTATGAAAGAAGCAGCAAATACATCCGTTTTAGTAATCGACGACGAGGAATTGGTAAGAAATGACATTGAAGAAATCCTGATGCCAAGGAAAAGCACTACAGAAAATGAAAGTGTAGGTCTGGCAGCCAGCATTCTTTTCGACACTCCGTCATCACTGACAAGCAAAAGAAAAAGTAATATCCCCAGTTTTACCGTGCATAAAGCAGCTAATGGTATGGAAGGACTTGAACTGGTAAAAAAATCGGTAGCCAATGGTGTTCCATATGCAGTTATTTTCCTGGATATGCGTATGCCCGGATGGGACGGTATGGAAACAGCTGAACAGATCAGGAAATTTGATACCAAAGCAGAGATCATTTTCGTAACTGCATTCAGCGATAATTCTATAGATGATATAGTAGCCAGGGCCGGTCAGAATGTTGGATATCATTGTAAACCATATGCCTCAGAGGAAATTACTCAACTGGCAACAAAAGCTGTTACCGATTATAACAAGCTGCGAAACCTGGAAAAACTGATCCAGACCATTTCATCAATTTCAGTCAATGAACAGCACCTGACATCACTGCTGAGAAATATATTGGACCAGTTGGTTACTTATGTTGAAACAGATATGGCTTTGCTGGGAAAACTGCATGATAATGCTGAATATGAAAAATTATTCTCCATTGGCCCAATTGAGGAAAAGATAGACCTGAGAGAATTAATTGCCCGTGTAAAATCAGCCCAGGTAGCTGACGGATCAGTGGTGCAACTCGGCGATGTCGTACTGGCCCGGCTGAACAATTATTCCATTTTTGCTGTACTGAAAGATCATGAACAGCTAAAAACCGAAAAACTGTATCTGCTGAAACTATTTGTATTGAATGCGGCAAAAGCAATACACAATGCTGAATTACATGAGAAGTTGCTCCAAAAAGAGAAACTGTCAGCTGTTGGTAAAGCGGTAAGCATGATGATGCATGACCTCCGCTCTCCTATTAAAAACATCAAAGTGCTTACTGATATGATGCGACAGGAACATCCGGGCAACGAGTGGCTGGATATGATAGATGACTGTGGTACACAGGCTTCAGAAATATTTGAAGACTTCCTTGATTTTATTAAAGAAACCCCGGTAAAAAAACTACCAGTAAGCCTGAACAAGATAATCGACGAGGCATTAAAATCAACCGAAGGCCGTAATACCAACGGATTAGTAACAATTAATAAGAACATTCCCGACAACCTGATGACAGAAGGTGATGAAAGCAAGCTTAAAAGAGTTTTTATGAACCTGCTGAACAATGCCATTGATGCCTTGACAGATAATAAGATATTTCATCCAAGCATAGACATTACTGCGAAAACAGACAAGACCGATAACCATGTTACCATCTCAGTGCATGATAACGGTCTTGGAATCCATCCCGAGATCATTAAAACTCTTTTTGAGCCTTTTGTTACCAAACAAAAGAGTAATGGTACCGGCCTGGGGTTAGCCATTGTTAAACAGTATATAACAGCGCATGGTGGTGAGATCAAAGCAGATAATAACAATGGCGCTGTGTTTACGATTACCATTCCTTTAAAAAAATAAACAATAATTCATCAAAGAACCAGTAGTTGAAAATCAATAGTGCGATGATGGAAGCCATACTTGAGAATCATATTGACACGATGCAAAAGCCTGAAGATATCCCTTTCAGGCAACGGATCAAAAGAAGGTCTGACAGATTAATGAATCATTTCCTGGCCATTTATTTTGTCGGAGGGTTTATATGCGCTACTTTCTATGATACCTGGCTTATAGCTATAGGTGGGGGGCTTATATATCTGCTTATTTACTATTCGGTAAAATTTGGCATTCCAGAATCAAACCTGTACCAGTATGTACTAAGCGGTATACTCGGTCTCTTTATGGTTCAGTATATCTACCAGATGCATGGCATGTTTGAGATTTACTTTTTTTCCTTTGTGGGCAGCGCAATTCTCATCATGTATCAAAACTGGAAACTGCAAATACCTCTTTTCCTCATAGTAGTTGTACATCTTTCTATTTTTGGTTATCACCAGAATACTGGTTTTGATAATCCCTACTTCAAACAATTAAATTCCCTGGAGCTTGAAAGATTCATACTCCATATACTTCTGGTGGCGCTGGTATTTTATATCAGTGGTCTATGGAGCTATCTTCTGAAAAAATATAGCGAAATACAAGTGGTGCAGACCACAGAAATGAAAAGACTGCAGATGGATGCCCTGCTGGCAGCAAAGGAACAAGCCGCCATGGAAAGTAATAAACGTTTTAGTTATGCAGCAATGGCTACTTCAGATGCAATATGGGACCGCAGCTATGCAGAGGATGCTGTTTTCTGGGGAGACGGTTATCGTAAACTTTTCGGCTATCACAATAATATTCCGGAAACAACTTCAGTAAGTTTCTGGGCTTCAAAAGTACATCCTGATGATCTGGCAAGAGTAACAAGAACAACACTTGATGCCAAAGAAAACCCACAGGCCAATGGCTGGTCCTGCGAATACCGTTTCTTAAAAGCAAATGGTGAGTATGCTTTCGTAAGAGAAAAAGCTTTAATACTCAGGGATGAGAAAGGAATACCCGGCAGAACTATTGGTGCCCTGCAGGATATAACGGAGATCAAGAAAAATGAACTGATGCTAAAAGAGTTGAACGAAAGCCTTGAAAAGGAGAAATATTATCTTGATTCTCTAATGGATAATATGCCTGATGCCATTTACTTCAAGGATAAGGAAAGTAAATTCCTTCGGGTGAGTAAATATATGGTAGGCAAACACCTGGCTGATGTTCCTGACGCTACCGAGAAAGATCTTATTGGTAAATCTGACTTTGATTTTGCAGATAAAGAACATGCTCTTGAAGCTTATAAAGATGAGCAGGAAATCCAGCAAACAAGAAATCCAAAAATTGATTATATCGAAAAAGAAGTAAAAGAAGATGGATCAGAAAGATGGGTCGCCACCACCAAATTACCATTGATCAATACACAAGGTGAGGTAGTGGGAACATTTGGTATATCAAGGGACATAACCAATGTAAAATTGCTGGAAAAACAACAACATGAGGCCATGCTGGAAAAAGCGGTCGCACAGGGAAAATTTGAAATTGCTTCTGAGGTGATGCATGATATTGGAAATGCTGTAGTAGGTTTTGGTTCTTATCTCACCCGCATCAAACGGCTGCAGGAAAAAGATCATTCGGAAAGATTACTACACCTGTCTCATTTTTTTGAAGAACAAAAAGCATCACTTTCATCAGCAATAGGCGATAATAAAGCTGAAGCTGTGATCAAATTACTTACCGGCATTGCCGAAACGCAAAAAAGCAACCAGGAAGAAATCACTCATTCCATATCAGAGCAGTTGGGTATCATTGGTAATATTGAAGAAATACTGAACATTCAGCGGCAATATATTTCCGGCCATGAAACAAAGGAAAGGAAACAGGCCAACCTTAAAAATATCATCAATGACAGTCTTTCCATGCTTTTCTCAACTATTGATAAAATGGCCGTAAATGTTTACCTGAACGTTGAGGAAGAACTGCCTCTGATTAAAGGAGACCGTACCAAGCTGATGCAACTGATACTTAACGTTCTAAAAAACAGTATTGACGCTGTAGAAGCTAATCCTGACGAAAAAAGTATTTGTATTAACGCCTACACTGATGCCAAAAAGTTGATACTGCAAGTAAAGGATAATGGCAGAAAACCAATAAACGAATCTCCCGATGCAGGACAAAGCCTGAACAATTGCCGGGCAATAGTGGAAAGCCATGAAGGTACCATAGATGTTACCAGTGAAGGTCCGGGAAAAGGAACACTCACCACTATTGGCTTCAAGATACAAGCTGCTTAACCGTTAGAATAGATAACAATTCTAATTTTGTTTTTCGTTTGTACCCATTTTCTCCAGGGGAATAAAAATAAACTCACTAAAAGCATCCACCTGTCCAAAATCTGCCATGGCCGGGGATATTTTCAGTGTAGCTGTTTCATTTAAACTGGCTGTTTGCAACACTTTAAAAATATCTGACAGGGTTACTATTCCGTTTGATCCTGCTCCTCTTGCCCTTAACACCTGTAGTAGTAGATTGGCAAATGGCGAATGACGGCCCGCTTTTCCATCAAAAGCCGGTTCGCTACCAACAGATGATAAGAACTTCCGTGTCCGCAACTGCAATTTATCTTTTAAGAACTGCAGCACATTCCTGTTTGAGATATTGCCAAATTCCCCTTCTCTTTTTTCCTTGTCAAAAACTTTTTGATCAAATACTCCTCCGTGACAAACATCGAGCAATACCAGCACCTGTCTTGCAGGAATATTATTGAGCATTTTCTGCAGCTTTAAATAAGGGATATAGGTATTCCGGACAGGGTCGTCTTCAACAGACCGAGAATCGATACAAACAATAAATCCATCATCAAGCAATTCTTCGTCTACATCTCCATGCCCGGCAAAATAAACTACAAACTGGTCGTTTGGTTTTGCAATTCTGTAATACTCCCTGATAGCTTTGTAAATACTATCCATTGGTTTATCTTCCAGCAGCTGCACCTCAAAGCCATATGAGTTAGCTAATTCATCAGCTACAGCCCTTGCATCTTTAACCGGGTTATTAAGTTTCTTCCAGCCTTTGCCTTTGTAGTTATCTGTACCTACTACTAACGCATAGCGTTTTCCTGCAAGTCCGCCTACTTCCTTTTGTATCTCTTTTGCCCTCACCTTCAACCCTCTTGTCTGTTCATTGTCGTCGCCAAATATCTCTTTGTATTGCTGAAGAAATTGCTTTTCGAAGAAAACATCGAAATAGTCATTCCTTAATACCTGGCAGGCTGCTGCTTTACTTTTAAGATTAAAGGCAATCTCCTGTGCTTTGTGCCCATCGCGGAATAAATCGTAGATATTATATTTGTTTTCCAGAGAAGTTATAAAATAGTTGATAGGCCCCTTCTCAATTCTCTGACCACCACAATGAGTATTATCCAACCCAAATCCGTTAGGCACTATGATCACCCTGTTCTTATTAAGTATACCTGCAACGGTTGGTGAATTTTGCATCAGCGTTTTTATAAACTCTGTTTTAAATTTCTCGGTAGGCCCTGCTTCTGTAATAAATAACTGATTACTGGCAGGTATTACCTGGATGTGTTCCTGCAGTACTTTTAAGGAAATCAATTTTTCATTGACTTCTTCCTTAAACCGGTTAGTGTAGGAAACAAAGTCCCTGGTATATTCTTTATCATCATAAGGAAAGAAATGAGTGGCATAATTCAGCGAATCAAAAGAAACGGGGTTGCTGAACCCGCTGAAATTGAACACAAAGAAATCATTTGACCCTGCTTTTGATGCAATATCTTTCAGCGCATTAAGTATAGCTTCTTTAGTAGCACTTTTTCCTGTCAGTAAATACTCGTTGTAATTAGAAACAGAATCCCGGATGGTAAAGGCCCGTTGGTATTGTTCTTTAAAGAAAGTATTATAAGTTATAGCGTCAGATTCACAATTAGCGAAAGGGCTTATAGCTTTCCCTTCATATCGGTTTATGCCTACTGATAGTACCCATGCTGCACCAACTGAAAACTTATTCCTGTCTGAAATTGTGTAAACCTCTTCCAACCGCAACAGACGGCCCAAGGTCGGTACTTCCTTTCCTTCTTCTTTAAACTTTTGCGCATAATTGTAGACAAACTTATCCGTCAGCTTCATCGTTGAATCATATGCAAATACCCGTAGCATATTAGCGCCAAGATTAAAGACTTTATCTGTTACCCGAAACTTGCTATCGACCTGCCAGGCGCTGTCAATTTCTTCTTTGCTCCCAAAAATGAGGCGATAAGCCTTTATCCCGCCTTTTGTGGAATCCATCATTCCTTTTAAATTAATAATAGTATCGCCTCTTAAAAAAGCAGCTCTCCAGCCATCTTTTATATATGGTCCATTGTAAATAATATATACAGCAGATGGTTTATACTTTTTCAAGCCCTGTGGATACTGAGTATTCTCCAACACATAGGTTCCACGTACTGCTATTCCCGGATTGCCACAAACAGATACCGGAAAGAAAGTAACAGCAAGCAGCAGCATGCCGAAGAAAGGTGCAACATTTTTAATAGCCAGCCTCATAACCCTAATTTTTGAAAAGTTATTACTATATATCCATATAAAGCATACCCTGAGGAAGGTAATTCTACTGTTTTTCAATCTAAAATTCTTATAAATACCCTGCAGATGGTATCACAAGAACAAAAAGTGTATTTAATATTATACAGTATATTATTTGGAATAACAAAATCATAGGTCGAATTTTAATAGCAATAAAGCACCCATCATGAGAAAGCTCATCACCATTATTCTTCCTTTTTTTATTGCATTACTCAGTACTGCACAGGAAAAAAGAGCACTTATCATCGGGATAGACAAATACCTGGCACCCCCAAACGCTAAAATAGAGGGTACAGCCAGGTCAGTGTTCAAAAACCTGCAGGGCTGTGTGAATGATGGCAGGGCTATGCATTCTGTTATTGTGTCCAAATTTCAGTTTACCACTCCTAATATTGATACATTATTTAATGATGCTGCAAACAGATCTGGCATATTGAAAGCCATGAACAGTTTACTGGAAAAAAGCAAGGCAAACGATATTGCATTCATTTTTTATGCCGGGCATGGCAGCCAGGTTCCAAACAGCCTTGCGAAAGAAGAAGATAAAAAAGATGAATCAATAGTACCCAGTGATACCTGGAAACCGGGTGTGGAAGATATCCGAGATAAAGAACTCGCTAAAATTTACAACGCTTTTCTTGACAAGGGAGTAAAACTGACAGTGATTATGGATTGCTGTCATAGCGGATCTCTTTCCCGTGGCCCAAATGACCCGGGATTGTTTCGTTTTATTGATGATGCTAATTATGATGCAAAAGACGCCTCTCAGCCAATACCGCCTGAGACCCGGCCTGAAGGTAATTTCCTGATATTCTCTGCAGCCCAGGATAATGAACTTGCCCAGGAACAAAGAGATGAGCATAATATATCGCATGGTGCCTTTACAATTGCATTGATACAGGCCCTGGATCAGCAATCGGTAAATGCATCTGCCACTAATTTATTTACAAGTATCCGTGCCATATTGAAAAGTAATGGCAAAAAACAAGAACCTGTATTGGGAGGAAAACCAGAAAGGCAACAACAAACATTATTTGGTATATCAAAAGGGACATTGCCTGACAAGTCACTCATTGCTATTTCCGGTTTTGAAAATGACAGAGTACTGCTGCAGGGTGGTTTTGCCTTAGGGCTAAATAAAGAAAATGAGTTGGTAAAATTTAAAGGCGCTGACACATTAGTAAAATTGGAAATCGATTCTATTTATGGCGTTAATAAGTGCCGTGCCAGGTTAGTAAAGGGAGACATCAAAAACCTGAAAGCAGGTGAGCTGCTTGAAGTAACCAATTGGGTTTCTTCTTCCGCCCCCCTTCTCAAAGTTTATATACCAGCAGGCAAGATGAGTTATAGTGATGTAACAAAAATGGCAGGCATCAGTCAAGAACTCAGGCAATCAAAAAAAATTAAATGGGTGAATGAATTGGAAAAAACAGACCCTTATACCAGTATCTATTTTGATGGGGAAAAATTCAGGGTAAATGTAGACGGCAAAGATGTTCCCGTTCCATCTTCTCTTACTTCAGCCGCACTGATTCAGTTAGGCAAACAAGATTCATCTTTTTATTTTGAATTACCTGTCTCCAATGAACTTGCTGCTGCCGTAGCAGAAAGATTGCTGTCTGTGAAAAACAAGAGTATTGTTATTGTAAATAATATTACTGATGCAAATTATACCCTGTACGGAACAATAGATGAAAATGGCAAACCTGCTTACGGACTACGCCGTGCCCAAACATCTGCCCGGGATAGCCTGGAATCGATGCCGGTGCAAACAAAGAGTTTTCCACTTAATAACAATAGTCCTGAAATGGCAACAGATGTATCCGATAGTTTGTATGAATATGCCATGCGGCTTTCCAAAATAAGAGGATGGGTGCAACTAACCGGGCCAAAAGAGGGTGAAACTAATTTCCCTTTCCATCTTGAAATGAGAAATAAAGAAACAGGCCAACTGGTAACTAATAATGAATATAAAGTGGGTGAACAGATCGCCTTTCACCTGGTAGCTAATGATGGATATACAGGGGCTAATAAAGTAAAAAGGTTTGTCTATGTATTTATAATTGATAAGGCCGGAAACATGATACTGGCTTATCCTGAAGCTGATGCCGGAAATGTAGGCAACCAATTCCCGAAATTTGAGAACTTCAATATTGTAAAAGATGTTTTCCTGTTTGAAGGAACTGTTTCAGAACCTGTAGGAACTGATAATTATTTCCTGCTGGCATCCGATGAACCTATTACCAACTACGCCATGGTATTCAACCAGGAAGGAGTGAGAGCTGCGGGTGGAGAAGAAAGTCCATTGGGCAACCTTTTAAACATGGGTAATGAAGATGGTACAAGGTCATTGAAAAAGACCGTATCTAACTGGAACCTGATAAGATTATCGGTCAAGTCCCGGTATTGATAAAAAATATCAGGCACTACAATAAAAAGCAGTCTCAACAGCCTGCTTTTTTAGTTACTTTGACTATATGAATCCGCAAGTTCCGCTGGCAGAAAGAATACGTCCCCGGTCATTAGATGAGTTGATGGGGCAAGAGCACCTCGTTGGCAAAGGAAGCATTCTCCGCACTTCAATAGATAATAATAAGGTTCATTCGATGATCTTCTGGGGGCCTCCGGGTACCGGAAAAACTACTATTGCCAATATCATTGCTCATACATTGAAGGCGCCATTTTTTCAACTCAGTGCTATCAGTGCAGGAGTAAAAGAAGTGAGAGAAATCATCGAACAGGCCAAAACAAAACCAGGTGCTGTTCTGTTTATTGATGAAATACACCGGTTTAACAAAGGACAGCAGGATGCATTACTCGGAGCTGTAGAGAAAGGGATTGTAACATTGATCGGTGCCACTACTGAAAACCCTTCGTTTGAAGTAAACAGCGCCTTACTTAGCCGATGCCAGGTTTATGTTCTAAAACCACTGGATGAAAATGAATTGATAGCCCTTTTGAAAATCGCCATCGGAAAAGATGAAATCCTTTCCAGGAAAAATATACAATTAAAAGAAACAGCTGCACTGATAAACATTTCAGGAGGCGATGGACGAAAATTACTTAACCTGCTGGAAATTGTATGCGACACTGCCGGTAAGGATGTTATCATTACCGACAGCTATGTAATGGAAGTAGCGCAAAAAAGAATTGCACTATACGATAAAAGCGGTGAACAGCATTATGATATAATTTCTGCTTTTATTAAATCAATAAGAGGCAGCGATCCTAATGCGGCCTTGTATTGGCTGGCCCGTATGATCGAGGGAGGTGAGGATGTAAAATTCATTGCCCGCCGGCTTGTCATCCTGGCAAGCGAAGATATCGGCAATGCCAATCCCACTGCGCTTGTAATGGCCAATGCAGCTTTTGATGCGGTGAACAAGATCGGTTATCCTGAAGCCAATATCATCCTGTCACAATGTGCCATCTATCTTGCATCATCACCAAAAAGTAATGCGGCTGTGGCTGCTATTGGAGAGGCCCTGTCAGCTGTTAAACGGTATGGCGATCTGCCGGTGCCATTACAAATCCGGAATGCCCCTACTAAGTTGATGAAGGATATGGGTTATGGAAAGAACTATGAATACTCTCACAGCTATGAGAATAATTTTTCGCCGCAGGAATATTTACCCAAAGAAATAGCAGGAATGAAATTCTTTGATCCGGGAAAAAATGCAAGAGAAGAAGAATTGAGAAAATTTCTCAAAAACCTCTGGAAAGACAAATACAACTATTGATGAATCATTTGCGGCTCAAATAGTAAAGGAAAGAACTGTCCCTGCATCTTTTCCCCTTTTGGAACGGCCGGAACCCCGTCTAACAAAGGTTCATCTGCATCAGATCTTACTCCGTCTGCAAAAACATTTATGACAAATGCCCTTCTTGGCCTTGCTGAGGTATTAGCTCCTGAACCATGCAGGGTAAGTGAATGATGGAAAATGGCTTCCCCGGCTTTTACCTCGGCATACTGCGGATGGTCAAATTTCTTTTTCTGTTCTTCATTTAAAAAATCTTTTATACCATGTAATTCACCAGCTATTACAGGTTTGGGCAATAAGCCCCACTCATGACTACCGGGTATATATTGCAGACACCCATTTTCTTTTGTGGCATCATCCAATCCACACCAACAGGTAAGATGCGCCACTGGTTTTGTTCTTGTCCAGTAAGAATAATCCTGGTGCCAGGCTACTACGCCTCCTTGTTTTGGAGGTTTCCAGAAAATCTGATCATGCCAGAACCGCACCGGAACATTACCTAATAATTGACTTGCTGCAACCAGAAAACGGGGATTCCATAGTACATCATGCAAACCCTTTGTAATGCGCCAGGCACCTAAGGCATGAAATAAAATTGTAGAAGGATCAGTGGATTCATTAGAATGGAATTCATAAAACAATTTATGACCAGGATGTTTCGGATCAGCAATATCACTCAATTCTCCTCTGATAACATTGATCTGCTCCTCATCAAGCAGCTTCACACCACTGAGGAAGCCATTTTTTTTAAAAAAATCAATTTGTTCATTACTTAACTCATACTGCTTCCATTCTTCTGGTGATACTGGCCAGCGAAAAAGATCGCTAACCAGTTCATGTACGCTGCTAAGATCTTTTATTGCCATTGAAACAAGTTTGTTTAAAATTACCGAAATACAGGTTATACCTGAAATATATCCGCTGATGTTATATTTGCTCTCTTAACGAAACTTCGAGACAAAATGAATTGGGTATTAAAAAAATTTGATGCACTTACTCCGTTGGAGCTATATGCTATCATTCAATTACGGAATGAAGTATTTGTTGTAGAACAGAACTGTGTGTACCAGGACGCTGATAATAAAGACCCTAATGCTTATCATTTTATGGGATGGACGGATAATAAACTGGTTGCCTACACCCGGCTTCTGCCTCCCGGCCTGTCGTATATTGAACCATCAATAGGAAGAGTGGTTACCTCACCTGCTGCAAGGAAAAGTGGTTTGGGCAGAGAGCTAATGAAAAATTCAATCGATAATATATATAGCTTATTTGGCAAACATACCATCAGGATAGGCGCCCAGCTTTATCTTAAAAATTTCTACGCATCACTTAGCTTTCAGCAAACAAGTGATATTTACCTGGAGGATGGTATTGAACATATAGAAATGATACTGTCGTAGCGCATTTTCGTAGAATCACTAAGTAGAAAAACTTTTACAACCGTCAGAATTAAAAAAATACGGTTGTAAATACCTATGATATTTCTTTCTTTATCTACTTTAGTTTCGAAATCCAATAGTAGAAAAACCAGAAATCTGATACCAATGAGAACAAGTTTACTCACTGTACGGCTGTCCGTACTAATTTGCTTATTCACTTTCATTTCTTTACAATCACATTCACAGTCTATCACCAGCCGCAACGGAAAAGTTGAAATAGGTCTTGGTTTAGGCCCTATGTTTTTCCTTGGGGACCTGGGAGGCAGTGCCGGTGTGGGAAAAACCTTTGTAAAGGATCTTGACTTTCCGCTGACCAAGCTGAATAAAGGCTTGTACTTTAACTACTACCCCACTGAATGGATAGGTTTTCGTGTAGCTGGTAACCTTGGTTATGTAGAAGGAGATGATGCAGAAGCACCGGCAAAAGGTGGTGCCGAAATGGACAGAAAAGAAAGAAACCTGAGTTTCCGCTCAAAAATCAAAGAAGCTTACGCAGCCCTGGAAATATATCCTACCTACTTCATGGAGAAGTATGATGGCCTGGCCGGTAAATTCCGCCCTTATGTACTCGGCGGAGTGGGTATCTATAATTTTAACCCTGAAACTAAAGATGTGGATGGCAGTTGGGTGAAAACAGCACCCCTCAGATTAGAAGGCCAGGGTTTTGCAGAATATCCTGACAGCAAGCCATATAAGCTTACACAGATGAATGCCCTTGTAGGTGTTGGTTTTAAATACTACATAAAAGAGAATTCCTACATCGGTTTTGAAATTCTACATAGAAAATTATTTACGGATTATGTAGATGATGTTAGTAATAATTACTACATCGATCCTATCTACTTTGATCAATATTTAGCTCCGGCAGACGCTGTAAAAGCAAGAAGGTTATATTATCGTGGCACCTATACTTTCCCTACTACCCGGCCTTATGAAGAGTTTGCAGAAAGAGGTGACCCTACAGAAAATGATGCCTTCTTTTCCAGTATTATTCGTTTTGGCTGGCGCCTCGGTGGCAACAGTGCCACCCGCCATCTTAAGTGTCCTGTTTTCTATTAAAGGACTAAAACCACCCTGTAAACACCGAACCCCTATATGAAAACAAACTTTACACTAAAATCATTTATTGCATTAAGTTTTCTTTCCGGTTTGCTAATAGCTGTTCAACCAGTAATAGCATCAGGGAAACCTGAAAAGGAATACGCCTCATTCAACGAGGATCCGGAAGAAGAGAAGAAAGCAAAAAAAGCGAAAGCAACTACATTCTCTTCCCGTAACAACAACTCAGTAAAGATCTACCCTGACATACTAAAAAGAGAAATGCATGTGGTAGCAAAAGAAAATGGCGGGAAGGAAGCAGATTTTTTTGTTTTTGACCTGCAGGGAACATTAATACAGAATTATAAATTAAAAGCAAAAGACCATTACCGGATAACGGGATTAAGCAAAGGCACCTATGTATACAGGGTGTTTTGCGGTGATGAAGAAACCGTTTCTGGTAAATTTGAAATACGCTAAGTCATTAAACGCAGTCCCGTTAAGTGGCAGGGAGCTTAATAAAATCTGATACCTGGTTGATAAAACCTAATCCGTTCTCTATTGGTACTCTCATTTGTACTCAATTTTATTAATCACTCTCTGCACTGCTTACGGGCATCTAAACTCTGAGCTCTTTTAATTGTCATAACTAAGAAAACCCGTACGGGCAGGGAAATTGTTAAAATCCAGTATCCGGGAGAAAAACTAAAAAACCCTACTGTAAATTTTCTCAATCACTTCCTGCCTATACCTACGGGTTACCCCTCTCTCCTTGTTTTTCCGTTTAATCCTTCCAAATAATAAAGTACTGTTACTAACAGGTTTATAAAAAAAACTGTTATGCTGGTCTGTTTTTCAAAAACTATCTTATATTAGTTTTACCTTAAACAGGAGGGAGACCTGAACCCAAAAACCAGGGGCGAATGCCGAAAAGCCAAATGAGTAGGCCCATCAACCAAAATCAACCAATCATGAATTTAATTGAAAGAGCAAAGAACATTATTACTGCTCCTAACAAAGAATGGGATGTAGTTAACGGAGAAGAACCCAATATTCCCGGAATTATTACAGGTTATGTTTTACCGCTGGCCGGTGTGGCTGCTGTAGCTGCATTTATTGGTTATGGTCTCATTGGCTTTAATGCAGGTTTCGGAATCAGGATCAAAGGAATGGATTGGGGACTTTACCAGGCCATAACCGTATTAGCAGGTGCCCTCTTAAGTGTTTTTGTTAGTGCATTTGTAATTGATGCGCTGGCACCAAGTTTTGGATCCGAAAAGAATTTGGGCAGATCAGTTCAACTGGTTGCTTATTCATACACTCCAGGATGGATAGGAGGTCTTTTTGCAATCCTTCCCTCTTTAGCCATAATTGGCAGCCTTGCAGGTTTGTATGGCCTGTATTTATTGTATGTAGGCTTACCGAAATTAAAGAAAACACCTCAAGACAAACATGTCAGTTATTTTGTGGTTTCTCTTATAGTTATGATTGTAGTGTTTGTAGTGATAGGCTTAATCCTCGCTAAAATTTTAATGTCAATCTTTGGCCTGTCTTATGGAATAAAGGATATCAATTTCAGCCTTTAGACATTTTTCAGCATAGAAAAAAACCAGCCTGTGAGGCTGGTTTTTTTATTACCTATAACTCAGTTTTCAGAAATTGAGCAGTATGGCTTTCCTTGTTTTTTATTAGGTCCTCAGGTGTTCCTTCAAAGAGTATTCTTCCTCCCCCATCACCCCCTTCAGGGCCAAGATCAATAATATGATCGGCTACTTTTATTACATCCATATTGTGCTCGATCACCAGCACTGTATTACCTCTGTCAACCAGTTTATTCAGCACTTCAAGCAAATGCTTTATATCTTCAAAATGCAAACCCGTAGTGGGCTCATCTAATATGTAAAAAGTTTTGCCGGTATCCCTTTTTGAAAGTTCGGTTGATAGTTTCACCCTTTGAGCTTCACCACCACTAAGCGTAACAGCTGATTGCCCTAAAGTGATATATCCAAGCCCAACTTCTTCCAGCACTTTGATCTTGCGATAGAGGTAAGGGACATTCTGAAAAAACTCAACTGCTTCTTCCACTGTCATCTCCAGCACATCAGCAATAGATTTCCCCTTGTACCGTATCTCTAGTGTTTCCCTGTTATAACGTTTCCCATTGCATTTTTCACAATGCACATACACATCCGGCAGGAAATTCATTTCTATCACCCTCATTCCGCCACCTTCACATACATCACAGCGGCCACTTTTTACATTAAATGAAAAACGGCCTGCATTATATCCTCTTATTTTTGCCTCGGGTATTGAAGCAAATAAGGTCCGTATTTCAGTAAAGAAACCACAATATGTAGCAGGGTTGCTTCTGGGTGTTCTGCCAATCGGCGACTGATCGATCTCAATCACTTTATCAATATATTCCAGCCCCTTCACAGATTTATATTCTAACGGGGTCATCTTTGAGCCAAAGGCATGCTTGGAAAGTATCGGGTATAGAGTCTCGTTGATCAACGTTGATTTCCCACTGCCACTCACTCCTGTTACACAAATAAACTTACCCAATGGAAATTTTGCATCTGCATTCTGCAGGTTATTCCCCTTCGCTCCTTTCAGTTCAAGGAATTTTCCACTCCCCTTTCTTCTTTCAGATGGCACTGCAATACTTCGGTGACCATTCAGATACCCGGATGTAAGTGTGTCTAATTTTAATAATTGCTTTGGTTCTCCCTGCGCAACGATCTTTCCCCCATGAAAACCTGCCTTAGGTCCAATATCAATCAGATGATCAGCTGCCAGCATAATGTCTTTGTCATGCTCTACTACCAGCACACTGTTTCCAATGTCCCGCAAGTTCTTTAAGGCTTCAATCAACCGGTGATTATCTCTCTGGTGCAAGCCAATAGAAGGCTCATCCAGGATATAAGTAATCCCCTGCAATTGTGAGCCGATTTGTGTTGCCAGTCTTATTCGTTGTGATTCTCCTCCACTCAGTGTTTTAGAAGGCCTGTATAATGTGAGGTATGTCAATCCTACATCTAATAAAAATTGTACTCTTTCCCTGATCTCTTTCAATACATCTTTGGCAATTGCTTTTTGCTTGTTTTCAAGCATCAGCTCAATGCCATCAAACCATGCCGCAAGATTATCAAGGTTCATATTGCTGAGTTCTGCAATATTCCTTCCATTTACTTTAAACCAGAGACTTTCCTTTTTCAGTCTTGAACCATCACATTCATCACAAGGCCGAACGATCATATAATCTTCTGTCCACTCCCTGATTGCCTCACTGTAGGGATTGGCGAACCAGCGTTGCAGCATGTTGATGACCCCTTCAAAAGGAGCATTGGGGTCAAACTTCATATTCTCAAAATCCAGGTCATCCTGCTGTCCTTCTTCATTCCCGTAAAGCATAATATTGAGCTGCTTTTGAGAAAGCTTACTTACAGGAGTAGTTAGAGATATCTTATTTTTTTTGGCGGCTTCCTGTGCCTGCCTGTATACCCATGCATCCCTTTCTTCTCCTAACGGGGCTATACCTCCTTCGCTAATACTTAATGAAGGGTCAGCAATTACCGCCTCCATATTAATATGGTGTTTAGTGCCAAGCCCTTTACAAACAGGGCAAGCCCCGTATGGCGAATTAAAAGAAAAAGCATTGGGTGAAGGCTCTTCATAACTGATACCCGTATCCTCACACATCAGCAGTTTGGAATATTGCACAAATTTGGAATCATCCACCAGCAAAAACATCAAATCCTTTCCCAGTTTTAATGTTTGTTGCACACTTTGACTCAGCCTGGCTTTAAGATCATCTGTAACCTGCAAGCGGTCCACTACCAATTCTATGTCATGGATCACATACCGGTCAACCTGCATCTTCGGCATTATATCCTTTATCTCACCATCTATTCTCACTTTCAGAAAACCTTTCTTTCTTATATCTTCAAAAAGTTCACGGTAGTGACCTTTTCTTCCCCGCACCAATGGTGCCAGTAAGGCTATTTTTTTCCCTTTATACTTTTGGAAGATATTCTCTACTATTTCTTCTTCGCTCCACTTCACCATTCTCTTGCCGGTATTATAAGAATAAGCATCGCCTATTCTTGCGAATAATAACCGGAGAAAATCGTAAATCTCTGTAACCGTGCCTACTGTGGAACGGGGATTTTTATTGGTGGTTTTTTGTTCGATTGAAATAACAGGCGAAAGGCCGGTGATCTTGTCTACATCAGGTCGTTCCATATCGCCGATGAACTGGCGGGCATAAGCGCCGAATGTTTCCATATACCTTCGCTGGCCTTCCGAATAAATAGTATCAAAAGCCAGAGATGATTTACCACTTCCGCTGATGCCTGTTATAACAACCAGCTTATTCTTGGGGATGGAAATGTCGATATTCTTTAAGTTGTGGACCCTGGCTCCATACACTTCTATTGATTCATGATCCTGTACCGGTTCTTCTGTGCCGTTATGCTTACTCTTTGCCATATGATGATAAACGAAGATAAGAACAAGCCAAGAATGAAATAGTTACCGTTTCAGGCGCAAACTTTTAGCGGTAATTCAGCAAAACTTTTCCGAGTTATCCACAAATCTTTATTCTGGCACAGTATTTTGGAATGAAGCAAAGAGTACCAATTCAATCATTAAAATAATTTCTTATGAAAAAGACCATTGTAATAATGGCTGGAATCGTTTTATCCCTATTATCAGTATCTGCTGGCGCACAGCAAACCTGGGATGCCAAAAAAAATCCCACTGTTGACTCAATAGCTGCATTGTACCGCGACAAGATCGTTGCAGCTCCGGTTGCTCCTACCAGAGAAGATATCTTCCCGGTGATCGGTAAGTATGAATCTTCAGTAAATGCAGATGCTGCCCATATTACTATTACCCTTGATGAACAGAATAAAGGCCTCGTATGGATCGAAGGGCTGCCACAGGGTAAAGTGAAAGCTATGCTGAGAAAATCACCCGCAACGTATAAAATTCCTGCACAAAAAACAGCTGAAGGAAAAGAAGTAGCCGAAGGCACTTTGATCTTCGATAAAGAAACAAACACCCTGAGCATTTGTCTTGGCAAATCATATAATGCGGAAGACCCTTCCGCTGCATTTGTCACTCCTGCTGAAGAACCTGCTCCCACGGCAAAGAACTCCAAAGTGAAAAAGCCTGTACAGCCAAAAGCCTGGATATACACCGGCACAAAGCTGTCAAAAGAAACAGCAAGGAATTAAAAAATTGACCGGACGGTTCGTAACAGTAAAGAAAGGGGCTGCCATATGGCAGCCCCTTTCTTCTTATTTTAGCAGGCTAAACAAGAGAAATGTTCAACTTCTTTAAAAAGAAAGGAACCGAAATAAAAGTAATTGACAAAGTAGTGATCGATGAAACAGCAAAGCTTAAAGCCATGCTGGACCTGTGGAATACAAACAACAATACAATCTTCATCTTCTGGTTTGATGAAAGTCTTGACAAAGCCGCAGTATATTTCGGTAATCAAACGACAGCACCAATAACATTATTAACCGCCAGGGAGGCCGCTACACCGCAAATAACCGGCAAGATTCCTGTATTTGGAGAGCACTTCCCTTTGCGTAATAAGGAAGATGAGTTATACAGCAAGCTGAACCTGGAAACAGTGCAGGTGTTTTCTTCCCTTCGGGAGCCCCTGTTTCAGCAATTTGGTGGTGATAAAATCATACAGCTCATGCAACAACTGGGCATGAAAGAAGATGAGATTGTTGAGCATGCCATGATAAGTAAAGCAATAAAAAGGGCGCAGGAGAAAATAGAAACAAAAGTGACGACAGATCTAATGGCCCGTTCTCAACAGGATTGGATCGTAAAAAATTATACCTTCTAAAAACCTTACCAGTAAAGGGTTTCAGCTAATATCCAAACAACTGTTTGCCGAAAAATAGAATCCAGATTTGGAAACCCTGTATGCCAACCCCTATCTTTGCCCAAGTTCTTTACAGTTACTTATCAAGAAAGGCAGAGGGTAATGGCCCTATGAAGCCTTGACAACCTCCTACACTTAACCAATCCGGACCAGTGTGGAAAGGTGCCAATTCCATCTCGCCTGAGGCGAGACAGATAAGTCAGATTAATAGCTTAGAATATCATATACAATATATTTAAAGCTCATCTGATTTATCGGGTGAGCTTTTTTGTTGCTCTTCCCGGTAATCCTTTTTGATAAGTGATGTATAACTGTTCAACAATTTTTCATCATGTTAAAACCAAAAAAGATGAGCCCTTCAAAAAAGCAACAGTACTGGCAAGCAATAACAGCCAGCACTTCATCACCGCAAAGTCATTCAAGTGTAAAATGTTCCTTGCCGGGACAAACGGTCATTTGTAAATACCATTCCTTAACATTTAGTTAAGCAGAAAACAGTAAATAAATTTGGAAGAGGAATATAAAGTCCACTAATTTTATCGGGTAAACATGAAGACAAAGACAACATACAAAAATTCTTTCAGCGCATTTAACATGTGCATTTGTTGTCGTTGTTGTATGCCGTAAGGCATACTTAATATTCTACCCAAAAGGGTGTACCCCCTTCCTTTATTGCTGCCATTTTTTATTAAATCTGAATCTCTCATTCTTAAACTTTTATTATGAGTAACCAACTTCACTTTGAAACACTCCAGCTGCATGCTGGCCAGCAAATCGATCCGACAACCAAATCAAGGGCTGTTCCGATCTATCAAACCACTTCGTACGGCTTCAATAATGCCGCACACGCCGCCAATCTCTTTGGCCTCAAAGAATTTGGCAATATTTATACCCGTATCATGAATCCGACTACTGATGTTTTTGAACAACGGATTGCAGCATTAGAAGGCGGTGTAGCAGCATTAGCGACCGGCTCAGGGCAGGCAGCACAATTTCTGGCTCTTAACAACATCCTCCAGGCAGGAGATAATTTTATAAGTACCTCGTTCCTGTATGGCGGCACCTACAATCAATTTAAAGTAGCTTTTAAACGCCTGGGTGTTGACGTACGTTTTGCAGATGGTGATGATGCAGAAAGTTTTGTTAAGCATATTGATAAAAACACAAAAGCATTTTACCTTGAAACAATTGGTAACCCCCGTTTGAATATTCCTGATTTCAAAAAATTTGCTGACCTGGCAAAAGAATACGATCTGCCATTAATAGTTGACAATACTTTTGGTGCAGCCGGATACTTATTTCGTCCGCTTGAGCATGGAGCCAATGTAGTGGTTGAATCCGCTACAAAATGGATCGGTGGTCATGGTACCACTATTGGCGGAGTGATTGTTGATGGCGGCAACTATAACTGGGGCAACGGAAAATTTCCCCAGTTTACAGAGCCATCTGAAGGATATCATGGCTTGAAATTCTGGGATGTGTTTGGTGAAGGAAATCCGCTGGGATTACCAAATATTGCATTTGCAATCCGGGCAAGAGTGGAAGGACTCAGAGATTTCGGCTCTTCGCAAAGTCCATTTAATTCATTTCTCCTTTTACAGGGTTTGGAAACATTAAGTCTCCGTGTACAACGCCATGTTGATAATGCATTGGCCCTGGCACAGTGGCTGGAGCAACATCCTTCAGTTGAATTTGTACAATACCCAGGGCTAAAAAGCAGCCCTTACAATGAGCTGGCAAAAAAATATCTTAGCAATGGCTTTGGAGGTGTTCTCAATTTCGGTATAAAAGGAACAAAAGAAAATGCCAGCAAATTCATTGATTCGCTTAAACTGGTAAGTCATCTTGCCAATGTAGGAGATGCTAAAACATTGGCTATTCATCCGGCATCCACTACACATGAGCAACTGAGTGCAGAAGAACAGGTAGCCTCAGGTGTACTTCCCAACCAGGTGCGCATCAGCGTAGGTATTGAACATATCGAAGACATCAAGGCTGATTTTGAGCAGGCTTTTGCAACTGTATTTGAAAAAGAATTAGTGAGCTGATATGACAACAGTTTTCAATTATAATCAACCGTTCACTCTTGAGTCAGGTGAGATCCTTCCCGGATTTCACCTGGCTTATACTACACATGGCAACTTAAATGCTGCAAAAGATAATGTGGTTTGGATTTTTCATGCATTAACTGCCAATAGCAACCCGTTGGAATGGTGGCCTGGTCTTGTTGGTGAAGGAAAATATTTTGATCCTGCTAAGCATTTTATTATTTGTGCAAACAAACCGGGAAGTCCGTATGGAAGTATTTCGCCGGTGAGCAAAAATCCATTAACCAACCAACCCTACTACGAGCTATTCCCGGTTTTTACTATCAGGGATATGATAAGATCTTATCAGCACCTGAAAGAACATCTCGGTATTCAAAAAATTTTTGTAGGGCTTGGAGGAAGTACCGGTGGTATGCAATTGCTTGAATGGGCCATTGAAGAACCCGGATTGTTTGAGCATATAGTTCCTATTGCCACGAATGCTGTTTTATCACCCTGGGGTATTGCCTTTAATGCGTCGCAGCGAATGGCTATAGAAGCCGATAGTACCTGGCAGGATCATAACCAGGAAGCCGGTCAAAAGGGATTGGCAGCAGCCCGTTCTATTGCGCTTCTCTCCTATCGTTATTATAATGGGTATGATATTACGCAAAGAAGGGATAAAGCCTTCGTACCACTGAATGAAGACGTAAAGTATGCTGCAGATAATTACCAGCGATACCAGGGATTGAAACTGGTCAACAGGTTTAATGCTATTTGTTATTACCGCCTTTCGCAAAGTATGGACAGTCATGATGTGGGAAGGAACCGGGATGGTGTGGAAATTGCTCTTCAATCTATAAAAGCGAAAACACTGGTTATCGGTATCACATCAGATGTACTGTATCCTATTACTGAACAGGAATATTTACAAAAAACAATACCCGGCGCTCAGTTGCTTAGTATCAGCAGCGATTATGGGCACGACGGTTTCCTGCTGGAATATGAAAAAATAGAAACCGCCTTAAAAAGATTTATTGACGACAAAAAAATTACCCATTTAAAAATAGTTAATCAATAAAATGAATACACATAAACAACTTACAATTGGCCTCTTTGGCTTTGGCGTAGTAGGTGAAGGCCTGTATAAAGTATTACAACAAACCCCTTCTCTCAAAGCAACGATCAAGAAAGTATGTATAAAAAATTATGGCAAGAAAAGAAATGCTCCTGCGTCTTTATTTACAACAGATAAGAATGAATTATTAAATGATCATGATATTAATGTTATTGTAGAAGTAATCGATGATGCGGACGCAGCCTTCCAGATCGTATCCACGGCATTAGTTAATGGCAAAGATGTAGTGAGTGCCAGTAAAAAAATGATAGCAGAGCATTTACCAGCCCTCCTTGCACTGCAACAGCAGACAGGAAGATCATTTTTATATGAATCAGCCGCCTGTGCCTCCATTCCGGTTATACGAAACCTGGAAGAATATTATGACAATGACCTGTTACATTCCATCAGGGCAATAGTTAACGGGTCTACCAATTTTATACTGACCAAAATTTTTGAAGAGGGACTTGACTTCAAACAGGCTTTATTATTGGCTCAGCAAGCTGGTTTCGCGGAAAGCAATCCTGTATTAGATGTGGAAGGCTACGATGCAGTAAACAAATGGACCTTCCTGCTAACTCATGCCTATGGCATTATTGAGTCACCGGAAAATATTTTATTTAATGGCATTCAAAATATAAATGCAGGAGATGCCGTAGTAGCCAGAGCCAAAAATCAACAAATAAAACTGGTGGCACAAGCTCAAAAACTAAAGGATGGTAAAGTTGCCGCTTTTGTCTTACCACAATTTGTAAAACAGGATGACCATCTTGCTTTTGTAAAAAATGAATATAATGGTGTGGTAATAGAAAGTGGTTTTGCAGACAAACAATTTTTTTATGGCAAAGGAGCTGGAAGTTTCCCTACCGCCTCTGCGGTTCTTAGTGATATTGCAGCTCTTCGTTATCAATATAAGTATGAATATAAAAAATTATATCATCATCAGCCGCATGAATTGAGCAACGATATTTTCTTACGGGTTTATGTAAGCTTCGACGACCTGGCATTTATTCCCCGTGATCGTTTTGAATGGATTGAAGAATGGTATGCACAGGAAGAAAGAAAATACCTTGTTGGTGTTATTTCCTTTGATGAGTTGAAGGGAAACAACTGGTGGAAAGAAAATAATACATCTCTTATAGTAGCCGCAAACCCGGTTATTGAAGATATCGAAGTCAGAAAATTGAAGAAAAAAAGCCTTGAACTGGCAGGTATTATATAAATACTTTTCATTTGTTATTTGGTTTAAGAGGGCTTGTTTTCACAAGCCCTTCTTTATTTATATGCTGTACCTTTGCCGGAATATTGTTCTGCTATGAAGGAATTATCTGTTGTCATCACCGTTATGAATGAAGAGGAAAATATCAAACCTCTGCTGGAAGCTGTTCGTTCAGCTCTTAATGGTATTGATTATGAAGTGATATTGGTAGACGATGGCTCTGTTGATAAAACTAAACAACAGGTACTTGAACACGGTGATGAAAGAACCATCCTGGTTGAGCTAAGAAAAAATTATGGACAAAGTACAGCCATGACAGCGGGTATAGATTATTCCCGTGGAAAATATGTAGCCCTGCTCGACGGTGACCTGCAGAATGACCCGACAGATATTCCTTCAATGCTGGAGTTATTGAAAAAAGAAGATTGGGATGTAGTGGCCGGAAACCGTAAGAACAGGAAAGATGGGTTCATTCTCCGAAAAATACCCAGCAAGATCGCCAATGCATTGATCCGGCGCATGACGGGTGTATACATAAAAGATTACGGATGCACCCTTAAAGTATTCAAAAGAGAAATAGCGGAGGAACTGGGATTATATGGGGAGCTGCACCGTTTCATTCCTGTACTGGCCAAACTACAAGGAGCCAAAATAACACAGGTAGATGTGATGCATCATGCCCGTATATATGGCAAAAGTAAATATGGTATCAACAGGACATTCAAAGTAATGAGTGACCTGGTGCTGATGGTATTTATGCGGAAGTATATGCAAAAACCCATGCACTTATTCGGTACAATGGGTTTTATCAGTTTTGGCATTGGTCTGCTGATAAATCTTTACCTGCTTATTTTAAAAATACTGGGGCAGGATATCGGGGGGAAACCACTACTTATCTTAGGACTAATATTATTACTGGGAGGCATCCAACTGGTTACTATCGGAATAGTAGCTGATATTAATGTAAGAACCTATTTCGAATCGCAGAATAAGAAAACCTATAATGTAAGAAAAGTTTATCATGCCAAAAGGGAGATAAACCACACTTCAGATATTGCCTTATAATTATTTTGTCAGGAGGTCTTTATTCTCGGAAAACCAGGTATAAAATTTTTTCAATCCCTCGCCGATCTGCGTTTGCGGGTTGTAGCCCAACAAAGCTTTAGCTTTTGATATATCAGCAAATGTTCTGGGTACATCGCCTGGTTGCTCAGGATGTTTTTCGATGACCGCTTTTTTTCCTGTCACTTCTTCTATTGCAGCAATCAGTTCTTTTAAAGAAACTGTATAATTATTCCCCAGGTTAATGATCTCGAAATCTGAAGCGGTATAATTGATAGCTCCGATTATACCCTGCACCGTATCTTCCACAAAAGTGTAATCCCTGCTGGTGCTGCCATCACCATACATCATCACAGGCATTCCTTTAACTATAGCCTTGGTGAATTTATGAATGGCCAGGTCGGGTCGTTGCCCCGGACCATATACAGTAAAGAAACGTAAGGCAATAAAGCGGATACCAAATAACTTACTGTACACATGCCCCATCATTTCTCCGGAAAGCTTGGTACTGGCATATGGGCTGATAGGCATCAGTTTTTCATCTTCCTTCCATGGATAATGATCATTAACGCCATATACACTGCTGCTTGATGCAAAAACGAACTGCTTTACTTTTTTCTCCTTTGTAAACTCAAGCATGTTTTGCAGGCCGATCACATTGGCCTGCTGGTAAGACATAGGATTCTCAATACTTGGTCTCACCCCTGCTTTGGCAGCAATATGAACTATACAATCAACAGGATCTTTGATCAGGGCGGTTAACTCTCCTGCCGTTGTTATAGAAATATCATTGGGCAGAAATACAAAATCAGGCCTGTCTTTAAATTCCCTGATATTAAATTGCTTGATCTCCGCCGGATAAAAGGGGTCAAAATTATCAATACAGGTGATTTTAACTGGGGAATGATCCCGGAAAAGCGTTTTGATAAGGTTACTGCCTATAAAGCCGGCACCGCCAGTGATAAGGATATGTTTCATAGTATGACTTATGCAAGATAGTAAAAATATGTTGTGAACCTATTTCCCCAAATATTTACCCGGCATATGTGTTACGGAAACGTTGCCGTAATTATTTTAAACAAATTCCCATTGTTTAAATAGCTTTAAGTATCCACAATAAAAATGATTACAATGAAAACAGTTCACCAGGTACATCCCGGGGATTTTGCAAAATATAATACACAGCAGATACGGGACAGGTTCCTGCTCGAAGGACTTGTACAGACTGATAAAATTGAATGTGCTTATAGTCATTACGACAGAATGATCGTAGGGGCAGCCCATCCTGTAAGCAAGCCGCTGGAACTGGGTACGTATGAGCAATTAAAAGCCGATTATTTTTTGAGCCGCAGGGAGATTGGTATTGTAAATATTGCCGGCAATGGATCCATCACAGTGGATGGCGAAAAATTTGAGTTGGAAAAACAGGATTGCCTCTACATTGGCAACGGCAAACAAAAAATTGTTTTCAGCAGTGTTGATAAATCCTCCCCTGCAAAGTTCATTTTCTTTTCCTGCCCTGCTCATAAAGAGTATCCCACCAGGCTGATGAAACCTGCCGAAGCATTACCTGCAGAAATGGGAAGTCTTGACAACAATAACCATCGTGTTATCAATAAATATATACACAACGATGGTATCCAAAGCTGTCAACTGGTAATGGGTGTTACTAATTTCAAAAAAGGAAGTATCTGGAATACCATGCCACCTCACCTGCATGACAGGCGAATGGAATCCTATTTTTATTTTGATCTGCCGGAAGGGCAACGGGTCATTCATTTTATGGGAGAACCGCAGGAGACAAGACATATATTTTTAAATAACGAACAGGCCATCCTCTCGCCTGCATGGAGCATTCACAGCGGTTGTGCCACTGCCAGCTATTCATTTATCTGGGCTATGGCGGGTGAAAACATGGTCTTTACTGATATGGACCCGGTACCTGTGCAAACATTAAGATAAACCAGAAAGTAAACAGCATGGTTATTTCAGGCTGGATAGGAAGCAATAGCTGTTACAGGTTAAATCAAAAAGCCATCAGCAAATGCTAATGGCTTTTATAAGTCGGGAAGACAGGATTCGAACCTGCGACCCCCTGGTCCCAAACCAGGTGCGCTACCGGCCTGCGCTACTTCCCGATCCTTCCGGGACTACCCCGGAACGGGGCTGCAAATATAAAGGCTTCCGGCCTATTTATGCCGGATTTTTAAAAGAATAATCTTACCTGCCTTATACAAACAATAAGAGCCTGCAAAATGCAGGCCCTCACTTAGTTTCAGCAATTTTTAGCGTGGAAGACTAAGTGCTGTAGTGGTTGAAAAATACATCAGTTTATCCATCTGGTTATTTGCCACATCATCAAGGTACACGGCAAAAACAACAATTATTTTCTTGCCATAGGTATCTGGTATATACTCAAATGGCATGAACAGTTCAAGATTTTTCTTTCCTTTATTATAGCTTACTTTGGAATTGGGCAATAGGTTCATCTTTTTATAAGTAGCGGTGGTTCCTCCCCAGTTATAATATAGCGCATCAGTTTTTATATACTTCCCGTCTTCTGTGGCCAGCCTGGCTACAAAATAAACTTCTCCAAGTTTGGGATTTGTCTTCAGATCAAAGGACGGTGTGATAACTAATCCCTTACGGATTGTATCTGAGACTACATTCAATTTGGTGAAATTGGAGACCATTACTTTTGGAACTACCATAGTGGCAGCAGCTGTGTTTTTGGGATACAAAGCCGCAATTAATGATTTATCTCCCAACGACAACTCAGTACTCGATTTAAGAGAATAACCATCTAAGGTTTGCCAGGGTTCAATGGAATAATGCATGATGGATTTGGGATCATACGTTGTACCATTGGTAAAAAACTGGTCTGCTACATCAAACACATTAAAATCAACCCGGGCTCTGTCCCAGCCTTGTGTTTCTTTGTAATAATTATATACCGAATCTGTCTTTTTCCACTTTACAGCACCTGGAAAGCTTTGCTCATGCAATAACCCCAGTGAATGACCAAATTCATGAGTAACCACCCGGCGCATTTCCCTGTCATTCCAATGATTGGGATCCGTATTCATTTCTGTTGCCAGCTGATTGATATTATAAGGCGGGTTAACACCTCTTTTTTTCAACTTGAGCAGGTAATAGTCAATATCCGCAAAAAATAACGTATCAAAATTCATGGTTTGCATGTTCTGCGACCTGAATTTAGCTTCTGTACCAACAGCTGAATTATGACCGGCTCCTTTTCCTAATCTTACCCTGATATCTGTTTGCTTCGTGGTGTCTGCTACAAATTTTAATTTGATATTACCGTACTTCTCCCACTCTTTTGCATACATAATAACTCTGTCCCGAAGTATGGTACTGCCTCCGGGCATGAATTTTACCAGCAATTCATCCCCCGGTTCCCAGGTATGATAATTATCTGCAACCCCTCTCCCACTTACTGTATCTCTACCCGAAAACATAGCATCAGATAAAATAGTCGTACAACTGGGCTTAGGAATAGACTGGGCTGATAATTGGATGCTGACTAAGGTCAGAACAGCGGCAAATAGCAGATACCTTTTCATATTGGTTGTTTTTTTATTTACACCGAAAATAGTTGCCTTTTCATTCCCCTTCCATACCCTTTGAACGGTATATTAATTATTTTAAACAGCGAAAGACTGAATTACCACACATTCCGGGGGCAATTATCCGGGTAACCGCCAATGACAAAACCCAGTAATATCTCATGCGTCCCTTTGCTGAAATTATTCAATCTTGAAGTAGTATAATCAAATGCATAACCGATATGGAAAATGTTGGACACATTCAATCCCATCATACCGGCATAACCGTCTTTATGACGGTAGCTGCCGCCGATCCATATCCTATCTAAGTATTGCAGTTTCATATTTCCCTCCACCTGCACCGGCAGGGGATCTACATACTTCACCATTACAGAAGGAATGAGATTAAAATTATCACCAAGTGAAAACCGATACCCGGCTGTACCAAACAAATGCGGCACCGTCCGGCCTTCTTTGGGGCGGATATATCCATTAGAGAAATCAATTTTTTGTGGCACTACCTGCTGCGCCGAAACACCCAGGAAATAATCGGCTGAGTATACATACAGGCCCGCCATCATATCAAACCGCATTTTGTTAAGGATACCCGTTGTGTAAACGGCAGGATCAGCCACCACATCACCAAAATCAAGTTTATCTGCATCAAGACTTATACGGTTGAACCCCACTCCAAAACCTGCTGATAAACTGGTGCGGGATGAAAGCGCCATGTGATAGGCATAGGTTCCGTACATGGAGAAATTACTCAATGGTCCTGTTATATCATTTATTACCTGTAATCCGATGCCATGATGCGGCGCCGGCGCTGTGTATTCTTCCCAGTATCTTTTTCCTCTGGGGTTTTCTCCTTTCAGATCAAATGAAGTGGCAGTCTTGCGGTAATCTGTTTTACCAATGGGGCCATGTAATGATAAGTAACTGGTCACCGGCGCATCCTGGATACCTACCCACTGGTGCCGGTGACTTACTTTGAGATCAGCATAATTCTCGATCCCGGTTACGGCCGGGTTTACGATAAACTGGTTGAGCACATACTGGGTATAGTGCGGTTTCTGCTGAGCAAACACAGGCAATGAGGCCATACCACCCAACACAATCATTATCACAAGAAAAATATTTTTCTTCATTACTGTTTGCTTTCAGTTCAGTTAACGGATTTTAAAAACGGGACCTTCTTTCTATAATTGGTGCTTATTCGTTTTTTAATACTTTAAATTCTGTTCTCCTGTTCTTCTCTCTTCCTTCCGGATTATCTTTTCCATCTACTTCATTCGGAGCTACAGGAGCTGTTTCACCATATCCTTTAGCCACTAACCTTTCAGCAGCAATTCCTTTTTCTACCAAATACTTCACCACACTCTGCGCCCTTGCTTCAGACAACTTCATGTTGTACGTATCAGAACCTTTGCTGTCAGTATGTGCGCCGAGTTCAATCGACATGTTCGGGTAAGTATTCAGCATTCGTACTATTTCATCCAATGCAGGATAGGATGCCGGTTTCAGATCTGCTTTATTGAAATCGTAATATACATTCTCGATCACAAATTTCTCATCCACTTTCGGAGCTTCCGGCAACAGGCACAGATCAGGATACTTCATCATCTCTTCTTCCATATCTGCCGGTGTACCCATTGCTGCTGAATTGCTGATAAATCCTGTTGCATCCGCCTGCACTTTCAATGGCTGATGATCTTCAAGAGTAAATGAATATGTTCCGTCGGCTCCAACTGATCTGGTGTAAACTGTTTTATTGTTTGCAGGATCAACCACTGTTACAGTTGCTCCTGTCAATGGCTTGGCGGGATCGCAGGAAACTATACGGCCGCTGATCTGTCTTAATGGTCTTACTTTTTTTAAGGCAAATAATTCCAGGCAACAGGCCGCATCACGGTCAGAACTCAGCATTACATCCTCGAGCATATTTTTAGCGGGTCCGCGGCTGATAAGGTAGATATCATCTTTCACCGAGTTGACAGGATAACCCATATTCACCGGCTCTGCCCAGTTGCTTCCTGCAGCACCTTTGCTTTGGAAGAAATCATATCCGCCCATACCTACTCTTCCGTTGGAAGAAAATACTAATGATTTAGACGCTTCATGATAAGAAGGTGCCTGTTCATCATAAGATGAATTAATAACAGATCCCATATTTACGGGTGTACCCGGCGTTCCGTTTTCTAATGCTGCATACCAGAGATCATAACCACCCTGCCCGCCTGTTCTGTTACTGGAGAATAGTAAATACTTTCCATCAGGTGTTACAAAAGGCTGTTGTGTATTGGCTCCGGCAGTATTAATGGATTCGCCGAGTTTGGCTGGTTCACTCCAGCCACTGGCAGTTTTACTGCTTGCGTATAGTGCTGATGTTTTCTTATCACCGGATATACCCCATTTGGTTAAAAACATGGTATTACCATCAGGTGTTACACTCACCACTCCCTGCTGAACTCCTTTTTCCTGCGGCATGCCGGCAACAGCTACATTGCTTATAGCACTTCCGTCATAAGCAGCCTGAAAAATACGGTTCGTATACACTTTGGTTTTTAAAGTAGTATCCAGCGGCCTGGTAGAAGTAAACAATAATGTATTGCTGTTTAACCATGCCGGTGCATAACTGGCCCCGGTAGCATTTAATTCACCGCCGGCTTTATTGATAGTATAATATTTCAGGTCTTTCTTTATCAGCTGTGCCTGAATGAACTGCAGGTTCTTTAATTCTCTTTCCGCATTCTTTTTGTATTCATCATTGGTGTTATAACCGGAAAGAAAGGTTTTAAAGTTTTGCTCCGCTTCTGCATATTTTCCCAATGCCCTTAATTGTGCAGCATAATGATATTGCGCCAGCGGAAATTGTGTCTTGTTGGCAACCATCACTTCTTTATACTGTGGTTCTGCTTTGGAAGGATAATTCAACAGGCGGTAACATTCTGCGAGACGGTACATAGCCTGTTCTTTACTTGAAGTAGCAGCAGCCGTTTTTTTAGAAGAATTCTGCGGGGTATAGGGTTTGAACTCTTTATCCTTACCACTCTTGTCACCACCCATATATTTTTCATAATACTCCGCTGCTGAAGCATAATCCCCTTTTTCAAAATAATTATCCGCCGCTTTCAGGTAATCATACACAAACTGTGCAGGTAAAGAAGCGAAAGAAAAAAGAACAGCTGTTAAAACAATTATTTTTTTCATATTGATCGATTGCAACATTTAAAATTCGGTTTCAGGTATTATAATCTGGGACAAACAAATTCTACTTCCGGTGTTTTGGTTGATTTCCGTCCGATGATAGACAGGGAAATCTCAAAACTGTTAGATCCGTTTACCAGTTTGCCAAGGTCAGATGAATTAATATCATAGCTGGCTCCCAGCATCATGTTCTTATACGTAAATCCAAAGAAGGGTGATATCGCATCCTCAAACCGGTAGTTGGCCCCGATCATCAGGTTCACATCTGATGTTGCCTTGTACTGACCATAAGCACCGGCCATTTTCTCTGTAGCAGAACCCTGTGACAAATACAGGAAATTAGGTGTGATGCTGAATCTGTCAGACAATGTGAAACGTATACCGGCATGTGCAGTATAACGCATCGGGAATTTTGCATCACCGGTAGCACTGAATTTATCTTCTGGCTTGGTAAGATGTGAAGCCGAAAAACCTGCATACAGGTTTGCTTTCTTACCGGGCTGTGCATCGAAATACAAAACACCGGCTCCCATATCAAATGCAGTGGCATTTGTTCTGTTGAGTACATCAGAAGAAGGAGTTCCCGGGTTGAATCCAAAGACCGGGTTCCACTGATCACCAAATGTCATTTTATTGCGATCGAAACGGCGCTGAATGATACCTGCCTGCATACCAAACACCACCCTGTGTTCTTCATTTTTTCCAAAACGAACACCGGTATAGGCTATATTTCCATAAGCAGTGGTATAACTATAACCTCCGTCTCCGGCAGTTTGTTTCAGCACACTTACACCAAGGTTTAGTTTTTTCTCCGTGGTGAACTCGGCGGAAGCTCCATACGTTGTGAACGGACTGGAGATATTCCCCCACTGGTTACGGTACACACCAGATACCCTGTATTGACCATCAAAAGCTCCTGTCAGTGCAGGATTAAGCCAGGATGGATACACATAGTACTGGGAAAAATGCGGATCAACCTGCGCACTTATTTTACTGGCAGCAAGGCCGATCATGATCAGCAATAATGAAACTCGTAAGCTCTTTCGCATCGCAATTAAATTTTGGTCATTAAAAATGTAAACAGTTATCATGTACTCCTTTACCTGATGATCGTTACCGATCCGCTCAGTGGTTTGAATCCATTTTGTAACTGAATGATATAATAATATGTGCCCGCAGGCAATTCCTTTCCATTATACGTTCCGTTCCATGGCGTACCATATCCGGCAGAGTAATATACCTGCTGGCCATACCGGTTAAATACTTCTACCGTGCAACCCGGGTAATCACCAAGGTTAGGTATCAGCCACTGATCATGTATATTATCACCATTGGGTGAGAATACATTTGGCACTTTTACCGGTTTCAATATTTTCACCGTCATCTGGTCCCTGGCCGTACAACCAAAAGCACCGGTAGCTGTCAGCGTATAAGTCTGATCCTGTAATGCTGTTAATGTCGGGTTCAGCACCGATGTACTGCTTAATCCAAAACCGGGTGACCAGTTGAATGTAAGCGTTGATGAATTAGCTGTGGCATTCAGTTGTAATACTGTTCCCTGTGGAAGTACATACGACTGGCCGGCATCGATCACCGGTTGCAGGTGAACAGTAACTGGTAATACAAAAGGATTGGAAACACAACCTACAGCGTTTGTTACCACCAGGCTTACATTATATACGCCGGGTGTATTGAATCGTTTGGTCGGGCTGGCCACAGTAGAATTGCTTCCATCTGCAAAATTCCATGCCCATGATTGTACCGTACTGTTAGGTGCCGAACTGCCATCGCTGAATATATTATCAGCACCCTGGCAAAGCTCCTGCGGTGATACAGTAAATGCAGCAAGCGGTTTATCAAAGAAACTGTTCATCACTTTTGTAACCTGGTGCACACAGCCAAATGCAGATGTGGATACCAGTGTTACATTGTAATTACCTGAAGCAGCATACACATGTGATGGATTGGTGTTGGCAGAAGTATTACCATCGCCAAAATTCCACACATAACTTAATGCTGAATTATCAGATACGGAACTAAGATTATTGAACGTTGCATTACCTCCCGGCATACAGATACCGCTTGGTACAGTAAAATCAGCTACTGGTAAAGGGCTTATTCTTATTGTTTGCGAAACCGGAATACTGAAACATCCGCGGTCACTCACGGTAACCAGTTGTACAGTGTATGTATTAGCAGCTGTATAGTTTACAGCAAACGGGTTGCCGTTATTATAGGTTGGTGTATTGCCATCACCCAGGTTCCAGTTCCATGTGGTGATAGTACCAGACGGAACCGTAGATGTATTCGTTAAAGTAACTGCCTGTCCCAAACATGCTCCGTTATTACCACTGGCAGTAAAGGAAGCTGTTGGCCTTGCATATACTTCAATCGTGTTATTAATAGTACCTGTACAACCTCCTGCAGTGGTAAAGGTGTAAGTAATAGTATGCACACCAGGTCCTGCTATATTCGGATCAAAAAGACCTGCCGCATTTACACCCGGTCCGCTGTACACACCGGTTCCGGTTACTCCGTTTGTTGCCGTTGCTGTAGCAACAGATGATGGAGCTGCTCCCGGGTTCTGACAAACATTGGTCAGCGGCGGAAATACAAGAGCCGGTGTCACAGCAAATGTGCTGGTGATATTCGTATCCTTCACACAACCATTAGATGATGTAGCCTGCAGGTTGATCGTATAAGTTCCTTCCCCGTAATTATGTGTTGGGTTTTGTGCAGTGGATGTATTCGGGTTACCGCCACCTGCATTCGAATCATTAAAGTTCCACAACCATGTCATCGTTTGAGCATCAGGAATAGTGCTGGTATTGGTAAACTGTACCTGCCCTGTTACAGGTAAACAACCTGCTGCAGGCAATGTAAAGTTTGTTCTCGGTCTGGCATGTACCAGTATATTCTGCGTGGTGCTTTGCACACAACCACCTGTGGAAGTAAATGTATAAGTGATGGTATGTGTACCATAACCTGCTACTGCAGGATTGAACATACCGGCGGCATTAGTACCGGGGCCACTGTATACTCCTGTACCAATCACCCCATTGGTAACATTGGCAGTAGCCACAGAAACAGGAGTAGCATTTTCACAAATAGCCGGTAATGCCGCATAGGTAAGCAGCGGTGTTACAGCAAAGCTGGTAGTAATATTCGTATCCTTTACACAACCATTGGAAGAAGTAGCCTGCAGGTTGATCGTATAGGTTCCTTCCAGGTAATTATGTGTCGGGTTTTGTGCTGTTGATGTATTTGGGTTACCGGGAGGTGTGGCATTCGGATCACCAAAATTCCACAACCATGTCATGGTTTGTGCATCCGGTATAGTACTCGTATTGGTAAACTGCACCTGGCCATTGGCAGCTAAACAGCCGCCTGCCGGAATCGTAAAGTTTGTTCTCGGTCTTGCATGCACCAGTATAGTTTGCGATACGGAATCAATACAACCGGCACCTGAGGTAAACTTATACCAGATAGTATGCGTACCAAAACCTGCCGTTGCCGGGTTGAACATACCAGCCGCATTGGTGCCCGGTCCCTGGTAGATACCGGTTCCTGTTACACCGTTTGTAACTGTTGCACTGGCAATTGACAATGGCGCAGCATTTTCACATACTGCATTCAGCAGCGGATAAGTAAGCGCCGGCTTCAGGTTAAAGGTTACTGTTTGTGATGTATTCTCTGTGCAACCGTTAACAGTGGTAGCGCTGAAATTAATAGTATAGGTTCCCTGCTGGTAATTATGTGAAGGGTTTTGTGCTGTCGAAGTATTCGGATTACCCGGTGGCGTAGCATTCGGATCACCAAAATCCCAGGCATACACTGTTATGGCCTGGCCGTCTGCGGCCGTAGCTGTGCCGGTAAATTGTACCAACCCTGCCGGAGCCAAACAACCTGCTGCATCATTTGTAAAAGAAACAGTTGGTCTTGCATATACAGTTACTACCCTGCTCACTGTATCGCTTACACAGCTTGCACTTGAACGGGCCACATGTTTAATAGTATAGGTGCCATGAGTGGGATAGGTATAGGTAACCGAAGGACCGGTAGTTACAGTTTGAGTAACACCGTTTCCAAAATCCCAGTACCACTCATTCACAGCAATCGCTGCCGAAGAAGTATCTGTTAAGGTGATGGCATTACCCACACAAAGATTATTCGGAGTCAGCATAAAATCACCGGGAGGTTTATCGTACACGGTGATCTGTTTCAGTGTATCGCTGGAACAACCATCGTTGGAAACCACCGCCAGGTTAATAGTATGTGTACCGGGCGGCAGCAATCGTATCACATTCTGCCCGGTGGCTGTAGCGGGACCAGGGAAAGTCCAGTTGTAATCCCGGATAGTATATCCGTTACTGGTATTAGCCACCCCGGAAAAAGTTACAGGGTCTAATGTGCAGCCCGTATGACTGAACGTAAAGTCAGCTATAGGTTTGGGTTTTACAATAAATGATATGGCAAGATTCTCCCTATTATAACAATTCTCGATACTTGGATGATAACCATTGACAGGTAAATCAAATGTATCGGCCGCATTGAAAACATAAGTACCAGGCAAAGTGTACTTATAATAAGTAATTCCGTTTACCACAACTGTACCGGAAGAGACAGGGGCATTATCAATTATGTCTGTATTAGGTGTGATATTGGCGCCCAGCTGACTTAATAACCAATCTAACCGGGTAGGCTGATAAGCCATTAACACAGAAAGTTTGATTGGTGTTCCGACACAAGTATATGGGTGCTGGGGAACAGTTGGATCTGGTGTATTTTGTGTATGACTGATTGCATTCAGATTATTGAGATAGGTGCCGGCATTGTATGCATAACTTTCAGCACTTCCTAAACCATAAGTGATTGCTGTAAAAGCAGAATCACTAAACATCTGGCATTGGGCCTGCGCCGCCTGCCATCCTTTTACAACAATTGAATATCCGGGTAAATTCGGATGAGCATATGTATGATTAAATGTAGGCGACCCATCGATTCTAAGAGAAGCTACACCTGCGGTTGGGATTACTACTGTTACATAGTTTGCATAAATTGATTGTCTTGTGTTTCTATAAAATCCAACCTTTTTTATTGCTTGCTCGATAGGACTTAAAAAAACCATTTCAGGATCACCCCATGATCCGGAGTTGCATCCTGATACTCCTGACATAAATTGTGCAACCATTATAGGTTTATCAGATTCAATATAATCAGCTGTATTACTTGAAAACTGATAATAACTGTTATTGATAAGACCAGTTAGAATAATCCCGTTTCTTCTAACTACTGTTGTAGGATCCTTTACTGCAACTTTATAGACACTTGTTTGAAATGTACTGGCATTCAATATTACAGCTGTTGAAGGCCCGGAAGCAGTAGAAAATGGCGCAGTAAGATATCTTTTGCCCCAAGCCTGGGTTGGAAAGCATTGTTGCATATCATTATCCCTACCTGATGTTGACCCGCATGGCACTTGTTCTCCTTTTGTTCTGCTGCTTCCTGAAAAAACTGCAATTGGATAACAATCTCCGGCAGCATTTGCAATGGATTTTACTGTGGAGCCGGTAAATTGATTTCCATTGCCATTTGCATCTGACTGACCAATAAATTGGTAAATCTGTCCTCTTTGCAGTGTAATATTAAAAGGCACCCCTGCAGGCTTACCTAATCTGGTTGTAACAGATGGGGTGACTTGAATTACTGTGTTATTATGCTGAGCAATTGCATAAACCCAAGAAAAACCAGGTCCGCCAGCATCTATCTGCTGACTATTTATAGACATGTAAGAATAACCCCATGATTCTACAGGCATCAGCATTGTAGCACCCGAAGATACACTCCCAAATATGTGCGCATAGGCAACAATAGGCACATCACTCTCGATATGAATTGACATGCCAAAAAGTCCTTCACCACCATTTCCGCCAAAGGTTGGCGGCACGTCATACAAGCGGCAATCATTTGGACCACCCTTTGGCATTACTGCAGATGAAATGACTGTATTCGCCGGAACCGCATAATTTAATGTTTGTACTGCTGTTCTTCCCTGAACTGTTACGACCACATTAGCTGGTTGCTCTGCACTAAAATAGAGAATCATTTCCTGGGCATTAGATTGACCAGGTTCCATGAACTGGTGGTGTCCATATCCAACCCAAAAATCTCTGCCTTTATTTGTTATGTTCTGACAATACCCTTCCAACCAGCCTGTGAGTAACAGGCTGGCTGTGAAGAATAGTATTTGTGTTTTCCTTTTCATTTATTTGGTACGTTGGTCTTTTATAGTTTTTATCTCACCAGGTTAATAGATCCCTTGCGCTGTATCCTTTCACCATTTCTCAATACAATATCACATACATAGATATACACACCTGATGGTTGTGCTTTGCCTTTATGCGTACCATCCCATGCCAGTGATTGTGTACTGGATTCAAAGATCTTTTCACCCCACTGGTTGAACACTACAAACTTCATACTGCGTATCACATTGCTGTACACCCTCAGCACATCATTCAGTCCATCACCGTTTGGCGTAAAGCTGTTCGGTATATATACCTGGTCGGTTACAGTTTGTCCTGATACAGGCTGTGATACAGCCGGTAAACAACCACCCAGTGCCCTTACCTGCAAAGTGACCGTAGTGCCCAATGGTAATCCTGTAACTGTATGGGTCAGTCCCAGCGGGCCTGATGATGGTGTGGACCAGGTGGCCCCGCCATTGACAGAAACCTGGTAACCGGTGGCGCCTGTTACAGCTGTCCACCTGAACACAATCGTATTGGTACTGACTGAATCAACAGTTACCACCGGCGTTGCTAAGGTTGGTAATACGCCGGCTGTAGCCCTGTCACGGGTGGTACTGGCGCATCCCAGTCTTATTACTTCAAGGTATACATTCACAAAGCCGGTAACATTATTCAGTACAAAGCTTGTTCCTGTTCCCAGTAATGTACCGCCGGTTGCAGCGCTGTACCAGTTGTAGGTATCACCCGTTACAGGGTTCTGTACCGTAAAAGTGGCGCTGGCATTATTACATACATATACTGTATCCTGTGTAATAGCCCCGGTTGGTCTTGGATTCACCACTACCGGTTTGGTAGTATCACCGATACATCCGTCATTGGCAATACCTCTCAATGATACATTATATGTTCCTGCAGCAGCATAAGTGTGTACCGGGTTTTGCCCGGCACCATTATTACCATCGCCGAATGTCCATGTCCATTGATTCGTTGGCACACCGTTGCTGGTGGTAGTAGTGGCGTTGAACTGTACCACATCTCCCACACAACCGCTAAAGTTGGTAGTGAAATTGGAAACAGGCGCTGCTATCACAGTAACAGGTAAGCTGATCTCAATAGAACCACCGCAACCTTCAATGCTTGGATGGAATATGGTGATCGGCACATTGTAAGTACCTACCTGGCTGAATATATACTGTTGTGCCAGCGTATAGATATAGAACTTCTTGCCATTGACGGTTACAGAGTCTGTTGGCACAGGGTTCACCTGTGTTACATTGGTATTCGGTGTCACATTATTCACCTGGCTCAGTTGCCATACCAGTTGTGTTGGTTTTACAGATATCTGCAGGCTCAGGCGGAATGGTGTTCCCTTACAGGTATACGTATTCACCCCTGTTGTATTGAACACATTATTGAATGATGGAACAGCGCTGAGATTCTTCACCAATGTTCCGGCATTGTAACCATAGCTTTCCACACTGCCTAATCCATAAGTGATGGCAGTGAAGGCAGAATCACAGGTGATATAGTGCTGCGCAGCCGCTCCCGGGAAGTTTTGCCTTACACAGGTATAACCCGCCAGGTTTGGATGTGCAAATACATCAGTGAAGGTTGTACTGCCATCTATCTGCAAGCTTGGTAATGCAGCTGTAGGTAATATAACATTCACATAGTTTGAAGTGATTGAATTGGCGTTCGTGTTATAGAACCTGGCTTTTTTAATACCCTGCTCTATCGGGCTGATATAGATCATTTCAGGATCACCATTACCTGTTGGCGCCGGAACACCTGAACAACCGGTTCCACTGGTAGACAGCATATACTGTGCTACCATTACCGGTTGGTCAGCCTCAATATAGCTGGCTGTGTTCGCCCCGGTATTATTACCGACGAAGAATTCATAATAATTACCCGGTACGATCAGTGTAGCAGGATCCAGTGTTACTCCATTCCTTTTTACTACTGTAGCCGGGTCTTTTACCATCACTCTCCATCCGTTGGAATTGTAATTGGTGTTGGAAGCTGAATTGGCTGTTGCAAAGGTCAGGTACTTGGTTCCCCATGCGCTGGCCGGGAATACCTGCTGTATCATATTATCACCATTGGTGGTATTACAGATAGCAGTACGGCTGCTGCCGGAGAACACCGCTATCGGGTAACATTTGCCACTGGCATTCGGAATTGATTTGATAGTAGATCCTGAAAGATCAGTTCCCTGGCCGCCGGTGGCTTGTGTACCCATTACGTTATACACTTCACCTCTCTTCAGGTATACCTGGAATGGTACGCCGGCAGGGCGACCACCTTTCGTGGTAACAGACGGAGTTATTTCAACCAATGTGCTGTCATGATCTGCGATCGCAAACATCCAGGAATAAGAACCTGCTCCACCTGTTGGATAATACTGGCGGGAGTTCAATGATCTGTATTCATAACCATATACTCCTGTTGGTAACAACATACCTGCTCCGGAGTTGGCTCCGTCACTGATATGTGCGTAGGCTACAATGGGCACATCACTTTCAATGCTGATACCTTTATTGAAGAGTCCTTCATCTGTTAATCTTGCATCCACCAGTCCTGATGTTGGCATCAGGTCACTCACTCTTACTGTATTTGCCGGAATAGCATAGGTACGTACCCAGTTAGTTCCATTTACTTTCACAGTAACGTTGGCAGAATCTTCTGCACTCAGGTAAAGTGCCATGTCCTGGCTGTTGGTACTGAATCCGTAGTGGTGACCATAGCCCACCCAGAAGCGTTTACCCCTGTTAGATGTATCCAGAGTGAATACAGGCGGAACTACCGGCGGCGGTGCCACACCATCTGTCATACCTGTAAACTTATCAAGGAAGGTAAGATTGCTTTCAGTTATCACATTGCCGAGATCATCTACTGTACTTCCAGATGCTACCAGCCATGTGCCGGCTGCATTGGTACGACCCAGTTTCACTGTTGGCTCCAATGGAATATTTCTCATCCATGGATCAATATAGAATTGCTGATTAGTGAAATTGGTTGGTGCACTTCCGGTGATGTCAACATCAGTGTAATAATACATGGATTGTTGTCCTGGTGCCAATCCCGGAGGAATGATACCTGAATACCTTCTTACATCAACTGTAGTTGGAACTGTTGATGCAGGCGCCCATATTATTTTCTGTACCGTATCTGTACCAAACATAAATACCTGTGTGGTACCTGCAGCAGGCGCAGCAGGTGTGGAAGGCAATGCAGGTGGTTGCACGGTTGGAAGGAATTCATAAGCTCCCATGTCAGGTACACCATCTGTTAATGTAATTGGTCTTGCATTGCCATTAATATCTGTTGCGTTATCGGTTATCTGCACACCACGGCCATGCATAGCCCATACATCAGGATTAGCCACATCAGGCTGCAGTTCATTACCTGCAGCAAAAGCAGGAGTGTAAACAATAGAATTATAATCCCAGTTCTGACCGTTCTTCCAATCCTGCAGTGTAGCATAGTTTACAGTATTCTGTCTGATCAATGCTGCACCGGCAGTATAGAACATATTGAAATCTGTATAAATGTTCGCCACGTTTAGATAGTTGGCAGCAATACCATTAGCCGTATGCGAGAAGATATTATTCCTGATATCTCCTACTCCTGCTGATGAAGTAGTATGACTGATATAAGCAGCAATATTTGTGGTGCCCGCTGCAGGTGAAGCATTCTGTACAGAGTTATTATAATATTTAATACCATTACCACCGGTTGAGTACAAGCCGTAGGCGGTAGTAGCACTGGTGTTAATGTTGATGACATTGTTTTTGGTATAATTACCAATTGAAGAAGTCTGGTATAAACCATACAATGTTCCGGTTATACCTGTCAGTCCTGTTATTTTATTACCCGATACACTTCCGGTATGGCCTGCGGCTGCACATCCCGTGAGGTACATGCCATAAGTAGTGGTGGTAGTACCATTGATAGTAACCCTGTTATTATTCACCTGGTAAGCAGAATCATTACCGCTGGAATAAATACCATAGGTAGTAGTATTTCTTGGTGCGGCAACCGTTACATTATTCTTGCTTATTGATGAGAACCATGTATTAGCCAGGTAAATACCATAGTAGTAAGAACCAGCTACTGTATTACTGTCAATAAAAGTATTAGAAATAGGCGACGCAGTGGTGGAAGCAATATAAATACCACTGATACCGCCGTTAACTGTATTTCCTTTAATCACATTCGCTGAACCTAATAAGTTAGCAGCATGAACACCTACAACAGTAGTACCTGTACCCGTTGCCGTTGGTACATTAATGATATTGTTTACCAAACTATCATTGGATGCAGTATTAGCCATATCTACTGCCCGTCCATTAGTGGCATTGATAGCAGTAATAGTCATGTTTTTATAAGTGATATAGCTGGCACTGTCTAACTGCAGTACATAGTTGGCCGCTGCATTAGTAGCATCATATGTAAGTGTGACAGATGCAGCGTTACCATTGGCACTCTGGAATGTTACACGGCTGGTATTTGACGCACCAGTGATACGGTGGATTCTTACCTGCTCTGTATAAGTGCCCGGCGCTACATTGAATGTAACAGCTCCGGCAATACCACATTCCATTACTGCCACAGCTTCTACAAATGAATTGAAGTTAGAACCAGTCGGGAAGTCTGTTGGCAATGTATTATTAATTGTATACACACCTGCCGGGAATGGCGGGTTCATAGTTACCTGCACTGGTGCTGAGTTAGCTGATTGTGAACTACAGGTCACCACACAACGATACCAGAAAGTACCACTGGCAAGGATAGTTGTATCCGGGAAAATTTTTGGATTGCCGAGATTAGTATATGGACCCGCAGCAGCAGTAGCAAATTGCCATTGATAGCTCTGACCGGATCCAATAGAATTACCAGTAAGATCAAGATCGATCGGTGTGCCTAAGCAGATACCGGTATTCGGTACAGCTGTAGCTGTTCCTGCTGTTGGCGGAGCAGTACAAACAGGCACTGCAAATTCCCATGCACCGATATCCGGTGTAGTGGCACTGCGTACCACATCACGGATATCTGAAGTAATACCTGTGACAGGTGTTCCTTCGTTATCCAATGCCGGAGTTCTTGGTTCCAGGTTTCCGGCAGCCGCATCAGTAAAATATGGGTTAGCCGATACTGAGTTGCCGTCCTGTGTAGTAGCAGCCTGCCAGTTAGCTAATGTTGTCTGGTTGGCGCCATTAAACCCTACATGTGAATTGGCGGCGTTTCTATAGAAGCCATTATAATCAGAAGTAAAAGTGGTAGTGGATGTAGCAAAATACATGCAGAATTTATCACCATTACCCGCTCTTGTCATACTAAAGAGGTTATTTTTCAGGTCAATACCTGCTGCAGCCGTTGTTTGATAGAAACAATATGCATCGCTGGTGGTATTGGCATTGGGATCATCAAGGGTAACCGTATTATAATAATACCCTGCATTATCCGAACCAGTATTATAGATACCATACAAGGTACCGTTACCATTCATATTATAGATCGCATTATTGCTGACAATGTTTTCAAGACCGGCAATGGCATCCACACCGGTGAAATAAATACCATACGAAGTGCTGGTGGTGGTAGGCGTACCATCAAACAGGTTATGTATCCTGTTCTTGGATATCTTCACACCTGTATTCAATGAAGTAACATAGATACCATATGTAGTGGTAGAAGTTGTCCGGGTCGGCCGGTATATATTGTTCTTTTCTACCAGTGCATTAAAGTTGCCTGACAAATAGATACCATACACATAAAAATCTTTAATGGTATTCCTTGTCATCACATTATTACCTACAGCAGAAGTGGTACTTCCCACGGAAGTGATACCATAATAACCACCCGTGATCTCGTTATTCTCAAACAGGTTGTAGTCTGATTCATTGGTACCTGTGGTAGTAGCCGTAGTACCCACACTGGACACAATACCTGCAAAGTTGCTTGACGTTGTGCTGATGCTCATGTTAATATCACAGTTGCGGATAATATTTGAATCAGCATTACTCAGCAAATGGAATCCAAAGCCATACTCGGTAGTAGCTGAGCCCTGCGGCACCACTGTTAAGCTGTCGAATATAAAATGATCTGTTCCGTTCAGTTTGATCACTGCTCTTTCATTTGTATTAGTAGAAAGATTAGTGATAGTGGCTCCGTTACCATTGAATGTAACAGTATTGACAGCAGAAGCACCCTGTATCTGACCGATGATTACCTGTTCATTGTAAGGACCAGAACCGCTTACTACATTAAATACAATAGGTCCGGCAATACCACAACGCAAAGCAAATACCGCATCGGTAAAGCTCTGGAAGTTAGTACCACCTGTTGCTACTGCACTATTGATAGTGTATGTACCAGCCGGGAACAAGGCATTTACCACTACCTGTACCGGTGTGGAGAAAGTTGTAGAACCACTACAGGTAACAGCGCAACGATAATATAATGTAACTGTCGGGTTAAGACTTAAAGCCGGGTTAGTCTGTACACTTCCAATATCGGTCCAGGGACCAGCCAATGTGGTAGCAGATTGCCATTGATAAGTTTGACCAGTACCAGAAGAATTATTGATCAATCCCAATGATACCAGTTCACCCGGGCAAATCGGAACACTGATGCTTGAAGTAGCATCACCAGCATTGGGCGGTGCGGTACAACCACCCACATCAAATTCCCATGCACCAAGGTCTGGTGCTGTAGCACTGCGGGATACACCAAGAATATCTGTAGTGATGCCCAATGCGGCACCAAGGTCATTCATGGATGAAGCAGTTGGTTTCAGGTTACCCAGTCCAAGATTTGTATACAACGGATCAATATAGGAGGAGTTTGCATCCTGTGAAGACGCAGTTTGCCAGTTTGCCAGTGTGGCCTGATTAGCTGTACCCCATGATCCGTAGAATGTGGTTGCTGATGGCGTAAAGTATACGTTGTTATTATTAGAAACGATCGTAGAAGTTGTGGTATTAAAAAACAAACCATGCTTGGATCCCGCACCTGCCCTGTTGATAGTAAACAGGTTGTTCCTTAATTCAATACCTGCAGCAGCTGTTGTTTGATAAAAACCACGGGTGGTTTCTGTAGAAGCCGCCGTAGTGGCCTGGTCATCCAATGATACTGTATTATGATAGAAGAATACATTATCTGAACTGGTATTGTATAAACCCCAGATCGAGCCGTTACTCTTTATATCATAGATCGCATTGCTCACTACCCTGTTCTCAAGACCTGCCAGGGCGTCGCAACCGCTGAATACAATACCATAAGCATCGTTGGCTGTTGTCGTCATGCCATCATATATGCCGTGAATATAGTTGCCGGTTACATTAGCAGAAGTACTAAGCGAGGTAAAGAAGACACCATACGTAATAGTAGAACTGGCCGTACGGGTAGGCCGGCTGATATTGTTTCCTTCAATAAGTGTCTGGAAAGTACCGCTGACATATATTCCATATAGATAAAAATCACTGATGGTATTGCGGATAAATTTATTCCGCTGGTTGGCAACAGTAGTGCTGCCCACATTGGTAATTCCGTAATAGCCACCGTTAATTGTATTTAATTCAAAGAGGTTATCATCACACTCTGTATTGCCGGTGGTAGTGGCTGAAGTAGCGCTGGCGCTGATCGAAATACCCACATGATTGGTGGATGTACCTGCATTGAAAGCATTGATGGTACATTTTCTTACAATATTCGAATCAGCATTATTCAATAGTTGAACAGCAAAACCATACTCAGTTGTGGTTGTAGCAGTTGCGTTAATAGTAAGACTGTCAAAAATAAAATGATCTGCTCCGTTGAGCTTAATCACTCCTCTTTCATTAGTATTGGTTGAAGTAAACTGTAATACTCTTCCATTGCCATTAAAAGTTATCGTATTAGTAGCAGATGCTCCTGGAACAGGATTAATGATCAGTTGTTCGGTATAAGGGCCTGAAGCCGGATCAACATTAAAAATGACTGGTCCGCTTATTCCGCATGATATATAATTATAGGCAGCATTAAATGACTGGAAATTCGTACCACCTGTCGGCAGGGCACTGTTGATGGTAAATGTACCAGAAACAGCTGCCGGAGTAACCACCTGCAAACTTGCCGAGTTAACGGTTGTTGCTCCGCAGGTCACAGCACATCTGTAATAATTGGATGATGTTTGTGAGGTAGTATGGAAAGCTGTAGTAGCGCCGGTAATATCGGTCCAGTTGGTATTATCTGGTGAAATCTGCCACTGGTAAGTCTGCCCGGTTCCTCCGGTGCCTCCCACCAGTGTAAGGTTAAAGTTTGTATTAAGACAGACAGGATTCTGACTGGCTGTTACTGTTCCTGTCACAGGCGGATCTGTACAAGGGCCAGCTGGCGCAAAAGTTATTGCTCCTGTAAAATATCTTGGTGTAAGTGTAAGTGCGGTTCCAGAACCACCATAGCCCACACTTTGTCCGGCTATCTGTACATCACCCAACTTAAGATTGACACCGCCGCCGGCAAAAGTATTAGGAACAATTGCTGAACCTGTTCCTGAATACCGGCAACTACCTGGTCCTGTATTACGTAATGCAAAACGATATTGCGTACCGGCTGGAATGGTAAAACTCAGTCCCGGGAAATTTAATGGTGTGATACCGGTAGCAGCTACCGGTGTGGCCAAAGAAGTTGCTGCCAATGTCCAGGGGGCAGCTGTTACATCAGTCGCTGAACCAGACAAGGCAGAAGCTGTATAGTACAATTGCCAAATTGAATTATTTTCTGTAGTGGTACACCAGTTTGATATGGCTGTAAGCAATACCGGGAATCCGTTGGTATTTTCTATTACAAAACTCACCTGTGCCGGTGAACTGAGTGAATTACCCCCATTATAAGGCGGGTTTGGCAATGTTGTAAGCGTTGTTTGCCCGCTCAGTTGGTTTATTGAAAACAATAAGGCAAAAAACAATACCAGGAAAGAATTGAATCCTGAAGCAATGAACTTTCTCATTTCAGCTTGTTTGGTTTGTAGTAATGAAAACAAAGTCAATAATACCTGTACCAGAACCTGGCACACATAATTCAAACGGACACGGAGTTTAAAATGAGTTTTTTCTCAGGATAATGTCTCTACAGCTTTTCTAAGTGGGGCGGTAATCAGCATATAACAATATTTCATCAGCCGGGAAGCTCATGATAACATTGCTAACTACTAATCCTTGCAGTCTGTTATCTACTTAAGAAGCGAAAATTGGGTGAAAAAACGATTACCTGTCTGTCCTGAAAATTAACATTTACTGCAAACCAAATTTATCATTTAAAATCCTGAAAAGCAAAAAAATGGGATGTTTTCAATCATCAAGTTCTATCAAAAACAGAATTGTCAGAATCAAGAGGATAAATAGTCATTTTATTCAGAAAAAATGAAATAATTCTACAATGTATATTAGAATAAAGTAGTATAGAAAATCATTAGAATGTGGTATTGCTACCCTCCATTGATTATGTGGCAGAATGTAATTAAAAGCAATTGCCCGCAATAGCGGGCAATCAAAATGGTTGCGGAGAGGGAGGGATTCGAACCCTCGGTACAGGTTTAAGCCCGTACAACGGTTTAGCAAACCGGCCCTTTCGGCCACTCAGGCACCTCTCCGGGCGGCAGCAAAAATAAAGATTAATTGCTTTCCCCCCAATACAGTTTTCTTTCCAGGCAATAAAAAACCCGGCTTTTCAGTCCGGGCAATTTTGTTTCAATATCCTTGAAACCGTCCAGTAGTATTTTACATAGCAGCCAGTTGTACTTTCTGCTGCAACTCTAAAACATTTTCACGGAAAACGCCATCTGTATCCATCAAATCCTTTACCGTCTGGCAGGAGTGAATAACAGTGGTATGATCACGGCCACCAAAATGCTCTCCAATGGTTTTCAGGGAGTTTTTAGTAAAGGCCTTTGCGAGGTACATGGTGATCTGTCTTGCCTGTACAATCTCTCTCTTGCGGGTCTTCTGCAATAGCTTATCGTATGGCACATCAAAGTACTCGCAAACCATTTTTTGAATGGTTTCGATCGTAATTTCTTTGCTTGATGATTTTACAAAATTCCGTAACACTTTCTTTGCCAGGTCCAGGTCTATTTCCCTTCTGTTAAGCGAAGATTGTGCCAACAGTGATATCAATGCCCCTTCCAGTTCTCTTACATTATTGCTTATGTTATAGGCAATGTATTTAACCACTTCTTTTGGCATTTCCAGGCCATCATTCTTCATCTTTTTCTCCAGTATCTCGATACGGGTATCATATTCCGGTACCTGCAGATCAGCGCTAAGGCCCCAGCGGAAACGGCTCAGTAATCTTTCCTGTACACCTTCCAGGTCTTTGGGTGATTTATCAGAAGTAAGTACTAATTGCTTATGGGACTGATGCAAATGATTGAATATAGCAAAGAAAGCATCCTGCGATTTCTCAGCCTTTGCAAAAAACTGAACATCATCAATGATCAGTACATCTATAAGCTGGTAAAAATGAATAAAATCATTTATCGCATTGTTCCGGCTATGATCCATGAACTGGTTGATGAACTTCTCGGAACTTACATATAATACTACCTTGTTGGGGTGCAATCTTTTTACCTCGTTTCCTATTGCCTGCGCCAGGTGAGTTTTGCCCAATCCTACACCACCATAAATAACCAAAGGATTAAAGGAATTGGCTCCGGGCTTTTCGGCAACTGTTTTACCGGCACGGCGGGCCACCCGGTTACAATCTCCTTCTATAAAAGATTCAAATGTATAGATATGATTCAGCTGCGGGTCGATTTGCATTTTCTTAAGACCCGGTATAACGAAGGGATTCTTAACAGGATTATTTATGACTAAAGGAAAATCCATTTCGTTATTTGAAAAAGTTTTAAAACCTTGTCCGCTTACATCCATCGTAACAGGTTTGTTCTTGCTGTTGCCACTGTCCACCATGATACGATATTCGAGCCGGGCTTCTTTTCCCAATTCCCTCTTCAAAGTCTTTGCCAATAAATTTACATAATGTTCTTCGAGATATTCGAAAAAGAATTGGCTGGGAACCTGGATGACGAGAACATTATTTTTAAGAGATACTGGTTTGATAGGTTCGAACCAAGTCTTGTAATGCTGCCATTCAACAATATCCTTGATGATCTTTAAACAATTCGTCCAGATTTTTTCAGCATTTTTCTCCATCAGTCAGTAAGCAGTTTATGTCGTGTTAACTATAGTTGTTCCTGAATTTGTCCGATAAAAATCTTCGCACATTGTCAATTAAAAAAGTTGGACAGGGAGGCGAATATCACCATTTCTTTTCTAAAAAAAAATTTTTATCCACCTGATTTTTGTGAAACAGAAATTGTATGGCTTTTTGCTAATTTTTGGCCTGAAAATTTGGAAAATTCAAAATCAAGCCTTCCTAAAATAATACCTGCAAAACCAACCTGATTCACCACCACATCATTACCTTTTTTATTTTTGTATATTACCGGCGCATCCAAAAAAGTATGTGTATGTCCGCCGATGATCAGATCAATATGTTCTGATTGTTTCGCCAGTATTTCATCACTTACTTTGTCGCTTCCTTTATACTGATTACCGAGATGTGATAAACAAATAATCATATCGCAATATTTAAACTTCTTCAGATCATACGCCACTTCATTAGCTTTCTGAACCGGGTCAAGATATTTTGTTGCACCAAATAAGTTATCTGGTATCAATCCTTTTCCTTCAATGCCTACGCCAAACACTCCAATCTTTAATTTGCCTTTATTAAATATTTTATACGGTTGTGTTTTACGTTCCATCGGTGTACCGTTAAAATCATAATTGCAAACTAGCATCGGGAAGTTTGCATGGCTGGTAAGTTGCGTAGCAAGGTTTTCCATTCCTGCATCAAAATCATGATTACCGATAGTGCAGGCATCATACCCCAATGATGTCATTGCCTTTATCTCAGGTTCTCCTTTGTATATATTAAAATAAGGAGTACCCTGGAAAATATCACCTGCATCAAAGAGCAGAACATTTTCTTCTTCCTGCCTGATCTGGCTGATCAGCCTGGCCCGTCCTGCCACCCCTCCTAACCCCTGGTTACGGCCGCCATCCATAGGAAAAGGCTCCAGCCGGCTATGTGTATCATTGGTGTGTAAAATGGTCAGTCTCAAAGGAGTGAGATACCCGGCTGCTTCCAACATGGAAGGTCCGGCCATTAACGCCCCTGCTGATAAGGCTGCCTGCCTGATAAACTTCTTTCTACTGAGCATTGGTAACCCGGTTTTCAATGGTTGCAGTAATATTTTTTCCCTGGCTTTTCAATTTACTGATATAATCAAAAATAGCATCCCTCATCAGGTAGCCATTTGTTATTTGCGGAATGGGGCGAAGCATGTCAGCATTATCGCCCCCATTGGCGATAAAATCTGAATTAGCGATCGTATACACCCGGTCAGGGTCTATGGGTTTACCACCTATCATTACATTGATAGCTTTTTTATCTTTAATCTGCATAGTTAATCCGGCCATGGGCCAGCCACCCATGTCAGCTGTAAGATCAAGTAATTGTTGCAGCACACTGCCTTTAATTTTTTGAAGAATTAATAAATTATCAAAAGGCATTAACTCAAAAATTTTACCTCTTGTAACGTTGCCTGCAGGTAATTGGGTCAACCTGATACCACCAAAGTTTACAAAAGCAATATCTACTTCTGTGTTATACTTTTCCCTGGACATGATTAAAAATGCATCTACCATAAAATTACCCAGCGTTGCTTCCGGTTGCTTTTTTTCAAGACTCGTTTCGGCAATACCCACTACCGCATTCATACTGCTGTTCACACTATCACTGTATGGTTTTAAAAAAACAAGAACTGCTGAATCCTGTTGTTGTGTATTATTGATACGGTAACCTTTGTACTGAAGTGACTGACTCTGGTAAGGAGTTTTGCAGGAAACACCTGCCAGTAGAAATAGTATCAGAGCCGCTGAAGAAAATAACCTTGTATTCATAATTGTCCAACTCGTTTGAAGGTATTACTATTTTACTTTCATAACAAAAAAATGAAAAAATATCCCGGAATTTTATTTGCATCTTTGCGTAAGATTTTTCAGGATAAAAACCTGACAATATGCAAAAGGACATTTCTCTTAAATTGCTGCCTTCTGAAGCAGCAGATCAGGCTATCATAAAAAGATATATAGCCAGCGCCGAAGCAGTACAAACAACTGCCATAAGTGGTTTTCATATCCTGAAACAATCAATAGATGCCCGCAGCAAGCAACCCTGGATTAATCTGACTTTGAAGGCATTTATCAATGAACCCTTTCAACAAAGAGAATTAACTCCTTTTGATTTTAAAGACGTAAAAAAAGCTGTACGAACAGTCATTATCATTGGTGCCGGGCCAGCTGGCTTATTCGCCGCATTACAACTGATTGAAAGTGGCATTAAACCAATCCTCCTGGAAAGAGGAAAAGATGTAAAAGCCCGGAGAAGAGACCTTGCATTATTGAATAAAGAAGGGGAAGTGAACCCCGACAGCAATTATTGCTTCGGCGAAGGCGGTGCCGGCACCTACAGTGATGGCAAATTATATACCCGGAGCAGTAAAAGGGGCGATATCAATCGCATTTTAAATCTCTTCGTCCATTTTGGGGCAGAAGAAAAGATTTTATACGAATCTCATCCGCATATTGGTACTAATAAACTACCACAGATCATCACTGCTATGCGAAATAAAATCCTGGACTGCGGCGGAGAATTTTTATTTGAAAAGAAAGTGACCGGTTTCAATATTCAGGAAGAAAGGATAACAGGAGTAAAGACAGCAGATGGAAGCAACTTTGAAGCAGATTCAATTATTCTTGCCGCCGGCCATTCCGCCAGGGATATTTTCAGTTTGCTTCATGCCAATAAAATACTGATAGAGGCAAAACCATTTGCCCTGGGTGTAAGAGTGGAACATCCGCAATCACTCATTGACAGCAGTCAGTATCATTGTCCGGTCCGTGGCGATTTCTTACCTCCGGCTTCCTATAGTTGGGTGCAGCAAGTGGATGGAAAGGGGATTTTTTCATTCTGTATGTGCCCGGGTGGCATTATTGCTCCCGCAGCCACTTCACCGGGTGAACTGGTTGTAAATGGATGGAGCCCTTCTAAACGAAATAACCCTTTTGCAAACAGTGGTATTGTGGTAACAGTGGAAGAAAAAGATTTTCAATCCTTCAAACAGCATGGACCGCTGGCGGCTATGTTCTTTCAGCAAGCCGTAGAGAAAAAAGCATTTGAAAAAGGAGGAGGAAAGTTTGTAGCGCCAGCCCAACGGCTAGTTGATTTTGCCGAAAATAAAATTTCTTCCTCCCTTCCTGAATGTTCTTATTTACCAGGTGTCAGTTCTTCTTCATTAAAAGAGGTGTTACCGCCATTTGTTCATAAAAGCCTGCAACAGGCCTTTAAGGAATATGGTAAAAAGATGAAAGGGTACTTCACCAATGAGGCTATTGTAGTAGCAACAGAATCAAGAACCTCCTCTCCTGTCCGCATACCAAGAGACCCGGTCACCTTACAACATCCGCAAATCAGGAATTTATATCCCTGTGGTGAAGGTGCCGGCTATGCTGGGGGTATCGTTAGCGCCGCTATGGATGGTGAAAGGGTGGCAAAACAGATAAAAATATTCTTTAGCTGATAATTCACACTACAGTTTAAGCAGTTTGCACTGGTATAACCACCACTTACCGATTTCAGCCCATCATTTCGTCAGGACAACTAATTTTACATTCCAAAACCATCACTATGGCCGCTATTCTTGAATTACAAAATCTAAGAAAATACTTTGCCACTCAAAAAGCAGTTGATGATATCAGCCTTACAGTAGAACGGGGGCAGATATTTGGTTTACTGGGGCCGAATGGCGCCGGAAAAACCACTTTGATAAGAATGATCACCGGTATCTTCTATCCTGATGAAGGGAATATCATCTTTGATGGCAAAAAATTTGACCCTGTTAATGATGTAGGTTATATCGGTTATATGCCGGAAGAAAGGGGTTTGTATAAAAAAATGAAAATTGGCGAACAGGCTATGTACCTGGCACAATTGAAAGGGCTCAGCCATAAAGATGCTATGGCCAAGATCAAAAAATGGTTCCTCAAATTTGAAATGGAAAGCTGGTGGAATAAGAAAGTGGAAGATCTTTCAAAAGGAATGGGACAAAAACTGCAATTTGTCACCACGGTCTTGCATGAACCAAAGCTTATTATCCTTGATGAACCTTTCAGCGGATTGGATCCTGTTAACAGTAACCTGATCAAAGATGAAATCTTCAACCTGGCTCAAAGTGGTTCCACCATCATATTCAGCACACATCGTATGGAACAGGTGGAAGAGATCTGTAATCATATTGTACTGGTAAATAAAGGAAAAAAGATACTGGATGGAACAGTGAAGCAGGTAAAGCAGGATTTTAAAGAGAACCTCTTCAGCATTGGTACAGAACAGGCCTTATCATCTGTAAATGGTATTGCACCATTTGATCTGATCGGATCAAAAGATCACTCACATGTGATACGGATAAAAGAAGGGCAAAACCCGAATGCTGTATTGCAGTACTTGTTGCAACAGGGAATCGCTATTCAATCTTTCAATGAAATACTGCCTTCACTCAACGATATTTTCATCAAACTGGTAGAAGGAACACCTACAGCCCGCCAGTTTCAAAAAATAGAGGCATAAATTAATTTACCATTTAACCATCTGTCATGAATAAGATCTGGATCATAATAAAAAGAGAATACCTGACAAGGGTGCGGAAGAAAACTTTTATCATTTCTACCCTGCTATTCCCATTGCTTTATTTGGGTTTAATATTCGGGATGGGCTTTATCGCAGAAAAAAGCAAACAAAATCTGCATGTGGCTATTATTGACAATTCAGGTTTTTTTTCCAACGATGCGATCAATAAGCAGAACGTAAGAGATAACAGTTCTGTACTTACACTGGTAAAAGGAAACGCTGATAAAGTAATTGCCGATTATAAAACGGCCGGCTATGATGGGTATATTGTAATCCCGGCGATTGACTGGAAAGAAGGCTCTGACAGCCTTTTCTTTAAATCCAATAAATCATATGGAAGCGGATCTACTGCAGCAGTGGAAGCCAAACTCAACAGGATCTGGAGTGATATTAAAAATGACAGCCTGCAGATAGACCTTACAAAACAACAGATACTGACAAAGAAGCTTGGCGTAACACCCAAAAATATACAAGACGAAAATGCAAATGCAAAAACAGCAGAGGGGATTGGTTATATCGCCGGTTTCCTTATCTATTTCATACTGCTGATTTATGGTTCGCAGGTAATGATGGGTGTAATGGAAGAAAAAACCAATCGTATTGCTGAAGTAATTGTTTCTTCAGTAAAACCATTCCAGATGATGCTGGGAAAAATTCTCGGTATCGGGTTAGTAGCTTTAACACAGTTCTTTTTATGGATAGCATTCATACTGATTGTATACAATATAGGTAAAGCATCCGGGTCAGGTGGCATGGCTACACAAATGGTGGGCAGCATGCAGAAAATATTTACCAGTGTGAATGTGCCGCTGATACTATTTTGTTTTGGGTTTTATTTCCTGGCAGGCTTTTTCTTTTACTCATCCCTGTATGGCGCTATTGGCAGCGCCGTGAATGAAGATATGCGGGAAGCGCAATCACTTAGCTTCCCTATCACCATGCTGGTCATTATATCTATAGCTTTAATGACAGCCGCAATATCTGATCCAACAGGTCCGATTGCTGTATGGGGAAGCATAATCCCATTCAGCTCGCCTATAGTAATGATGGCAAGAATTCCATATGGTGTACCGGGTACTGTACCCTGGTGGCAGTTAGGATTGTCTATGGGATTGCTGGTACTTGGCTTTATTCTCACCGTATGGTTTGCCGGAAAGATCTATCGCACAGGTATTCTGATGTATGGCAAAAAGCCCACCTGGAAAGAAATGATCCGCTGGGCATTTCGAAAAAACTAATGAATAATATGTACTTATTTAAGCCTCTTACCCTATGGTAAGGGGCTTTTTGTTAAAATTTCCCTTTTCCCGGCAAGGATGTTTCGTAATACGAAATCAGTCGTATATTTGATACGAAGTATTTCGTGAAAAACAATTTAAACACAATCTTTAAAATTTTCGTTTATGAAACCAACAACCTTCACAACCGGCAGGTTATTTCTTATTCTGCTTACCGCAGGCCTTACCATCGGGCTCATTTCCTGGGATCACCGCCAGTCTCCGGGTCAATACCAGCAATCTGCCAATGATACTGTTCCCAAAAAGTCAAAAGACCGGGAAAAGAAGATCCGTGATCTTGATGATGTGCTTGCAGAACTGGACGGAGCAGATTTAAAAATTGACATGGATAAAATGCAGAAAGAACTTTCAGAAGCCCTGAAAAAAATTGATGCCGATAAAATAAGACTGGAAATAGAAAGAGCCATGAAGGAAGTCGACTTCGACAAGATCAAAAAAGAAGTAGAAACTTCCCTTGCTAAAGTAGATTGGAACAATATCAAAGAAGAAATAAATAATGCCATGAAACAGGTTGACATGGCTAAAATCCAGATGGAAGTACAGCAGTCCATGGCGAAGATAGACTGGGATAAAATGAAGGCTGAGATGGACAAAGTAAAAAATATCGACATGAAACATGTACAGGAAGAATTACAAAAAGTACAGGAAGAAATGAAAGACCTTGGCCCAAAACTGGAAAAAGAATTAGCCAATGCTAAAGTAGAAATTGAAAAAGCCAAAGCAGAGATCAAAGAATACAAGGAGTTTGTAAATGGGTTAGAGAGTGATGGCCTGATCAATAAAAAGGAAGGCTACACCCTGAAACATAAGGATGGTGAACTTTTAATCAATGGAAAGAAAGCTTCTGAACAGACTTATAATAAGTATCGTAAGTTCCTGGAAAAACATAAAAAGTTCAGCATAGAAAAAGATGATGATGATTTTGATATGAACCTGGACTGATCGATAAAGTTTGCCAAAACCAGTCGTGAAAAACAAAGACCCCTTTCAATAAATTGAAAGGGGTCTTTTATATTGTAAACTTAGTTTTTATAATCCTCCTACATTAAACGGAGAGGGCATGATCTCAAAATCACTCATTTCGATCATTTCGATCTTCATCAGGAAAGTTTCGTCTGTTTTTATAACCACTTTTTCTTTTGTGATCTTTTTAAAGCCGGATTTTTCAAATACAAATTTATATGTACCGGGCTTTAATTCATCAAATGAAAAACCTCCCTCATCATCACTCAGCACAATTTTCTCTTTTTTGGATACGAGGTAAGCGGTAACACTCACATCTTTCAAAGGTTTTTTTGTTTCTGAATGAACGACAATGCCATTCAGCTCATCTTTTTTACCATCACCAGGTCCGTTGTTTGCTTTTGCAACAACAAAGCCCAACAGGCAAAATGCCAACAGTAGAGATTTTTGTTTCATTGTACTTTTTTGAATGGTTGTAAAATAACCCTTCAGCACTTCCCTTTTCTCTGGTGGTAGATTTAAAATTAGAGCATTTTCACCGGATTTACCAAACCGTCTGTAAATTCCTTCCACACATTTTTCACTATCTGGCCGGCCGGTAAAATATCATCTAAAATGGCGCTTACCTGGCCTATTTCAAGCTCTCCCTCTTTCAGATCACCTTCAAACATTCCCTTTTTTGCCCTCGCTCTACCCAGTAACGTAGTTAACTCTTCAATAGTTGCCCCCTTTATTTCGGCCTCTTGCACCTGCCTGAAAAAATCATTTTTTAACAGCCTTACGGGTGTCAGTTGCTTTAAGGATAGTTGTGTATCACCTTCCTGTGAACTGATCACTGCCTTTTTAAAATTTATATGTGAGGAGGCCTCCTCACTAGCTACAAAGCGGCTTCCTAACTGGGCACCTTCTGCTCCAAGTATCATGGCCGCCAGCATCTGCCTGCCTGTTGCTATACCCCCGGCAGCGATCACCGGGATCTTTACTGCTTTTACAACAGCCGGTATCAGTACCATAGTGGTTGTTTCCTCTCTCCCATTATGCCCGCCGGCTTCAAACCCTTCTGCCACCACGGCATCACAACCAGCTTCTTCCGCTTTTTTGGCAAATTTGGAAGAGCTTACAACATGTACTACTGTAATTCCATTTTCCTTCAAAACACTGGTCCATGTTTTGGGATTACCCGCTGAGGTAAAAACAATTCTCACCCCTTCCTCAATAATTATACGAACATGCTTATCAATATCTGGATATAACAAAGGGAGATTTACACCAAATGGGAGACTGGTTGCTGCCTTGCATTGTTGCAGGTGCTCCTTTAAAACTTCCGGGTACATAGATCCTGCACCAATGATACCTAAACCACCAGCATTGCTTACTGCGCTGGCCAGCCGCCAGCCGCTTGCCCAGATCATCCCTGCCTGGATGATGGGATAATCAATACTGAAAAGTTTGGTGATGCGATTTGAGAAAGAAGTCATTAGTCATTAATCTTTAGTCCCAGTAAAGATAATTATGACAAGGGACTTAACTATCCAAGATCAATACTTGTATTATCACCGATATTCAGTGAACGGGATTCTCCCCGGAGATTGGTATCACTCCCGATAACAGAATCATCCAATACTATATCGTACAGGTTGGAAAAAGAACCAATGATAGAATCTTTGACAATGGAATAGTCCACCGTAGTGTTCTCTCCAATGGCAACATTGGGGCCTATGATGGAGTTTTTAATAACACAGCCGGCGCCTATGCTAACCGGGGATATGATCACCGAGTTTTCGTACTGGTCTGCAGAAGTTTCCCGGGCGAATTTCTTCAGTAAAAGTGCATTTGACTCCAGCAAAGTTTCTTTCCGACCACAATCAAACCAGTTCTCTACTTTGAAAGATTTAAACTTAGCGCCATTCTTTATCATGCAATCCAATGCATCTGTAAGACTGTATTCACCGTGACTGCGAAGTCCCTGGCGGATATTATTCTCGAGGCATTGAAAAAGCTGTTCACTTTCTTTGATCTTGTAAATACCCACCATGGCCATATTCGATTTAGGTATCTGTGGTTTTTCCACCACATGTTCTATGTACCCTTCTTCGTTAATCTCTGCCACCCCAAAATCACGGGGGTCATCTACTTTCCTCACCCCGATCATCGAGTCAGGGCTATTCACCACTTCTTTTACATCATACTCACAGATAGTATCTCCCAATACTACAAATACTTCGTCTTTGTTCACCAGGTTTCCGGTAAGGCGAACAGCATGTCCTACCCCCTGCCTGTCGGTCTGATGAACATAATGAGCAGTAAGGTCAGGGTATTTATTTTTTACATAATCCTCTATCTTTTCTCCCAGGTACCCCACAATAAAAATAAACTCATTGATCCCGGCTTCTTTCAGCTGGTCAATGATAATACTAAGAACCGTCTTTCCTGCTAATGGAATGAGTGCCTTGGGTTGAGTATAACTATGAGGTCGCAGTTTAGTACCTGCTCCCGCCACTGGTATAATAGCTTTCATGTATTGAGCCAACGAGGTTTTTCCGACGTTTAATCGGGGTAACTAATCAAAAGCCATCGAAAATAGCACTTTTACAGTAAACAAAAACCTGAATAGTTTACCGGGGTTCATTCCTTCTACTCTCTTAATTTTGCGGCATGCAAAAAGACACCCTTGTTTTCGACCTGAT